>JAZQJI010000028.1:0-6081 GCA_045541475.1 Oscillospiraceae bacterium
TGAAGGTGACGATGTTCACTTTAACGATACAATGCAGGAATTGTTATCTCTTTCCGAAAGATTTGGAATTCAGCTTACATTTTCAAGACCCGATAAAGCAACATATCTTGATATCGTGCATAATCTTGCCGATAAACAAGGTATAGAATACGATACAGAAAAGCTTGAAGCATCGGCAGAGAAATTTGCATTGAAGCGTGGTACACGATCTGCACGTGCTGCAAAGCAGTTTATTGACGGAATAGTTGCAGGAAGTATTACTGATATTTTGTAAGATGTTTTTGGGTGGAATTTTATATATAATTTAGAATTTTTTAGAAAATTTATAAATTTACTCAAAACCATTGACTTTTTTGGAATATAGTGATATAATACCTTGCATAAATTAAATATCATCTAAATGCGGTGAGCAGAACTAAGTAAGCTTGGAAAGAGCCTGGAGAGAGTTGCCGGTTGGTGCGAGGCAATGGTAATAACCTTGACGAATTCCTTCTGTTAGCAGTGCACTGAACGAGAGTAATCTTCAGTAGGATGCAACGGGTGTTCCCGTCATAGAACTAAGGTATGTTAGTACCTGATAAGGTCGCTATCGTGAGGTAGTGATAAACTGAGGTGGTACCACGGAATTGATTTTCGTCCTCTGTATCTTATTTAAGATGCAGAGGATTTTTGTTTTATAGATGAAAAGTAGGCGAAAAAATGTTTGGAGTAATAGTAAATGTAATAACAGTAATTTTAGGTTCGTGCATAGGATTACTGTTTAAAAAAGGTATTCCTGAAAAAGTAAGTACGGCAGCTATGGTTGGTCTTGGCGCTTGTACCCTCTACATAGGCATATCGGGAAGTTTGTGTGGCGAAAATGTTCTCATAGCAATTGCATCAATAGTGTTAGGTGTAATCGCAGGAACACTATCGAACATTGATGGTGCAGTCAACAGACTTGCAAAGGCGGTAGAAACAAAATTCAAAAAGGATAACAAAGGCATATCATTTGCCGAGGGTTTAGTTACTGCTACGCTTTTATTCTGCGTCGGCTCAATGACGGTTACAGGTTCTATTCAGGCAGGACTCACCGGAGATAACTCGGTGCTTATAACAAAAGCAACACTTGATTTTGTATCTTCTATGATGCTTGCCTCAAGCCTCGGACTCGGAGTTTTGCTGTCGTCGGTATCTGTACTTGTTATTCAGGGCGGACTTGTTCTTCTTGCAGGACTTATTGCACCGTTTATGAGCACTGGTGCGATTAACGAAATGACTTGTGTAGGCTCAATCTTAATTATTATGATAGGCACAAATCTAATGGGAATTACAAAAATCAAGGTTGCGGATTTTCTGCCTGCAATTTTGTTTGCACCTATCATATATAATATTGTTTCGCTTGTTGCGAAACTGGCTGCATAAGCCATCTGCTATCAGAAATTTATGCCCGTCAGGGCGTGAATAAAATAAAATTTCAAAGGAGTTTTTATTATGAAAAAAGTAGTATCTCTCATGTTGGCACTTGTTATGTGCGTAAGTTTGGTATCACTTGCCGGATGTTCCGATGGTGGCAGCTCAAATGCTAAGTACAAGATCGGTATTGTTCAGCTTGTTGAACACGATGCACTTGATGCAGCAACAGAAGGCTTCAAGCAGGCAATTATTGACGAGCTTGGCGAAGATGCGGTTGAGTTTGATTTCCAGAACGGCCAGAATGATCCCAACACTTGCTCAACTATTGCTAATCAGTTTGTATCAAACAACGTAGATCTCATTATGGCAAACGCAACACCTGCGCTTCAGGCGGCGGCTGCAGCAACAGGCGACATTCCGATTCTCGGTACATCAGTTACAGAATATGGTGTTGCTCTTGAAATCAAGAATTTTGACGGAACTGTTGGCGGAAATATTTCAGGTACATCCGACCTTGCTCCTCTTGATAAACAGGCAGAAATGATTACAGAGTGGTGTCCGGACGCTAAAAATGTAGGTCTTCTTTACTGCTCAAAAGAAGCAAACAGCCAGTATCAGGTAGATGTTGTTAAAGCAGAGCTTGAAAAGAAAGGTCTTACAGCTACATTATATCCGTTTACAGATTCCAATGACCTTGCTCAGATTTGTACCACAGCGGCAGATAAGAGCGATGTAATCTATGTTCCTACCGATAACACTGTTGCAGAAAACACAGGTATCATTGATAATATCTGTGAACCTAAAAAGATTCCTGTAATTGCAGGCGAAGAAGGTATTTGTTCAGGATGCGGTATTGCGACACTTTCTATCAGCTACTATGACCTTGGCTACACCACAGGTAAGATGGCTGTTAAGATTTTGAAAGACGGCGAAGATATTTCCAATATGCCTATCGAATATGCAGAGAAACAGACACCTAAATACAACAAACAGAATTGCGAAGCTTTAGGAATTAAACCTCTTGAAGGATATACAGCAATCGAAGAATAAAATATAGCGTCTATCAAGCCTGAGAAAAACCATTTCTCTCAGGCTTGATAGAATTTAAGTATGGTGAATTAAATGGAAATTTTAGAACAACTTATAACTGCTCTGCCCGGTTCCTTTTCTCAGGGACTTATATGGGGCATTATGGCTATCGGTGTTTATATAACCTACCGAATTCTGGATGTTGCGGATCTTACCGTTGACGGTTCATTTGCAACAGGCGGAGCTGTGGCTGTTATACTTATATTAAACGGTTGTGATTTGTGGCTTGCAATGCTAATCGCATTTATTGCAGGTCTTTTGGCAGGTGCTATAACAGGACTTTTGCATACCTGCATGGGTATCCCTGCAATTTTGTCGGGTATTCTTACACAGCTTGCCCTTTATTCCATCAACCTTAAAATAATGGGAAAAGCCAACCAGTCTGTTAATGTGAATCAAACCGAGCTTCTTGTTTCGCTGCGCTGGGTCAGGGATTTTGCATTCCATAATCCGCTTATAACTGTTGGAGTGGTTTTGGTTGTAATGATCGCACTTTTGTATTGGTTCTTCGGAACGGAAATGGGATGTGCTATCAGAGCAACAGGTACAAACCTTAATATGAGCAGAGCACAGGGTATCAATACAAACTTCAATAAGGTTCTTGGTATTATGCTATCAAACGGTCTCGTTGCTTTTTCGGGAGCTTTTCTTGCACAGTATCAGGGTTTTGCAGACGTTAAGATGGGACAAGGTGCTATCGTTATCGGTCTTGCTGCGGTTATTATCGGCGAAGCACTTTTCGGAAAAATTTTCAAGAACTTTGCATTGCGTTTGTTATCAGTGGCGTTTGGTTCGATTATTTATTATATCGTTATCCAGACGGTTATCACACTCGGTATGGATGCAAACCTCTTAAAACTTCTTTCGGCGGCTATTGTTGCTATTTTCCTTGCTATTCCTTATTGGAAGAATCAATATGCCCAAAGGCATATGAGAAAACATAAAGGGGGTAAGGCAAATGCTTAAAATCACAGGTGTAGAAAAAACCTTTAACCCCGGAACAATAAACGAAAAGAAAGCTCTTAACGGAATTGACTTACATCTCAAAAAAGGCGATTTTGTAACTGTTATCGGCGGAAACGGTGCTGGTAAATCCACAATGCTGAATATGATTGCAGGTGTCTATCCCGTAGATTGCGGAAATATCGTGATTGATGGTGTTGATATTACCGGCTTGCCGGAATATAAACGTGCAAAATACCTTGGCAGAGTTTTTCAGGATCCAATGACCGGAACTGCGGCAGATATGCAGATTGAAGAAAATCTTGCTCTTGCTGCAAGACGTGGTAAAAGAAGAACTCTCCGTGCAGGTATCACATCTAAGGAGAGGACAGAATACAAAGAGCTTTTAAAAATTCTTGGTTTGGGACTTGAAGAAAGACTTACCGCAAAGGTAGGGCTTCTTTCAGGCGGTCAGAGACAGGCTCTTACACTTCTTATGGCAACACTTAAAAAGCCGAAGCTTTTGCTTCTTGATGAGCATACAGCGGCACTTGATCCTAAAACTGCAAAAAAGGTATTGGAAATTACGGAAGAAATTGTGTCAAAGGATAGCCTCACAACACTTATGATTACGCATAATATGCACGATGCAATCGAATACGGCAACCGCCTTATTATGATGCATGAAGGAAGAATAATCATAGATGTGTCGGGCGAGGAAAAGAAAAAGCTTACTATCCCGCAGTTGCTTGAACTGTTTGAAAAAGCAAGCGGTAGCGAATTTGCAAACGATAAGGTAATGCTTTCAAAGTAATTGCATATAAAAGACCTTTGCGAATCTTAAATCCGCAAAGGTCTTTACTTTTTGACTCTGTATGAAAATAAGTGTTGACTCATCTTACTTGTTCTTTGTTTTTAATATTGCAATTAGATTTAATATAGCTGTAATTGCAATCAATACAATACCGGCAATTATGACCGCACGAATAGTATCTTCAATAGCTGAAAAATCACCAATCAATACTCTACGGTTTATCTCAAATAATTGAAACAAAAGGGATATTGTGCATAGAGTGAAGCTCACAAACGTATTTCTGTGGGATGTATATGCTTTAGATACTGTAATTGCAAAGACGGCAAATATCCAAGCTAAAGCACCCGAAATAAGACTTACTATATTCAGCATATAATCACGCTACTTTTTTATAAATCCTGATATTATATTTTTTGATTTCTAAATCGAATTTTTTATTTTATAAGTACATTTTCAATGGGGTTTTTAATAAACTTTAACCATAGCTTAACCGCAACTCCTGTAAATACGGCAGATATTACAGTACCTTCTCTTGTTCCGACCATCGAGCCGTTAAAGAAAATCAGTGAAAGAACAATAGAAAGTGCAACCCAAGATATATCAAATGCAATTTTCACATTTGAAAAATCCTTATGTAAAACATCTGACAGTGCCTTTACAAATGCTTCACCTGAATTTAGAATTACATTTGCAATCACCCCAAGGGTGATACCGAAGCCAAGAACAACTATTCCGAATATAACAAGTAACAGCTTTACTATGTAAATGTCGTTTGGTATAAAGCTCGCCAGGTACAGACCGAAATCTGTGAAATATCCAAACAAAAATGAAAGAGGGATTTGCAAAAGCTGAAAAGGCATAAAATTTTTACGGAGCAATATCACTTGTCCGAGAAGCAGCACACAGTTTGAAATGGTAAGCCATGTTCCGAATGATAAAAATGAAAATTTAATGCTGATAACATTTGCAACTGATGAAATGGGTGATACTCCCAACTCTCCATGTTTAGTAAGTGCCACACCTATTCCCATAAAGAACAGGCATAGTATAAATAAAATATATCTTTTGAATATTTCCTTTTTGCTCATAGCAGTATCTCCACACTCACAATCGGTTTAAATATATAATATTTTACCATAAAAAGGGTGGAAAATCAATTAAAGTGAAGAAAAAAGATGTTTTTTCAAAGAAATTTCACAAAAAGTATTGACAAAGCATATTCATAGTAGTATAATAACAAATAATTTAATAAACAACAAACCGTTGAGGCAGAAAAAAGGCAGAGTCGGTCTTTCCGAGCGAGTGGATTATGGTGTGAGTTCCACAAAGGCTCTCTGAGTAATATGGGCTGCTAAGGGCTGTGAGGAAATTCACAGACGTAAGACTCGCGTAAGAAGTCGGGAGCTTGTTGGAGCTTCGCTAAGCGCACAGGTCATGCTGTGAATCAAGGTGGCACCGCGGATATTTGTATTTATTCGTCCTTGACAGAATTAGTATATTTCTGTCAAGGGCGTTTTTGTTTTATTAACTCCTTTGACAAAATATAAATCAAAGGAGTTTTTCTTTTTTGAAGGAGGTAAATAAAATGCTTATGACAAAACGCTGGTGGCGCGCTTTGCGCCGTATAAATAAATTTAATATGAAATTATGGACTAAACCTAAACCATCCTAAACTATATCAAAATTTGGAGGAATTTTATCATGAAATATAATAATGTTGAATTTGACACATACTTTAAGAACTACCCTGACGCAAACGGCTATTTTGGAAAATACGGCGGCTCATACATTCCGCCCGAACTGCAAACTGCTATGAACGAAATATCCGAAGCTTATCAGAC
>JAZQJI010000029.1:0-34038 GCA_045541475.1 Oscillospiraceae bacterium
CCTATCCTCACCTTTGGGTTGCAACAAACATATAAAAACTCTTTTGAATGTTTTGTTTTTGAAAAACGCATCGTACCCATATAACGAAAACAGTCCTCGCCGTTGGCGAGGACTATTCTGTATATCTTATATAGTCGAGTGTCAACAAAAACAATTTAGTTGACTTATACAACGAAATTGCTTCGCCGGCAGCAGCCGGCAATTGCACAGTGCGTGCACGCACTCCTCGCCGTTGGCGAGGACTTTTTTGTATATCTTATATGGTCGAGTGTTAACTAATATTTATAAGTCAACTTTTATCCGAAACGCTCTGCCGGCAACAGCCGGCAAACACGCTATCGTATAAACCCTACCTGACGGCTTTTCATCTCATACTTATGCTTTGTTGCAAGCCCGCCCCTTATATGCCGTTCCTGCTTGTTTTTATCCAAAACCTCCCTTACCTGCGGATAAAGTGATGGGCAAATTTTTGGTAAACGCTCTTGCAAATCTTTATGTACGGTTGATTTACTTATTCCAAACTGCGCAGCTGCACCGCGCACCGTTGATTTCGTTTCTATTATGTACTCTCCGAGCTGTATAGCTCTTTCATTTGGCTCTCCTTTCAAAATTCTCACTCCAATGCTGATGTTGATTATTCCGTGTTTGACTGTATATCCAAATCAAACAGGCGTTAACTAAATATATGTAACAGCCATTGCAAAAATTCTCAAAAAACCGTGTTTTTGTGTACTTTGTCAATAGCAATGTTATTTTTATAATGTTATAATCTTTATGTTGTGATATTTATGATACCGAAAGGATTTTTTATGGAAATAGCCATTTTATTACTTGCAATTTGCGCAAATGTGATTTTAATACTTATACTGATAAACTCAAAACAGAAAAACGATAATTCAAAGGAAATTGAACAACTTAAAGGTGAGCTTGCACGACTTAATAATGAATCCTCCGCAATGACTATTCAATCTGTGCAAAATTCGGTAAAGCTTTTGGGCGATATGCTGAGTACAAATCAAAAAAACTCTGCCGATTCAATGTCGCATATCTTAAGCGAAATTGATACCAAAACCGTATCCAAACAGCAGGCCATGAACGAGGCTATGCTTGCACAGCTCAGCCAGCTTGAACAACGTTTGAAAACACTTGAATCCAATAACGAACAAAAGCTTGAAGCTATGCGCGAAACAATATCAAAACGATTGGGATATATTCAAGAAGACAATAACAAAAAGCTTAACGAAATTGAAAAAACGGTTAACGAAAAACTACAAAAAACTCTTGAAGATAAGATGAATCAATCGTTCTCACTTGTCAGCACAAGACTTGAAGAAGTTTACAAAGGGCTTGGCGAAATGCAGACTTTGGCGCAGGGCGTAGGCGATTTAAAAAAGGTGCTTTCCAACGTTAAAAACAGAGGTATCTTGGGCGAGGTTCAGCTTGGCGCAATATTGCGTGATATTTTAGCGCCCGAACAGTACGAAGAAAACATTGCAACAATACCGCAAAGCGCAAACCGTGTGGAATTTGCAGTAAAGCTTCCCGGTGATAATGCGCCATGTTATTTGCCTATTGACTCAAAATTCCCTGCCGATGCTTATACTCAATTGCAGGATGCTTACGACAGCGGCTCGCCCGAGTTAGTAAACGCAGCGGTAAATCAGCTTTGCGCACGAATTAAATCAGAGGCAAAGGATATTTCAAGCAAATATATACAGCCGCCTTACACAACAAGCTTTGGCATAATGTTTCTGCCGTTTGAAGGGCTGTACGCCGAGGTTGTAAACCGTGGTCTTGTTGAGATTTTGCAGCGTGATTATAACGTAAATATAGCAGGTCCCAGCACAATGGCGGCGCTTTTAAATTCTCTGCAAATGGGATTTAAAACATTGGCTATCCAAAAGCGCTCCAACGAAGTGTGGCAGGTGCTTGGCGCTGTTAAATCAGAGTTTGAAAAGTTTGAAGCCGTACTTGACGCCACACAAAAACGCATCCGTCAGGTTGATGCTGAGCTTGATAAGCTTGTTGGCGTGCGCAGCCGTGCAATATCAAGAAAACTGCGTGACGTTGAAAGACTTGACGATGATAAGGCAGATGCACTGCTTGAAATCAGCGAGTAATCAAGGGGTATATAGTATATGACACAAAGACTTTTTGACGAAGACAGCTATATTGCGCTGTTTTATGCGACTGTTTTAACGTGCGAAAAATGCGAAAATGGCTACTGCATAACGCTGGATAAAACCGCATTTTTTCCAACGGGCGGCGGTCAGAGCTGCGACACGGGCAAAATCGGAGATGCAAAAATCAGCGATGTTTTTGAAAAAGACGGCGTGATTTTCCATATCGCAGACAAAAGATTGGAAGTAGGCAAAGAATATGATTGCGGCATTGATTGGGACGAGCGTTTCAGAAAAATGCAAAATCATACGGGCGAGCACATATTATCAGGCCTTGCACACACGCATTTTGGTTGTACAAACGTGGGGTTTCATCTTGGCAACGATGCCGTTACAATTGATTTTGACAAAAAGCTATCCGCTGAAGATATCAACTTTTTGGAAGAGCGTGCAAACAAAGCGGTGTATAATAATTGGGCTGTAAAAGCGTATTACCCTGCTCCTGACGAGCTGCAAAAGCTTAACTATCGCAGCAAGCTTGATTTGACAGAAAACGTCCGCATTGTTGATATTTTCGGTGTGGATTTATGCGCCTGCTGTGCGCCGCACGTAAAGCACACAGGCTCTGTGGGTGTTATAAAAATTGTGGATTTTCAAAACTACAAAGGCGGCGTGCGTCTGTTTATAGCCTGCGGCTATGATGCGCTTGATGATTACCGTACAAAGCAGAAAACGGTGCAGAATATCTCGGTTATGCTTTCATCAAAACAAAATGCTGTTGATTTAAGCGTAAAACGCCTTTTTGATGAAAACTCTGCTTTAAAAGCAGAGTTGGCAAAGCAGAAAAAAATGCTTGTTGATACAGTTGCAAATTCCATTGCCGATGATAATAACAATCTATGCGTTTTTGTAAGCGGTTTTGATGCAAACATGATGCGTGCGCTTGCAAATGATACCATGAAAAAATGCAGTGGTATTTTTGGTGTTTTTTGCGAAAGCGAAAACGGATATAGCTTTTTAATGGCAAGTCAAACTGTAAATCTGGCAGAGATAAAAGAACGGATAAATGCTGAACTTACAGCCAAATGCGGTGGTCAAAGCACAATGCTGCAAGGCAGATGCATTGCCACAAAGGAGCAGATACAAGCATTTTTTAACTTACTTTAATTATTAAAATATTCTCGTTTAAATTGCGTTTTTTGAAAAATTTATAATTTTTTTGCAAAATCGCTGGACTTATAGAAAAATTTGTTGTATAATAGAGTGAATATTATTTTTTGGAGGTATTGTATATGTCCAACGCAAAGAGATTGCTGGCATTAGCGACAGCCATTACAGCGTGTGCATCGCTTGCAGGCTGCGGTGAAGATACAAATTGGATTGCCGAACACAACGGCGAAAAAATAAACGCAGGTATTTACCTTTACTATGAACTTTCAGCTTACAACACAGCTTTGTCCTATGTTCAGACAACAAATCAATCTGCAACAGAGGTTACAGAAGATGATGTTTACTACATTACAGATACTAAGGAAACTGTAAACGCTTATGATTGGATTCAGCAGAAGGCTATTGAAGACCTTGAAACATATCTTGTAGTTGAATCTGAATACGAAAGACTTAACCTTGAACTTACCGAAGCCGAGGAAGATACCGCTCAGCAGATGCTTGACTACTACTGCAACACTCTCGGCTATGCTGAAAACTATACCGAAAACGGCATCGGTGAAGACAGCCTTCTCAAGCTTTACGAAAACAGCACAAAGTACACCAATCTTTTCTATGCGCTTTACGGAACATACGAAAAAATCGGTGATGATGGCAAATCAACTGAAATTGAAGGCGAACTGTACATTGATGATGAAACCTTGTGGGATCATTACGACGAGCACAATGTGCGCGTAAAAATCATCGAAATTCCGCTTTACGGTGAAAACTCTGCTGCTTTGACAGACGAAGAAAAAGCAGAAGCTACACTTCTTGCCGAAGAATTTCTCGCACGCGCTGAAGACGGTGAAAATTTTGACGATTTGATTGAAGAATACAAAGCATCACTTGAAGATGATGATAAAAAAGAAGATGACAAGGATACTGCCGAAGATAAAGATGATGAATCTTCAGCAGATGACAGCTCAACATCTGAAAGCGAATCTTCCGATGATGATTCTTCCAAATCAGAAGCTGACGACAGCGAAGATAAGGACGAAGAAGAGGAAGAAGAGGATAAATATCCTAACGAAACAATCGTTTCTGACGAATCCAAATCCTACTCCGAAGCAGTTATTGAAAAGCTGTTTGAACTTGAACTCGGTGATGATGGCGTAGCTTACGAGCTTATTACTGATACAGATGTAAACAATGAACTTTATGTTGTTATGAAATCTGATTTGCGTGAGCGCGAGGATCTTTTTGAAGATAACAGAGATTCTATTCTTGCTGACTACGCCGGTGAAGATTACGAAGCTTATCTTGAAGGTCTTGTAGAAAATCTGTCCTACACTCTCAACCAGGATGCTTATGACAGATACACACCTAAAAAGGTTGATGCAGGTTTTTAATTTTAAGTAATAGCATAAATTAATCCCGTTTTGGAAATAACCAAAGCGGGATTTTTATTCGCATTTTTTTCACAAAAGCAAAAGCGGGAGAGTTGACATATTCAACTCTCCCGTCCTTTTTTATTCGTTTTCTATCGGGTTTACACTGTAATATTCAAGTATTAAATCAACCACTTGAGAGTAGGTTTTAACGCCTTCCTCTTCACCGTTAACTTTTAAATATGTATCATTTGCAACATCGGCAACGGTTTCAACAACCTCAGTGGGAATAATTTCTTTCTCCTCGTTTTCTTCCCAATATGTTTCGGGCAAAAAGCGAAACATATCTTTCCAAACATATTCGTCAATCATCACTTCAAAACACACTTCGCTAACATTCGTATACGAAAGAAAATACTCCATAATGCTGAGATACCCGCTGTATTGAAAATCAACGCTCTGCGAATTTATGCAGGCGATAAAAGCAATAAAATTTGCCTCATCTTCACTGATAACACCCTTTAAATGCGCAAGCTCATGGCAAACGGTAAACGGCTTGTTTATATCGCACATATCTTTGTTATAGTTCGCCTCAAGCGTAAACGGCAAAAATATGCCTGTTATCCCTTCCTGACTAAGCCAAAAAGAATTTATAACGGGCTTTGGGTTTGGATAAAACCCTGCAAGCTGTTCATAATCACCGCCGATATTGCTCAGTGCAGTTTTGGCTTCCTCGTTCAAATCATCACTTAAAACAAAATAACCATGCTCATCACGAGAAACCTGACTTTCAAGTTCATTAAGTTTTTCTGCCATCATACGATATACTTCAACAGATAATTCTTCATCAACTTCAGCATCGGCAAAATATTTTTCTGAAAAAGAGCTTGCTTTGTACATCATCAAGCAATTCAGCGTCATGGGCAGCATAATTGCAACTGTGCAGGCAGATATTACCCTTGCATAAATTTTTAAAACTGTACGGCGCTTTGTTTTAAGTATAATCATTAACGGAGCAAAAGCAAGAACGCCTATAATCAGCACCGCAACCAATGCAATTATAACCATTTCACCAAGACTTATAGGCAAAAGCGAAGGTATTGCCGAAATGTTCATCAAAACAGGATAAACCTTGCCGACATAAAAATCAGCAAACGGTGTGCATAAGCTTGCTAAAATCATCATTACAGCCATAAAGACAACCAACGCCAAAATCACTGTCCAGAATTTTCCGATGCGCTTAACCACGTGCTTATCCCCCGCTCTGTACATTTTTCAAAACTATTTATATGTCATTACGTATATTTTAACACCACCGGTAAGTCTATGTCAACATTTGGCGATATATAGCACGCTTTTTGTGTTGTTTGTACAAAAAGGCGCAAAAAATTTCATCAAATATCTACAAGCAAAAAAATTGTTCGTATACTTGATTTTTTCATTGGTATATAGTATAATAATTTTGTATCTTACACCAAAGTGGGTAATTGTGGTGTAAGAAGGTGGAAATTTCACTAAAATTTATCTTTTGACTGCAAAAAAGGAGGTGCGAAGCTTGAGCGAAGAAATAACTGCCAACCAGAGCATAGATATTTCTGTTGGTCTGATGGGCGAATACAATCACACAATTGACGCCAAGGGAAGAATGAATTTTCCCACAAAGCTTAAAGATATTTTCGGTTCAAGCTTTGTAGTAACCCGTGGTTTTGATGGCTGTCTTTCGGTGTATTCCAACGCCGATTGGGCTCAGCTCATCGAAAAGGTAAAGGCACTTCCCGCAACAAAAAGCAGATCAATTCAACGATATATTTTTGCAGGTGCGGCTGTTGTTGAACCTGACAAGCAGGGACGTATACTTATTCCGCAGAGATTGCGCGAACACGCAGAGCTTGAACATGATGTGGTAGTAATAGGCAGAGCAACACAGGCAGAAATTTGGAACAAGCAGCGTTGGGACGAGATAAATGCCGCTATGAACGAGGCGGATATCATCGAAACAATGGACGAGCTTGGTTTCTGATGCATCGGGTGATTTTGAAATGGAATTTAAACATTTACCCGTTTTGGCAAGCGAATGTATCGAATCGCTTAACATTAACCCAAACGGTATTTACATTGATTGCACCGCAGGTGGTGCGGGACATTCTCGTCTGATTGCGCAAAGGCTTGAAAATGGCAGGCTTATCGCTTTAGACAGAGATCCCGAAGCTGTGCAGGTTGCAACACAGCGACTTAAAGATTTTAATGCAACAGTTGTTAACAAAAACTATTCCGAACTGCTGCAAGCATTGAGCGAACTTGGAATAGACAAGGCTGACGGCATACTTATGGACCTTGGTGTTTCTTCGTATCAGCTTGATTGTGCCGAGCGCGGTTTTTCTTACCATGCAGACGCTATGCTTGATATGCGAATGAGCAAAAACGGCATAAGTGCCGCAGATGTTGTTAACACATACAGCTTTGAAGAGCTGCGAAAAATTATATTTGAATACGGCGAGGAAAAAAACGCTCCATCAATTGCAAGGGCAATTGTAAACAAGCGAGAAACAGAAAAAATTGAAACAACCCTTCAGCTTGCGGAGATTATCAAGGCAAATGTGCCCGCATCATACCGCCGAGAAAAGAATCCTTGCAAAAAAACATTCCAGGCGATACGCATTGCCGTTAACAATGAATTTGAGCATCTTTCAATCGGGCTTGATGCCGCGTTTGAATCGCTTAAAATCGGCGGAAGGCTTGCAGTAATAACTTTTCACTCAATAGAAGACAGAATAGTAAAAAAAAGATTTGCGCAATTTTGCACCGGCTGTACTTGCCCACCGGAATTTCCGCAATGCGTGTGCGGAAAATTGCCAAAAGGCAAGCTTGTTAACAAAAAGCCAATTATCGCTTCTGCCGATGAATTGGAACAAAACCTGCGCAGCCGCAGCGCAAAGCTGAGAGTAATTGAAAAAATCAGATAGCAAAAGCTAAGGTAATATATTATTATACCATAACAGGAAAGGAAAAGCAATGGCAGAAACAAATCTTGCGTACCAAAACAATCTTGCCTATGAAGAATCTACAGCAAGAGAACTTGATAAGGCGCAAATTAAACAGATAAAGAAAAACTATAACCCCCGCAAAAAAGCGCTTCCGCTCAAGGTTGCTCTGCTTGCAGCGGCTGTTTGCGCTATGCTTTGCTTTATGATTGCGGGCAAATTAAAGGAAGCTGACCTTTACAACAAGCTTTCCACCACAAACGCACAGCTTGAATTGCTTAATAGCGAAAACGTTAAAATGCAAAGCGAAATTCAAAGCATGACTTCTAAAAAGAATGTGGAAGACTATGCCGAGAATGTACTTGGATTGGAAAAAATTGACAGCTCGCAGATTGAGTATATCAGTGTACAACAGGATACTGTTATTCAAAGTCATGAAGAAGAAGAGAATTTCTTTGTCAAAGTAAGGGATAAATTCGACGATTTTGTGGAATATATCATGGGTTAAAAAAATATAATACTTTTAAGGACAGTCAACCTCAGCGTTGGCTTTCCTTGCTATATGGAGATTTTTTCGAAAAAGTATGTTTTGTGTAAAAATATTTAATTTAAAGTAAAATTGATAATTTTAAGCACTTTATTTAGCGTTTTTTTCGAAAAGAAGGGAGCGAAAATGTCAAATCAGCAAAATTCGGCACAAAATAGCAGAAGAGATCTGCCAACCAACAGAATGAGAATAAGGCTGAATATTTGGGTTTTTCTGGCTATGATGCTGTTTGTCGGTTGGACGGTTTATTGGCTGTTTAAAGCGGCAGTTATAGATAGCGGTAAATACAAAAAGCTTGCTAACGAAACGCAATTCAGCACAGTTACAATATCGGCAAGCCGAGGCTCGATTTACGATGCAAACGGTGAACTGCTTGCATCAAGCGCAACAGTTTACAAAGTGTTTGTGGACCCTTCTCTCTACGAAGAATACGACACAAACAATCGTGATATTATCATTTCAAAGCTTTCATCTGCGCTTGATATTGATGAGCAAAAGGTTATTGATGCATTGGGCAAAACCACCAGTCAGTACGAAGTTTTGAAATCACAAGTTGAACAATCCGTTGTTGATGATATTTACGCCTTTGTTGAAGAACATGGCATAAGATGCATAAGCACCGTTGAAGATACGAAAAGATACTATCCGCAAAACGAGCTTGCCGCATCAGTTATCGGCTTTACCAACAGTGATGGAGTTGGACAATATGGCATTGAATATCAATACAACGATGAGCTGACAGGCATTAACGGACGCATTATTACCGCAACCGACGCTAACGGCGACGAAATGGCTTACGAATACAAAAAGCTTTACGAAGCCGAAAACGGCAGCGACCTTTACCTCACTCTTGACATGAATATGCAATATTATCTTGAAAAGAATCTTGCAGATGTTGTCGAAGATCAGATTGTTGCCGAAAGAACCTGCGGAATTATCATGGACTGTAATACAGGCGCAATTCTTGCAATGGCAACTGTACCGGGCTTTGACCTTAACAATCCCAGTGTGATTTATGATGCAAACGTGCAAGCACAGCTTGACGCATTAAGCGAAGAAGATTACCAGGCGGCATACATAGCCGCAAGAGAAGCACAGTGGAAAAACAAGTGCATTACCGAGCTTTATTATCCCGGTTCGGTTTTCAAGGTTCTAACAGGTTCAATGGCACTTGAAGAAAAGGTTATATCTCTTACTGATGCTTTTGGTTGTGCAGATACAAACGTTAGCGGAACTACCTTCCATTGTTGGAAGGCAAGCGGACACGGCACGCAGGATTTTTTTGACGCTTTGGCAAACTCCTGCAACCCTGCATTTATTTCAATATCAAGCCGACTTGGCGCACGCACATTCAGCGATTATTTCGATGCTTTTGGAATGTCAAGCAGAACAGGCATTGACCTGCCTTTTGAAAGCTCAAGCATTTATCAGGGATACGAAGGAATGGGTCCCGTTGAGCTTGCTTCCTGCTCATTCGGACAGACAAACAAGGTTACCCCCTTGCAGATGATTACAGCTTATGCCGCTTGCATAAACGGAGGATATCTTGTAGAGCCTTATGTTGTAGACAAAATTGTAGATAACGACGGCAATGTAACATGGCAGCACGAAACTGAGGTTATCCGCCAGGTTATTTCAGAGGAAACATCGGAAACGATGTGCCAGGCGCTCGAAAACGTTGTCGAAACAAACGGTGGCAGCAACGCTTACATAAAAGGCTTCAGCATAGGCGGAAAGAGCGGTACTTCACAAAAACAGGACGAAAACAACGCCGAAGGCAGAGATGACCTTTATGTTGCTTCATACTGCTGCTTCACCCCTGCTGATGATCCTGAAATCATCATGCTGATTATGGTAGATGAACCCACCACGGGCGATTACTATGCAAGTATTGTTGCAGTGCCTACCGCCAGAGCTATCATGACGGATATACTACCTTACATGGGATATTACCCCGAATATACAGAAGAAGAACTGCTTACACTTGATATTGCTGTTCCCTCGCTTTCAGATTTAAGCACCGAAAACGCTGTGCTTAAAGTTCAGGGTGCGGGATTCAATTACGAGGTTATAGGCGAAGGCGATTCGGTTTATGCTCAAATGCCTTTGGCAGACAGCAAAATGCCCGCCGACGGTACGGTTTACATCTACACCGAGGAAGGCACCACCGAACAGATAACAACAATGCCCGATGTTACGGGAATGTCGCTTTACAACGCAAACGCCGCACTTGCATCGGCAGGAATTAACTACACCTTAACGGGTGCATCTTCAAACAGCAGTGCAACGGTGCATACACAAAGTGTTACCTACGGTGAAGAAATACCCAAGGGTACTATTGTAGAACTTTACTTTGCAATTGACGGCGATTCGGGCTGATATATATACAGCACAAAACCGCATAAATATAAGATATAATTACAGAAGGGAAAATCAACATGAAACTTTTTGAGCTTTTTGAAAAAGATATCTTGCAGCAGAAATTTGAAAACTGCGAGATAAGTACAATTACAGATGATTCAAGAAAGATTGAAAAGGACTGTATATTTGTATGCATACAGGGTGCCAGCTTTGATGGTCATAGCTTTGCACAAAAGGCACTTGAAAACGGTGCGGCATTTGTTGTTGCACAGCGCGATTTAGGAATTGAAAAGCAGATTATTGTTGATGATACCCGTGATATGTACGGCAAGCTGTGCGCAAAGTGGTTCGGCAACCCCGAAAAAAAGCTTAAATTAATCGGTGTAACAGGCACAAACGGCAAAACCACAATGACACATATCATTAAGCATATCTTGACCGAAAATGGTTTTAAGGTTGGTCTGATAGGCACTATTCAAAACGAAATCGGCGATGAAATTATACCCGCAAAGAATACAACTCCGCTGACGTTTGAATTTTTCTCTCTGCTTGCAAAAATGGTTGAAGCCAACTGCACACACGCTGTTATGGAAGTTTCAAGCTTTGGATTGCAACAAAAGAGAATAGGTCCGGCTTCATTCGGAATAGGCGTGTTTACAAACCTCACCCCCGATCATCTTGATTATCACGCCGATATGGAAGATTACTACAATGCAAAAAAACAGTTGTTTGATATTTGCGATATTGCAATATGCAACATAGATGATGCCTATGGCGAAAGATTGTACAACGAAATAAGCTGCAACAAATACACGTTCTCAAATCACAAAAAAGCCGATTTCTATGCAGATGCTATCAGAACAAACGCTAAAGGAAGCAGCTTTTGGTTCTGCACAGGAGAAAAGTCTTACTTTGTAAACCTGCACATGCCCGGACTTTTCAATATTTCAAACGCTACGGCTGCCATGGGTGCCTGCCTTAAATTAGGCTTACCGATTGAAAAGATTATTGAAGCTACGTCTAACTACATGGGCACAAAGGGCAGATGCGAAATTATACCCACAAACAGAGATTTTTCGGTTATATGCGATTATGCACACACGCCTGATGCCCTTGAAAATATCTTGTTTGCTATAAAATCGTTTACCGAAAACAGACTTGTTTGTCTTTTCGGCTGTGGCGGCGACAGAGATAAAACCAAGCGTCCCTTAATGGCAAAGGCTGCTGAAAAATATGCCGATTTGCTTATAATCACATCGGATAACCCGAGAAACGAAGAGCCCGATGCAATTATTGATAATATTATTGCAGGACTTGACCAAAAGACTGAATATGTAAGAATTACCGACAGAAAAGAAGCAATAATCCACGCACTTAAAAACGCCGTTCAGGGTGATGTCATCGTACTTGCAGGCAAGGGCCACGAAGATTATCAGGTGCTTGCAAACGGCGAAAAAATCCATTTTGATGAAAGAGAAATTGTAGCGGAAGGACTGAGCAGGCTTTAATATTAAAGCTTAATATTATGGAGAATTTTACCACTAAAGATATCGCAAAAATTCTTGACACGCAATGCCCTGTTGATTGCACTGTAACCGATATTTCAACCGATACTCGCACCATTACAAAGGGCAGTGTGTTTTTGGCACTTAAAGGTGCAAATTTTGATGGTCACGATTTTTTATTGCAAGCCTACCAAAGCGGTGCTTGCGCTGTTGTTACCGAAAAGAAAATAGAAGGCATACCCTGCATTTTAACAAACGATACGACACAGGCTCTTATTGACATTGCAAAGGGTTACCGTCAAAAATTTTCGCCCATACTTGTGGGAATAACCGGCAGTGTTGGCAAAACCACCACCAAGGATATGATTGCGCTTGTGCTTGAAGAAAAGTACAAAACGCTTAAAACCATGGGCAACCTTAATAATCATATTGGTTTGCCCAAAACCCTGCTTAATCTTAATTCCACAATTGAAGCGGCAGTTATTGAAATGGGTATGAATCATTTTGGAGAGATTGAACGCTTAACCAATTGCGCTCAACCGCAAATTGCCGTTATTACAAACATTGGTTGGTCGCACATTGAAAATTTAGGCTCAAGAGAAGGCATTTTAAAAGCAAAGCTTGAGATTTTAAAATCCATGAACAGCGATTTGCCCCTTATAACAAATGCTGATGATGAATATCTTGCACCGCTGAAAAATACTCTCGACAGAGAAGTTATAACCTATGGCATTGACAACGATAAAGCAGATATCAGGGCAACGGATATTATATCAAGCGACAGCACAACAAGCTTTAAGGCTGTATACGGTGATATTTCATGCAATATCACGCTTAACGCCATCGGCAGACATAATATTTTAAACGCTTTGGCGGCATTTGCTGTGGGTATTAAGGCAAATCTTACGCCGTTGCAAATTGCAAGCGCACTTGCTAAATACAAATCAAGCGCAATGCGTCAGAACATTATTGAGCATAACGGTGTAACGATTATAGCCGATTGTTACAACGCAAGCCCCGACTCTATGAAAGCGGCACTTGATATGCTTGATTTAACAAAAGCCAACCGCCGTATTGCCGTGCTTGGCGATATGCTTGAGCTTGGATCTTACTCTCAAAAACTGCACAAAGCAGTAGGCGATTACGCCGCAAGCAGCAATGTAGACATGATTTTTTGCTGCGGTGCAGAAAGCAGACATATTGCGCTTAACGCAAGCTTGAAGGGCAAAATGGCAAAGCATTACTACAACCCCGAAACGCTGTGCCAATCAATAAAAGCTATCATCGCACCGGGCGATGCAGTGTTGTTTAAAGCAAGCCGAGGCATGCACCTTGAAAATGTAATAAAAGCAATTTTCGGTGATATAATATCTTGACGGAAGGAATAAAAATCCAAATGCAGTATTTTCTCAGTGTGGCAGTGTCACTCACCTCATTCGTATTATCAGCTATTATCGGTATTGTGCTTATACCGTACCTGCGTAAAATTCATTTTGGGCAAACAATTCTTGATATAGGCCCTAAATGGCACAAATCAAAGCAGGGTACACCCATCATGGGCGGCTTTATGTTCATCATTGCAAGCGTTGTTACGGTTGGGCTTGGTTATCTTGTTTACTATTTTCGATATGCCGATACCGTTTCTGACGATGTAAAAACAGGCGGCTTAAAGCTGTTAACCTGTGTGCTTTACGCTTTGCTTTGCTGCGCAATCGGCTTTGCCGATGATTACATCAAGGCGGTTAAAAAGCAAAATTTAGGACTTAACGCAAAGCAGAAAATGTTTTTTCAGATACTTTTTGCGTGCGGTTTTTTAGGCATGATGTACGCTTTGGGCGATACACAAACATATATCGACTTTTTCTTCTTCAAGTTAGAGCTTGGCATTTTCTATTATCCACTTATTCTGCTGTTTATGGTTTTTATGACAAACGCCGTAAACCTTACCGATGGCATCGACGGGCTTTGCTCAACGGTTACGGTAGTTTCAATGCTCGGTTTAGCGGCTCTTTGCTCCGTACTTGATTTTACCGGTGCAAGCGAACTTATTCTTTATGCTTTTGCAATTGCCGGCGGCTGCATCGGATTTTTAATTTGGAACTTACACCCTGCAAAATGCTTTATGGGAGATACGGGTTCAATGTACTTAGGCGGTGCTTTTACCGCAATCGGTGTGGCAACAAAATGCCATTTACTGATAGTTTTAATCGGCGTTGTATATTTCTGCGAAGCTATGAGCGTTGTTTTGCAGGTTATCTCCTACAAGACGACTAAAAAAAGAATTTTCAAGATGTCCCCTATCCATCATCACTTTGAGCTTTGCAATTTCAGCGAATATAAAATTGTTATAAGTTTTTCAATTACAGGTTTGATTTTTGCGGCACTTGCCGTTTTTATGCAGGCTATGTAAATTAATTATATCTCAAAAAATTCAGAAACGGAGGCAAAAATGGCGCATAACACCACTGCCGATACTATCGGCAACGAGAAAAAAAGAACAATATCTTCCAAAACAAGTATGCGCGCTGCAAAGCTAAAACGCATACAAAAAGCTGCAACTATAAGCGGCGTTATCGACCTGCCGTTTTTGATAATCATTCTCGTTTTACTCGTTTTCGGAATTGTAATGATGTTTTCCGCAAGCTATGTTTGGGCACTGCACGATATTGATGAAACCGGCGGCGACGGTGCTTATTACATGAAACGTCAAGCTGTATGGGCAGTTGTCGGGCTTGTTTTTATGTACGCAGCAAGTCGCTTTGATTATCATATACTGAAACGAAAGATTATTGCAATCGGTTTGCCCATAGTTTCGTGGATATTGCTTTGGATGGTATTTACACCATTGGGCGTTACCCGAAACGGTGCAAGACGTTGGCTTAATCTTGGATTTGTTCAGTTTCAGCCTTCCGAGTTGATGAAGCTCGGTATAATCGTTTTGTTTTCATTTTTAATAGCAAATAACTATAAAAAAATGCACAAAATAAGCTATGGCATAATCTTTTTTGGATTTTTGCTTGTGCTTGCATTAATACCCGTAGTAATGCAGCCGCACCTTTCGGCAACAATTTTGATTTGCGCAATTGCCTTTGCAATGATATTTGTAGGCGGTGCAAAACTTTCGCACATTGCTTTGCTTTTTACTATTGGTGTTGCGCTGATTTCAGTAGTTATTCTCAGCATGATACAATCGGGCGATTTTACCTACATCACAAAACGTATTGATTCTTGGCTTGACCCTTTCTCAGACATGCTTAACTCAACATGGCAGACTTGTCAATCGCTGATAGCTATTGGCTCGGGCGGTGTTTTTGGCTTAGGCTTGGGCAATTCACGACAAAAATATCTCTATCTGCCTGAAACGCAAAACGACTTTGTATTTGCAATTGTGTGCGAAGAGCTTGGATTTGTTGGAGCAATGGCTGTAATAATTCTTTTCGTACTTTTTGTTTTCCGTGGATTTTACATCGCTTCAAAAGCGTGCGATAAATTCGGCATGATGCTTGCAACAGGTCTTACGGTGCAAATCGGTATACAAGCATTTTTGAATATTGCCGTTGTAACAAACGCAGTACCCAACACCGGTATCAGTTTGCCGTTTTTCAGTTACGGCGGTACAGCCCTTTTGATGCAGCTTACACAAATGGGCATTATGCTGAATATATCAAGGCAAAGCTTGATAGAAAACTAATTAACATCAGTAAAATTGATAATTGAGAGGAAATTTTTATGAGAGTTCTTTTGGCAGCAGGCGGCACAGCAGGTCACATCAATCCTGCACTTGCAATTGCATCAATAATTAAAGAAAATGTGCCCGATGCAGAATTTTTGTTTGCAGGTACGCCGTTTGGTATGGAAGCAAAATTAGTTCCGCAGGCCGGTTTTGATTTTGCACCCATTAAGGTAAAAGGCTTTCAGCGTCAGCTTAATTGGCGAAACATAAAAAACAACGTCAAGGCTGTTGGTTATCTTACAACATCAGGACACAGAGCAAAGCAGATTATAAAAGATTTTAAGCCCGATATTGCAATTGGTACAGGCGGATATGCAAGCGGTCCCGTTATACTTAAAGCCGCAAAAATGGGTATACCTACCGTTATACACGAACAGAACGCCTTTCCCGGCGTTACAACAAGGTTGCTTTCAAAACACGCCGATAAAGTTATGCTTACGGTTGAAGCTGCCGCAAAGTATCTTGATGAGGGTGTTAAATACACTGTAACAGGTTTGCCCGTGCGCAGTTCAATACTTTCCAAAAAGCGTGAAGACGCACGCAAAGAGCTTGGTCTTGATGATTCGCTTTGCATACTTTCCTTCGGCGGAAGCTTAGGCTCGGAATGTATTAACGAAAATATTGCCGAGCTTATTGAATGGCACACAAAGAATAATCTTAAAATCAATCACATTCACGCATACGGCTCAAACGGCCATAACGATTTCCCCAGATTTATGCGCGAGAAGAATATTGATACAAGCAGTCCAAGACTTAAAATCAGCGAATACATAAACAATATGGATACCTGCATGGCTTGTGCCGACTTGGTTATATGCCGCAGCGGCGCAGCAACCCTTGCCGAACTTGAAGCAAGAGGAAGAGCGGCAATCCTCATTCCCGCACCGCATTTGGCGGGCAACCATCAGTACTACAATGCAAAAGTGCTTTCAGACGCTGGCGCAGCTATTTTGATTGAGCAAAAAAATATTACACCGCAGCTTTTAATTGATACAGTTAAGGATTTTTACGAAAATCCGCAAAAGCTTACGGCTATGTCGCAAAAATCAAATTCGCTTTCAATAAACGATACACACAAGCGTATTTTTGATATTATTTCACAAACCGCCAAAAAATAATATTTAATCGCAGTTTTCACCATGTTGCACAATTGCGCATAATATGTCACTAAATCATATTGTGCGGTGGTGGAATTATGCAAAAGCTTATTATAGAGGGCAACCACAAGTTGCGCGGTGAAATCAAAATACAAGGGGCCAAAAACAGCGTGCTGCCCATTTTGGCGGCGTGCATTTTGCCCGAAAACAGCGAATGTGTGCTGACAAACTGTCCCGATTTGAGCGATGTTTACTGCGCTTTGCGCATTTTAAAACAGCTTGGTGTTAAGGGTAGTTTTGATAAAAATACTATAAAACTTTACAACAGCCAAACCGACTCTTTCGAAATATCTGAAGAACTTATGATGAAAATGCGTTCTTCAATAATATTTTTGGGTGCTGTTTTGGGTGCAAAAGGTAAATGCACGCTTTATTATCCCGGCGGATGCGAGTTAGGTCCAAGGCCAATTGATATGCACATTAACGCCTTGAAGAAAATGGGCGCTGATATAAAAGAAAAACACGGCGCACTTATCTGCACGGCAGAAAAGGGACTCAGCGGCGCAAAGATAAATCTGCCGTTTCCATCGGTTGGGGCAACGGAAAACATTATTCTTGCCGCTGTAAAAGCTAAGGGCGAAACCGTAATATACAATGCCGCAAGAGAGCCGGAAATAAAGGACCTTGCGCATTTTTTGAACAAGTGCGGCGCCAAAATCAAGGGTGCGGGCGAAAGCACAATCGTTATAGATGGTGTTGAAACGCTTTTTGGATGCGAGTACAGCATTATGCCCGACAGAATTGCGGCAGGTACATACATTGCGGCTGCGGCGGCAACCAACGGCGAAGCACTGCTTGATAATATCTGCGTTGAGGATATGGAGTCTTTTTTGCCTGTTTTTGAGCAGATGGGCTGCAAGATTTACACATTTGGCAAAAAGCTTTACATCAATGCAAAGCACCCGTTAAATGCGGTAAAAACTATCAGAACAATGCCGCATCCGGGTTTTCCGACAGATATTCAGGCAATAACAATGGCTGTGCTTTGCAAGGCAAACGGCACAAGCGTTTTTGTTGAAAATATTTTTGAATCGAGATTTAGGCACGTTGACGCACTTTGCAAAATGGGTGCGGATATACACGTAGCCGGCAAAGCAGCCGTTGTTGAAGGTGTGAAAGCGCTTTCGGGCGCACGGGTAAGTGCAACGGATTTACGCTCAGGCGCGGCGCTTGTTACAGCGGCACTATCAGCAAACGGCATAAGCGAAATTACGGAAATTTGCCACATTGACAGAGGATACGAAAATATTGAGCGTTATCTGACGCAATTAGGAGCTAAAATCAAAAGAGAGCAACAGATATGAAAAAAGTTAATTTTTCTAAAGATATTATAAAAGATGACGTGCCCGAGCAGGCTGGTGTAAAAAGCAAAAAAAGACGCAGCAAGGCGGCTTTATCAGCTTATTACACCTTAATCTTTCTGCTTGTGGCGGGAGTTGGCGTTTTTCTTTCTCTAACCGTGCTTTTTAAAACGGATAAGATTGTTGTTGTAGGTCAAACGCCCTACAACGAAGCAGATATAATTGAAGCAAGCGGCATTGTTTTGGGCGAAAATATCATTCGTGCAAGTTTTAAAGATGAAGCACAGCGCATACCAAACACCCTGCTTTACGTTGAAACTGCGGAAATTACAAAAAAATTTCCTACAACTATTGTAATTACGGTTACTGAAACCAAGGCGTGCTACAACGTTGAAACCGACGGTGAATATCTTATAGTATCGCAAAGCGGTAAGGTGTTGGATAAGCTTGTATCTCCCGTTGAAGGGCTTTTAACGGTAAACGGCATTAATCCTGCTGATACTAAGCCCTTTGCCAGACTTGAGGACAGCGAAACCGACAAAGCACAAATTCTGTTTTCGCTAAAAAAAGCTATTGATAAAACTGAAATCGACGGAATTTTCTCGGTTGATTTAAGTGATAAATATAATATATCACTCAATTATGAAGACAGAATCGAAGTACAGATAGGTAATTCAAATAATATTGATTATAAGATTGAATACGCAAAAAGCGTGTTTGAAAGCAACAAAATTGGCACCAATGCCGATGGCTACCTGATTATTGACGATAACGGCGAGGGGCATTTTGTAAGCCGCGAGAGCATGGAAGAATACAAGGAAAACTCTCAAAACGGTATTGATGATTACAACAACGCGGATGATGATGAAAATATAAGCGAAAATATTGACGAAACTGACGACGAAGACGGTGAAGAATCAGCGGAATAAAGCTTGATATACGCTTACAAAAAATGGGTATTTTTGGGTGCTGTCCATACATATATCTTGCGTTTTTTGATTGATTGCACAAAACACACGCCCTATATCTTGTCATTTTAATTATTTTAGAAAATTTTTATAAATCTCTTGAAATTTAAATGCATTTGTGCTAATATAATATTGTGCATTATAATTGCTCTTATATGGGCAGAAAATATATAAAAAATTCGGAAAAAGAAAGCAGGAGGATGGAAAATGTCAAGTTTCGTTTTTGATAATACTGACACACTCGCACCAAATGTAAACATTAAGGTTGTAGGCGTTGGCGGCGGCGGTGGCAACGCTTTGAACTGCATGGTAACCGCAGGCGTTAAGAATGTTGAGTACATATCCGTTAATACAGATGCAGCAGCACTGAGAAATTCGAAGGCTACATCAAAAATTCAGATAGGTACAAAGCTTACAAGAGGACGCGGTGCAGGCAACAAGCCTGAAATCGGCCAGCGCAGTGCTGAAGAAAACCGCGAGGAAATCCAATCTGCACTTAAAGATGCTGATATGATTTTTATTACCGCAGGTATGGGCGGCGGTACAGGTACAGGCGCTGCTCCCGTTATTGCTGAAATTGCAAAGGAAATGGATATCCTTACAGTTGCAGTTGTAACAAAGCCTTTCCTTTTTGAACAGCAGCAGAAAATGCTTCAAGCTGAAAAAGGTATTACTGAGCTAAAAAAATACGTAGACTCACTTATCGTTATTCCTAACGAAAGATTGCTTTCTACCGTTAACAGAGCATTGACTATGAAAGAATCCTTCTCTCTTGCTGATGATATTCTCAAGACAGGTGTTAAGAGCATTTCCGACCTCATTGTAGACGAAGGATTTATCAACCTCGACTTTGCCGATGTTTCTGAAATCATGAAGGGCGCAGGCTATGCACACATGGCTATCGGTCACGGTTCCGGCAAGGACAAGGCAAAGGAAGCTGCCGAAGCTGTTATCACAAGTCCGTTGCTTGAAACTTCAATTTCCGGCGCTAAGAGATTGCTTATCAACATTGTAATGAGCGAGGACGTTCTTGCAGAAGAAGTAAACGCAGTTACAAAGGAAATCAGCGATCACGCAGCACCCGATGTAGAATTCATTTGGGGTACTGCATTCAAGGAAGATTTGCAGGATGAAATCATCATCACAGTTATTGCAGCAGGCTTTGAAGATTCTGATTTTGGATCTCCCGAAGCTGAAGCACCTACATTCGAACCCCCCGTTATTGATAACCCTTTGCTTAACAGCCCCGTTATCAACAACCCCATTATGAATGCTATTAACGAATCAGACTACGATGATATCTTCGCAATGCTTGATTCAAAAAACAACAAGTAATTATACGCAAATTAACCTCGGAATGCATTACGCTTTCCGAGGTTTTATGTTTTATCAGAAAAAAACCGTATCGGTGCAAAATCCGATACGGTTTTTATTATAAATTTACTTATTATTGCCAACATAGAAAAACGCAAGACCGCCAGGACCTGTGTGCGTGCCGATAACCGGACCTATGTTGCTAAGAATTACATTCTTTGCGCCCAGTTCTTCTTCAAGTAAGGATTTGAGATATAATGCGTCCTCTTCGCAATCGGCATGGTTTATAAACATCATGGTTGCAGGATCAATAACACCTTCAGCACACTTATCCTTAAGCGCGATAATGGATGCTTTTCTGCCCTTGGCAACGCCTACTTTTTCAAGTTTACCTTCATCATTTACATGCATAACCGGTTTAATGTTAAGCAAACCGCCAACAACCTTTGTTGTTGTGGAAACTCTGCCGCCACGGTGAAGCCATTCTAAAGATTCAACTGTAAACACATGGCAAATTTTTGGTATCATTGATTTTGTAAATTCGGCAACTTCTTCAATTGATTTGCCACATTCACGCTCTTTAACAGCAAGTGCTACAATAAGACCTTGTCCGCCGCAAGCGCAAAGCGTATCAACGCTAATAAGCTTGCGCTCAGGATATTTTTCAGCAAGTTCTGCAATTGCAGCAGCGCCCGATTGATATGTTGCGCTTAATCCGCTGGAGAATCCAAGGTAAAGCACATCCTTGCCGTCTTTCAAAATTGGCTCAATAGCGTCGATAAAAAGATCGATTGAAGGTGCTGAAGTTGTTGCAGAATTACCCTTTCCACGAAGATATTCGTAATAATCCTTTAATGATATATCACGCTCATCAAGATAGTTTGTATAAGTTTTACCGTCTGTTCTCGTAAAAGAAAGCGGTACAACGGTAAGGTTCAGTTCATCTGCCATTTTAGCAGGCATATCGCATGAAGAGTCGGTCACTATGTTAAAATTGTAATTTTCGCTCATTTTGTCCTCCGAATTATTCTGTTATCATCAAGTAAGCACTGCTTACCTGAATTATTATAGCACACACCGACTTTGGTGTCAAGCAAATCAATGCTTTGACAAATTAATTTGACAAATTATTCAAAATATGCTATCATTATCAGTATAATTTATGATACATTTTCGGGAACGGAGCTATATTGTGAACTCAAAAGAAAGGCTGATTATTCAAGGCATTGAAGAAATCAGACAAAACGGCATACAAGATTTTTCTATGCGAAAGGTTGCCGCACATTGCGGTTTAAGCAGCGGCGCACCCTACAAGCATTTTAAAGATAATCAGGAATTTATCCTTGAAATTGTGCGTTATATCAACGAACAATGGAACACAAGGCAAAGACATATTATTGATAATCCTGATTTATCAACACGAAGAAAAATAGAACTGATAAGCGTTGATTATATCAGATTTTTGGTTGAAAATCCCGAATTTCGTTCTATCATCATGATAAGCAGTAACCTGCTGAACGAAAGTCAGTTGAAATTGCGACTTGAAATCAGCGCAGGCAGCATTAAGCTGATTGAAAAATACTGCAAAGAAGTGAATATGCCCGATGAAATGCGTGATAAAAAGACTTTTGCCGTACGCGCTGTAATTTACGGTGCAGCTGTTATGATAGATAACGGCGGTCTTGATTACGATGAAAGTGCCATAAGCAGAATTGAAGATATCATTTCAAAAATAATAGACATGGATTAACGTTTCATTTTAGGCTTAAATATCAAAGCTACAAGCAATCCGCTGATAATTGCGGTTGTAATGCCCGCCGCAGAAGCGGTAAGTCCACCCGTTAATATACCCAACAAGCCATCCTCTGCGATGGCTTTTTTTACGCCATTTGCAAGCAAATTGCCAAAGCCCGTTAGCGGCACGCTTGCACCTGCACCTGCAAATTCTATTAATTTATCATAAATACCTATTGCACCCAAAACAACACCGCTGACAACATAGGCCACAAGAATACGCGCAGGCGTGAGTTTGGTATAATCAATAAGCACTTGACCAATGGCACAAAATATTCCGCCAACAATAAAAGCCCAGATATAATTCATTTTGCTGATACCTCCCCTTTTTCGTGCGAGATATGCACCAGATGCGAAATTGAAGGTATAGTTTCGCCCTGCTGTGATGCCGTTGTAGACATTAACGCTCCCGTTGCGGCAAACAAAACGTTTTTAATCTCGCCCGATTTTATTTTAGGCAAAAAGTATCCGCACATAACCGAAGCACAACAGCCGCAGCCCGAACCGCCTGCGTGCGTATCCTGCTCGGCACCATCAAAAATCATCTTGCCGCAGTCTTTATGCTGTGCTGATATATCAATGCCATCCTTGCTCAAAAGTTCAATCAACAGTTGACTGCCTACCTCACCCAAATCACCGGTTATAATATAATCATAATCGCAAGGATTGGTGTGACTGTCATCAAGATAATGCTTGATTGTGTATGCGGCGGCAGGTGCCATTGCCGCTCCCATATTATTTGCATCATTTATTCCCAAATCTTTTATCGAGCCAATTGTAACACCCCTGACATACGGCGGTTCATCGCATTTTGAAACAACCGCCGCACCCGAACCCGTAACCGTCCATTGTGATGTTGGCGTGCGCTGTCCGCCGTATGCAAGCGGAAAACGGAACTGCCTTTCAGCAGTGGAAAAATGTGATGACGTGGTTGCAAGCACGTTCTGTGCAAGCGAATTATCAACAAATAGTGAAGCAAGCATCAACCCCTGCGCAAAGGTTGAGCAAGCTCCAAAAATGCCCACAAGCGCAATATCCAAATCACGCAGACCGTATGTTGCCGCTGTGCTTTGGTTAAGCAAATCTCCCGCAAAAATCATATCCACATCTTTTTCGCTTAGCTTGGCCTTTTTAAGCGCAGTTTGCACGGCAGTAAACATAAACTCACTCTCCGCTTTTTCCCATGTATCCTGCCCGAAATAATCGTCGTTAGTGGTAAGGTCAAAGTATCGACTCAAGGGTCCTTGACCTTCCTTTTCTCCCACTATCGCCGCAAAGGACTTTATCGACGGGGTATTTTCAAGAATAAAACTTATTTTACTTATCTTTTTTGACATAAATATCTTTGCCTTTCCGCTTATTTATACTATATATCCCCTTTTTTGAGGTATTTATGCAAAAAATACAATTTGCAATTTGACATTTTGCGGAAAATAGATTATACTTGTATTTACAGAAAGGCAGGTAAAATATAATGGTTATTATTGAAATGGAAAACGGCAAACAGATTAAGATTGAGCTTTATCCTGAAATTGCACCCATTACGGTTGAAAATTTCGAAAAGCTTGTAAATTCTAAATTTTATGATGGACTTTGCTTCCACAGAGTTATCAGCGGTTTTATGATTCAGGGCGGTTGTCCCGATGGTATCGGCACAGGCGGCCCCGGTTGGAGCATTAAAGGCGAATTTGCTTCCAACGGAGTGAAGAACGATTTGAAGCACGAGAGAGGCGTTATCTCCATGGCTCGTTCCATGATGCCCAATTCGGCTGGCTCACAGTTCTTTATCATGCATCAGGATGCGCCGCACCTTGACGGCAACTACGCTGCATTCGGCAAGGTTGTAGAAGGCATGGACGTTGTTGACGAAATTGCCAAGGTTGATACAAACTACGCTGATAAGCCCATTGTTCCCCAGATTATGAAGAGCGTTACTATTGTTTAATCAATAGAAAGCAGGCAAAACTATGGCATTTATGGGCGTTGCGGCCATTATTGGAATACTTATAGCCATTGTGGTAATGCTTGTCATAATCGGCGGTGCGCTGATTATTGCAGGTACTGTTATGCGCAAAGAAGATGACGCAGACAAACAAAGGCTTGGCACAGTATTAAGGATAATTGGATATTTTCTGCTTGTGCCTGCTGTTGTTATCCCGATAATTATGTTTATTATCGCAAAAATCGCATAAAACCACATAGCAAAACAACAAATAAAAAAGTCGGAAAAGGTTAATCCTTCTCCGACTTTTACTCTTATTCATCATTATTATTTTCAGCAGTATAGCGCAAAATCTCTTCATATTTTGCTTTTGCATCATTATAGCCCAAATCATAAAGTGCTTTAAGCTTTTCAAGATTTTTTTCCGTTCTGCCCACATTCGGCTCAACGCTGGGGCGTATAACAAGAATTTTGCCTTCGGCTTCAAGTTTTTCAATAACATCAAGCGAATGATTATAGCGCAGGTGGCGTGTATCTATCGCACGGATAAGATTTGGATAAATCAAATATCTGGGCCAGAATATCAACCCATTTGTATGCTTTTTGCGATAGCCTTTTTCACGGGTAAGCACCACCACGTTAAGCTTGTTGCCATCGGCAATGGATTTTTCTATCGGGATAGAATCAGCAATGCCGCCGTCAAGATATTTCTGCCCGTGAAATTTTACCATGCGTGACGCCATCGGCAGCGAGCTTGACGCCCTGATCGCCGTAATATCCTTACGCATATCCTTAAGGGGAAGATACTCGGCACAGCCATTGCGGCAATTGGTTACAACTGCGTAAAAATTGCCCTTGTAGCGCAAAAACGCATCATAGTCATAAGGGTCAAGCTGATTTGGAATAAGGTTGTAGCACATATCAACGCCGAACATATCGCCCGTGGTGATAAGGCTTTTTATGCTGCAATAGCGTTTATCGTTAAGATATTCGGTACTTATCCTGTATGCTCTTCCCTTTTGGTTTGAAAGATAGCTGACAGCATGACACGAGCCTGCCGAAACACCATAAACTGATGAAAACAAGAGCTCTTGCTCCATAAAATAATCAAGCACGCCTGCTGTATATATACCTCTCATGCCGCCGCCTTCCAATATAAGCGAAGCATTTAACATTTTATGTCCCCTCTTTTTGTATATATAATCAACTATTTAGCATTATATCATATATCATTTAATTTGTCACGCATTTTTTTACAATTTACGCTGATGGTGCAGCAGTTGCAACGGTTTGCTCGGTTTGTGCAGTCGTTTCGGTCGTTTGTCCTTCAGATGTTCCTTGCGTTACAGTACTTGTTGATGTTGTTGAAAGCGCAGTACCTGCATTAAAATTTTCAAAAACCATCTTCAATCCATATCCGGGCATTTCAAAAGATACAAGCGCGCCTGTTTTTTCATCAAAGCTGATTGTATAATCGCCCTGCGAAAGACTGCCGCTTAAAGTAATAACACCATCACTTGCCTGCCCCTCAACAAAATCAGCTTTAAGCGACATATCAACAACCTCAATCAAACTGCTGATAAGAGCTTTTACAGGTGCGGCATCCTTGGGTACTGAAAATGTAAGTCCCTTGTATGAAGCTGTAACCTCGCCGTCGGCAAAATCAAGGCGCACACCTGAAAGGGTTGAAGGCTCTGAAAATTCTGCGCTCCACATACCCTCACCGTAACGCTGAATTTCAGCTACTGCACTGAAATCATCATAAGCAATGCGTGCTGTGCAGGTAAATGTGGGTGTAAGTGTTGTTTTGCCCATTTCTTTTTTTGCATTGCCGCAAGCAGTGGCAAATACAAAAATCACCGTAATTAGAATTGCCATAAATGTCTTTTTCATGATATTGGTCTCCCTCTTGATGATATAAAATTAAAATACCCTCAAAAATGTTTTTTTGAGAGTATTTTTTATTTGCCTTTATTTTTAACATCAAAAGCTTTCAATATCCGCAAACACAGCACCAATTTGCTCAATAAAATCACGCGGCAGGCATGAATACTGCGTCAATTTATCGGCGGCAAAATCACCGCAAAGACCATGGAGATATACTCCAAGCGCGCAGGCATCATACAAATTGATTTTTTGTGCCGCCAACGCACCTATAATACCTGCAAGAACATCGCCGCTTCCCGCCCTGCTCATTCCGCTGTTGCCGCTTGTATTAATACCAAAGGTACTGCCACGGGCAACGATTGTTCCCGCACCTTTAAGCACAGCAACGCCGCCAAACTGTGCAAGTTTATACACACTGCTCAAACGGTCGTTCTGCACATCGGCATTGGTGCAGTTTAAAAGCCTTGCTGCTTCACCCGGGTGCGGTGTAATAACAATGTTGTCCTTACCCATTAGTATATCTATGCTGTCCGATATGCAGTTTATGCCATCGGCATCAAGTATAATCGGACAATTTATTTTTGTGATTATTGATTTTACAAGTTCTTTTGTACCATTTGTAACCCCTAAACCGCACCCAATAACCACAGCTGTTGCTTTTTGGGCTGTTTTTAAGATTTTTTGTTCATTATCTGCTGTTAAAAAACCATTTTCGTCCACATCAAGCCCAAGCCATACACATTCGGGTATTGCAGATGCCAACGAATCACGCACGGACTTGGGACAAGCCGCAATAACCAGACCTACACCGCTACGTAAAGCGGCATTAACACACATAGCGCAAGCTCCCACCATGTTTTCGTTTGAACAAACACAAAGTAACGTGCCAAAATCACCCTTATGCGAATTTGGTTTACGTTTTTTGATGATTTTGCGGACAAATTCCTTATCAATTTCAAAATAATGAGTTAAATCATCAAAACATTCATCGGGGATACCAATATCCACAACGGTAATTTCACCACAGCAGCTTTTTGCACACTGCATTGCAAGGCCAACCTTTTTGCGCCCGAAAGTTAAGGTGTAATCAGCGCAAAAAGCGCCTTTGGCTGCAACACCTGTCAATCCGTTTGCACCCGAAGGTATATCAACAGAAATTTTTGTAGCTTTGGTAGGCGTTGCAAATAATGATATAAGTTCATCAGAAAGCTCACCCTTAAAGCCCGTACCAAAAACGCAGTCAATAACAACATTGCATTTTGCAAAACGCTGTTTGATCAGTTCAAAATCAGAAAGCATTTCAACGCCAAAAAACCTTGCGCTTTCAAAATTTATATACGCCAATTCGGTTTTAAGTCTGCCACAAACAAGCGCACAAGCAACGTTAAATCCTCTTCGTTTAAGCAAAGCGGCACAAACAAAGCCATCGCCGGCATTGTTGCCGTTGCCGCACAACACCAGTACATCACCGCCGCCGCATTTATCAACAACAAAATCACATAAGGCAGATCCTGCGTTTTGCATCAAGGCGTCAAGCGAGATATAATTAATGTCACATTCCTTTTCGGCGGCATACATTTGCTGTGGTGTTACAAGCATAACTTTCCCCTTTAGTATATTATAACAATTGCGGTTGCATAAGTCTTTGTGTGGCTTATGCTTACGCTTGTTTTTCTGTCGCCAAGCGCTTTTTTTGCGTTATTCTCCAAAACAAGATACGGTGCACCAAGTTCATCATTAAGCGTGGTGATATCGGTCATTTCAAAATTTCTTATACCCGTACCAAGAGCCTTTGAAAAGGCTTCCTTAACACAAAACCTACCTGCAATTGTTTCAACGTTCATTTTCTTTTTTTCAAAAAGTTCAATTTCAGCATCGCTGTAAACTTTTTTTAAAAACGCTTTATGCTCTAAACAGCGCTGTATTCTGTCAATCTCAACAATATCAATTCCGACGTTCATTCTTCAGTGTCGTCCTCTTTCAAGTCAAGTCTTACTCTGGCGGGCAGATATTGATTAAGCGTAAGCAATGTGCGCAAATTCGGAGAAAAGCACAAGCGAACCTTTCCAATGCTATCATGCTCAGCCTCGGCGCACCAATCTTCACAACCTTCACCGTAAGCAAGTACTACCGTTGCATCATCTTCATCACCGATTTCAAATTCTTCCGCAGTAGATATGCGTGTAAACTTGGATATCTTCAAGGTTATCAGCCTTTCTCTTTTACTCTGCGCAATGATTTTATCGATATCAAGTTCATTACCGGTTATGATATATTCATACTCAACAAAAGTTTTTGTGTAAAGCTTAAAGCCTAAAAACACAACACCTGCGGCAAGCATCCAAAGTATAAAAAGGAAATTTGCAAAGAACAATCCACCCATGATAAGCGCGGCAGAAAGTGCGCACGTTCCAATAATAATTATTGCCCTTTTTGCCAAATCAATCGGCTGGGGATCTCTCTTTACAAGCTGTTCCGAAAAATTGGTGATTTCTTCCATTATTTGTTTCCTTTCTTTTTGCCGTATTTGCTCTTTATATTAGAAATAAGCTTAGCGAAAAACCTTTTGTTTTCAGGTGCTGTATATGCTTTAAGCTCCTTACTTGTACTTGCATTTTCATAAGCTTGGGTGTAAAACTTTATCTGCGAATCAAGCGGTATGCCCTCGGCAATTTTCTTGCGGTAAAGCCCATCACTTGAAAGTACTCTTGCCTTTACGTTATCTCTTAAAATCGTGTTAAACATATCAACAATTTCATCAGCAATAGCTTTATCAAGAATAGGCACGGCAACCTCAACTCGTCTTATAGTGTTGCGCGTCATAAAATCGGCAGAGCTGATAAATACTTTGCGCTCATCAGCATTGTTGCCGAAAATATAAATTCTGCTATGCTCTAAAAATCTGCCAACAATACTTATTATGCTGATATTTTCAGTATATCCTGCAACACCCGGCAGCAAGCAGCAGATGCCCCTTACGCACATTTCAATTTTAACATTGTTCTGCGAGGCCTCTACTAACTTATCAATAATTGTTTTATCGGTAAGCGAATTTATTTTTATGCCTATATAGCCCTGCTTACCTGACTTTGCCTTTTCAATTTCAGCATCAATATGCTCAATAATGCGGCTTTGCATACCAAAAGGTGCAACCATTAAAAGCTCACTACGCTCCGGCAGAGAGTGCGTAGAAAGCGCATCAAACACCTTTGCGGCCTCGTGTGCAATTTCACTGTTTGCCGTAATGTATGATAAATCTGTATATATAGCGGCAGTTTTTTCGTTGTAATTGCCCGTACCAACTTGTGTGATGCATTCCATTCCGTTTTCGGTCTGCTTGGTTATAAGCAGCAGCTTTGAATGAACTTTAAAGCCTTTGGGACCAAAAATTACCGTACAGCCTGCTTCCTGCAATTTGCGCGATACATCAATATTATTCGATTCATCAAAACGGGCACGCAATTCAATCAGCACAAGCACGTTTTTACCATTTTCGGCAAGTCTTGCCAGGGCTTCAACAATAGAACTGTTTTTTGCCAAACGGTATAATGTCATTTTTACAGAAACAACGTTTTTATCATCAGCGGCTTCATTAAGCAGCTTGATAAACGGTTTAATGCTTTCAAACGGATATTTCAGCAACACATCATGCTCTTTTATCTGCGGCATAATAGGCTGTGTGCCATCAAGCATTTTGGGACTTTGCGGCGATAATTTTGGGTAAAACAACTCAGGTTTATCAATTATATCACCCAAAGAGTAAACATAGGACAAATCAAGCGGAATATTTACTCTGATTATCTGGTGTTGCTTCAAATCAAGCTTATTACATAAATATTCAACCGCATTTGCAGATAAATCGCCCTTGATTTTCATACGCACGCTTTGCAGCTTGCGGCGTTTTTTCAAAAGCTTTTCCATAACCTCTCGGAAATCTTCATCGTTATCCGCGGCATCTTCAGTATTAATATCGGCATTGCGTGTAATCCTTACAAGTGCCTTGCCTATTATGCGGTAATTATCAAAAATTTCGCCTGCATATTTTAAAATTACATCCTCACTAAGCACATATCTATGTGTAAATTCTTCCTTTGCAGGCAGGGTGATTATACGTTTTTTTACATCGCAAACGGGCAAAAGACCAATTTTTACGCCCGATTTTGCTTCAAGCTGTACTGCGCAGTATATCTCGTTATTTTTCAAAAAAGGGAAAGGACTACGTTTATCAATAATCAGCGGAGAAAGCAGATAACGAATGTCGTTTTCATAAACCGAGTGAAGATAGGCTTCGTCGTCAATTTCAAGATTATCAACATCATCATGCTTAACGCCGTGATTTTCCAGCAAGCGCATTGTTTCATCAAAAGCCTTGCAGGCAACACCTTCCAAATAAGCGCTGCGTTTAAAAATAGCATCAAGCTGAGCAGAAACGCTCATACCTGTTTTATTTTCGGGCGCATTATCACCTACATAAAGTCTATCATACAGAGAGCCTACACGCACCATAAAAAACTCATCAAGATTACTTTGAAAAATTGCAGAAAAGCCGAGCCTTTCAATCAAAGGCACATAGCTATCCCTTGCTTCATTCAAAACTCGCTCATTAAATTTTAACCACGAGAGCTCACGATTGTCAAAACATTCGTACACTAATTTCACCATTCCCTATATGCAGATAAGGTTTGTATCCCACGCAGGTATATATTTGCGTCTGCGCAGGTACATTTTATATCCGTTGTTTATCTCATTAATATAAATGGGCAGTTCAAAAATATCTTCATTGCGGTGATATACCGAAACAAGCAGTTTCGGCTTATGCTGTGCAATTGCATTTTTACTGCCAAAAAGCGCCTCTTTTTCAGCGCCTTCAATATCATATTTGATATAGCTCGGGGCATTACCTTGCAAAATGCTGTCCACACTGCGCGCGTCAATTTCAATTCCCGCTTTGTCGATTGATGATTGTCTGCCCGTTTTGTTGGCAAAGCAAACTTTAGTATCACGGCTGTAAATTGCGGCGTTAATCAGTTCGCAATTTTCATAATTGCCGAATTTTTCGTTTAGCTTTTTATAATTCTTAACATCAGGCTCGACTGCATAAATATGCGAATAGTTACCGTTTGTATGCGCCAAAAACTCTGCAACGGTATCACCCTTATATGCGCCGCAATCGACAAAAACTTCATTTTTATCAAGATTTAAAACCTTAAATTCATCATCGGCTTCATCAAAATTTTTAAAAAGATAATCAATATTGCCCGTAATTTTAAAGTTTATCGTATCAATAAAAATCTGCTTGCTTTTTTCATCGCAAAGCATATCAAAAACATCTTTAAGTTTTTCAAAATTAGCAACTGCATAAGAATAATCAAAAAGCTGCATTTCACCTTCAAAAAACAGCGGAACATCGGGCGCGTATAGTGTGTATTTTTCTGCCAATCCCCTGATTTTTGATATAAGCGGTTCATATCCTGCGGCAAAAGCAAGCACAATTACAAAATCAGAATACTTCTGCTCCACTTCGCATAGTCTTTGCACGGGATAACCGCAGAAGCTATGATTGCGTGCAAACTCATCGCTGGCAAAAAAGCCTTCTATTTTAATATTAAATTTTTCAAAAGCCTGCATAATTTTCAAAGCACCGTTACCCATTCCGTAAACAAAAATAGGACGGTGCTCGTTTTTGATAGCTGTCATGCAATCATTTCTATCAAGGCAGTTAATGTCAAAATTCAAATTATCATACCTCAATTTGATTTATATTCGGTTTTGTAATAATACCAATTTTCGCAAATGCGCTGTGTGTAGTACTGCACTCCGTTTGAATGTGAGTAAGAATATCCGTCGCCATCTTCGGCAAAGTCATACTCCTTACCTAAGTATAACGGTTTGTCAGTTTCGGTATAGTAAAAACCCACGCTGTATTCATCGCATGATGTGCACAAAAAATTGTATGATGTTGTATAATCAGTTTGCATTGTGATAGTATCTACAATTCCTTCTTCAAGCGGCTGTGCAACAAAATCATACGATACTTCTTCATAAAAAAGCGAATTATTAATAGTGCCGATAGCGTACATGCCATCAACAATTTTGCTTGCCTCTTCGTCTTTTATAGGATGAATATCAGTGTGAGTTATGCTCTTAAAATACTCATCGGTAGAAGCAACGCTTTTAACAAAACTGTTTAATCCATCAAGATTATTTTCAACATAAGAAGAAACAGAATTTACGTCATCAAGCTGTTTAGAGCACGACAAAAGCGCCGCGCAAATCATCAACGCAGCTAAAGTTGCAAAAATGCGCTTTAATGTAAATCGGTTAAAATTCATATATTGGTGCTATTATGCTTCGCAGTCGCAGTCATCATCACCGTGAATGCCCATCATATCTCTACCGCGAATATGATACTTATCACGCTGAGCATCTACTTGTTTATCAATCAATTCCATAACTCTTCTCGGCTGTTTTACGCTATCAATAAGTTTAATAGGCGTGTCTGTATCCTTTGAGTTGAGCGTAATGGTGCCGCACTTAAAAATACGTTCCCAAAAGCCTAAGCGAAGTTTTTTATCAGTAACTCGATAGAGGTCAAGTTCGTCTTCTTCAACGTTAAACAAACCTATTCTTGTTATAAATTTTGTATCTGTAATATAGTATCTTGTAAAAGAAATAGGCAGGCCGAAAAGTGTGCGTTTTTTATCGGTCCAGATATAATCAAAATCAGCTTTTGCCATTAAAATATACCTCCGTGATACATTATAATAATATTTTAACATATCTGCGGTAAATGTCAAGTAAAATTTACAAAAAAGACCGTATGGACGAATCCATACGGTCTTAAATTTGTTAACAATCAAGTAGATTATTCGTTGATCTTTGTAACAACGCCGGAACCTACTGTACGGCCGCCTTCACGGATAGCGAAACGGAGACCTTCTTCGATAGCGATAGGTGTGATGAGCTCAACGTCCATCTCTACGTTATCGCCAGGCATGCACATTTCCTTACCATCGCAGAGGGAAACAACACCTGTAACGTCAGTTGTTCTGAAGTAGAACTGAGGTCTGTAGTTGTTGAAGAAAGGAGTATGACGTCCGCCTTCTTCTTTCTTAAGAACGTAAACCTGACCTCTGAACTTTGTGTGAGGCTTGATGGAGCCGGGCTTGCAGAGAACCTGTCCTCTTTCGATAGCCTTTCTGTCGATACCACGGAGAAGAGCACCGATATTGAAGCCAGCTTCAGCAACGTCTACGAGCTTGTGGAACATTTCAACACCTGTAACAACAGTTGTTGTGTTTTCTTCCTTAAGACCAACGATTTCAACTGTATCGCCAACCTTAACTGTACCACGCTCTACTCTACCTGTAGCAACTGTACCACGACCTGTGATTGTGAATACGTCTTCAACAGGCATAAGGAAAGGAAGATCAGACTTTCTTTCAGGAGTAGGGATGTATTCGTCAACATTCTTCATGAGTTCAACGATAGGAGCGTAAGCAGGATCATTGACATCATCGCTTGTGCACTCAAGAGCCTTAAGAGCAGAACCCTTGATTACAGGGATATCATCTCCAGGGAATTCGTACTTAGAGAGTGTATCTCTGATATCCATTTCAACGAGTTCGAGAAGTTCTTCGTCGTCAACCTGGTCAGCCTTGTTCATGAATACAACGATTGCAGGAACGCCTACCTGACGAGCAAGAAGGATGTGTTCCTTTGTCTGAGCCATAGGACCGTCAGAAGAAGCAACTACGAGGATAGCACCGTCCATCTGAGCAGCACCAGTGATCATGTTCTTGATGTAGTCAGCGTGGCCGGGGCAGTCAACGTGAGCATAGTGACGAGCGTCTGTTTCGTACTCAACGTGAGCTGTATTGATTGTGATACC
>JAZQJI010000030.1:0-11501 GCA_045541475.1 Oscillospiraceae bacterium
AGAAAATCATTGTAGCAAAGGGAATCAACGAAATCGTAAAACAGCAGAAAGCAATCGGCAGAAATCTCAATCAGATAGCTACCCTTGCAAATATGGACAGGCTTACTATTGTAAATTTCCAGCCGCTTCTTGATGAGCATATCAGAGCTACCGAATCAATCGGTCATCTTCTTCGTGAGGTGAAGTAATGGCAACAGTAACTGCAATAAGCACAAAGGGTGGCGGAGGTGGTAAAGCAACGCTTGAATATATCTGCCGTGATGATAAGGCAGACAACAAAAAATATGTCACGGCACTCAACTGTTCTCTGCCTACCGTCTATCAGGAGTTCAAAAACACTCGTGAGATGTATGGAAAGACTGGAGGTATCAGGTATTATCATTTCGTACAGTCTCACCCAAGCGGATATGAAATCGAACCTTCACTTGCTCATAGGATCGCTGTGGAGTTTGCAGAAAAAGCATTCAGCGGATTCGAATGTGTTGTTGCAACTCACATTGATGCAGAGCATATTCATTCCCATATTGTTTTTAATTCTGTAAACGCTGACACGGGCATGAAGTATCACTGCAATAAATTTGTGCTGAATGATCTTCGAATATTGTCAGATGAATCATGTCATAAGTACAATGTGCAGACATTGGAAAAGCCTGTGGTCAATCAGAGAACGGATGGAATCTCCACGGGAGAATACCGCAGTGCCATGAAAGGAGAAAGCTGGAAAATAGATCTCATTAATGTAATTGATGAGGTTATGAAGAGGGCTAAGACACAAAAGCAGTTTTGCTTCTTAATGCGACAGAGAGGATATGGTGTAAGGTGGGAAGAATCGAGAAAATATATCACATACACTTGCCCCAACGGCAAACGATGCCGTGATAACAGACTGTACGACAAACGATACAGTAAGGAGATGATGTGTAATGAATTCAAAATTAGAGCAGATGAAATCAGCTTCGAAATCAAACTTAGACGAAGCGATGAACACGCCACAGGCGACATTCGTTCTCGACAGCAACTGGAGAGCAGTGATAGCTCAGCTTACGTTACTCACCCAAGCGGTAGAACAGGTCAGCGAGAAATCAAGTCAGACAATGACAGAGGAAGAAATGGAAACCTATCTGGAAAATCAGCAGGTGATATTCGACCAAGTGAAAGCGGAATGCAAGCACATTCAGCAAACCACAGCGGAACAGACAAGCAACTCGCTGACGAGCTTGATCAGCCAATCGGAGAAGCTGTCATTACAGGCTGGGAAACTGAACGAGGAATTCTCCTTGAATCTGAAAGAATCAGAAGAACGCAATATGAAACGCAGTCGCAAGCTGATCGGAATAGTTATAGCGATACAATCGGCACAGCTGATATTGTGGACAGCGTTGCAAGTGTTGCTTCGATAACAGATAATGCTCCGACTGATCCTAAAGAGTTGGAGCGATATATCGAAGCACAGCGAGCCGCACAGAATGTAGGATTGTTAATCGGTGCAGCTGTTGCGGCGATAGAACTTCTGTCAGAAAGGCTTGAAGAAATGAAAGCTGATGCAGAAGATATTGATATGGATATCAGCTGACGGAGCAAAGCGCTCTGTATGATGGACAAAATCCTCTTGCCAATTCAAAATATTTATTGCATTTGAGCAAACTCGAAGGCAAAATATCGTTGAGTTTGATGATGGATTTTTGATACAAAAAAGAGTATTCTGTATATGAAACGCTTTAATTATCAGGGATAATTTTTCCATCGGTGAGCAGAATAAGAATAGGAGATGATGCCTTTGAAGAAAAACAACAGTACCGCACTTACGCTAAAAAAACAAACCTTAACCGCATGGACAAAACTCCTGCTGGAAAGCGGAGAGATTGACCTCAACAAATACAACCGTATGATTGTGATGATTGATAAGCTCACCGCCTGACAAAATTGCTCCCTTACGGGAGCGTACATACGCCGATATGGTAAGATTTGGCGTGTTGACGCTAATTTTAAGCTATGCTACAATAAAAACAAAAAGGAGAATACAAATGGATATTTACGCAGCTGTTGATCAGATGAAACAGCACAGGACTACAATTTACGATTTGGATATCAATGTAACTTTCTATGCCAGAGTTTCAACCACTCGTGAGGAACAGGAAAATTCCATCGAAAATCAGATTGCTTACTTCACAGAAATGATCAAATCCAATCCCCATTGGAATTATGTGGAAGGTTATGTGGATCGCATACGAGGAGAAAGTGCTGAAAACCGCGCATCCTTCATGCAAATGATTGAAGATGGCAAAACAGGAAAATTTGATTTAGTGCTAACCAAAGAAGTCAGCCGATTTGCCAGAAACACTATTGACAGTTTGACCTACACCAGAGAACTTTTGCGATGTGGTGTAGGTGTTTTTTTTCAAAATGATAATATATGTACCATCGATGGTGACAGCGAAATGCGATTGACTATCATGTCAAGCATTGCTGCCGACGAAGTACGAAAACTTTCAGAGCGTGTGCGTTGGGGACATAAACGAGCCATAGAAAACGGTAATGTACTTGGCAACAATCGCATCTTCGGGTACGACAAACAGGATTGCCGTTTGGTAATCAACGAAGCGGAAGCTGATATGGTGCGATTAATTTTTGAACTGTATGCCGTTGGCGATACCAGCGTACGAAAAATCGAACAAATATTATACGACAAGGGATACCGAGGGCGAAACGGCACTCGCATCCATCACAACACAATCTCAGGTATCATACAAAATCCAAAATACAAAGGCTACTATTGCGGTAACAAGGTTAAGGTAATAGATTACCGCACCAAAGAACAACGATTCTTGCCTCCGGAGGAATGGGTGCAGTATAAGGATGAAACTGGTGAAATTGTGCCTGCCATTGTATCCGAAGAACTGTGGGATAAATGCAATCGCATCTTTACAGAGCGCAGCCTTGCCATAAAAAACAGGGAACGCTCCTTTAAGGACAGCAGTGTGCTTACAGGAAAAATATGGTGCAACGCCCACGATAAACCCTATTGGCGAACCTGCTTCTCCAACAGCCGATCCCAAGGCAATCCGGTATATCAATGGATCTGCTCGGAAAAGCGAAGATTCGGCGCAAAAAGCTGTGCTTCATTTGCTATTATGGAACACGAGCTATACACCATCCTATCCGATTTCTTCAGAGAAATTACAGATAATCTGGAAGACTATATAGAAACATTCCTGCGGATTTACAATGAAGCTGACCGTCCCACCGAATACCGCAGACAAATCGGCGAACTTCAGACGCAGATCACAAAAGAAACACGCAAGCGCGATAAGCTGCTGGAACTGTATATGGAAGAGGTTATCGGCAAGGCAGAATTTACCGAGCGTAACGATGGTTTCAACAAAAACATCGCAGAATTGGAAGCGGCCATTACTGCACTGGAAGCAAAATGCAAAGGTGATCAAGAATATGCCAAAACATTAAAGCGCATCGAAACGTATCTGCGACAAATGTACGCACATGACTGCCAAATGGATTCGCATCAAGTAGATGCATTGATAAAAGAAGTTATCGACCGCATTGAAGTAGTACCTATCAACGAACACACCATGAAACTGGAAATCAAACTGCAAACGGGCGAAAACAAGCCTGTAACGTATGTACGCAACGGCAGTCGTTATGCTCGGCGTTCCGGGAACATTAGGAAGAAAATGATTGACGCTTACAAAATGCAGTAAGCACCGCAGGAAATATAACCTGAAGGGGAAGCGGACTTGATATCCGCTTCCCCCACTTTTTTTGCTTTCACAGCATCATTGCAAAACAGGCTTGAAATGCGTTGCATTGTGTGATATAATCTTGGTAAAATCCAACATTCTCTTTTTTTGAGGTGCAATTTTGTTTTACTTAAAAAAGCCTGATATTGATGATGCACATGAATTTATTAAAATGATGCAGGAATGGGAAAGCACCGATGAGAGCATTGTGCCAAGCATAATGTGCTGGTACACACCGCATTTCGAATCGTTTCTTTCTATTTTAAAGCAATATGAAGATCAAAAAACCACACCGCCGCAAATGGCACCTGCAACGCTTTATATTCTTACTGATGAAACAAAACGTATTTACGGCGGTTTGCATATTCGTCATTATCTCACGCATGAGCTGCGATTGTTCGGTGGACACATAGGCTACGGCATACGGCCAAGCGAACGCGGAAAAGGTTTAGGCAAGCTTCAGCTTGAGCTTGGTCTGCAAAAAGCTAAGGAAATGGGGCTTAAAAGGGTTATGGTTTCGTGTAATGCTTTCAACAAAGCTTCCGATGCCGTTATAAAACACTGCGGCGGCGAGCTTGAATTTGAAGGCGTAAGCGAGCTGCACCCAAATGTGCGCCTTAAAAGATACTGGTTTACACTTTGAAATTTTAAAAGAACAGGAGAAATTCTATGCAAACCTATGCGGACGAACACCAAGCATACGCAAGCCAGGTTCACAGAGGACACAGGCAGCGCACATTGCAAAAGTTTTTGAAATACGGCTTTGATGCTTTCGCTACGCATGAAGTTTTGGAAATGCTGTTGTTTTATGCCGTGCCCAGAAAGGATACCAACCCTTTGGCGCATGAGCTTATAAACAAGTTTGGCAGCATAGGCAATATTTTTGATGCCGATGTTGAAGAATTGACAAATGCAGGCCTTACCGTAAACGGTGCCGTTTTACTTAAAACCATACCTCAACTGATGCAGATTTATGCTAATGAAAATACAAGTAATATTAAATTGGATTCAACAACAAAAGCAAAGGAATACTTTTGCAGCAAATTTATTGGTGCTAAAACTGAGCAGGTAAGCGTTGCCTGCCTTGATTCTTCGATGAATTTGCTCAGCTGTGAGCTTGTTTCCTCAGGTGAGCGCACCAAGGTTCTGATTTCGCCGAGAAAGGTTGCAGAAATTGCTTTAAGGAACAAATGCTGCTCCGTATTTATCGCGCACAATCACCCGTTTGATGATGCTGTTGCATCGGATAACGACATTGCATCAACAAGAATTCTCAAATCCACGCTTGATTCTATCGATGTGCAGCTGCTTGACCATATTATTGTCGGCAAAAACCGCACCATATCCATGAAAGAAAATGGGACACTTTCGGTGTTCGATATCTAAACGCCGTAAAATCGCCATATTAGGCAAATAATGAAAATTTGATGATTTTAGTTGCAAATTGAACAAATATTCAGAAAAAAACGGTTACAATTGCCGTAAATGGCTAAATTTCAACATTTTTTGAATTAAATACTTGACAAACAAAAAATTAATATATATAATATCTTTTAGAGTTTGAAACTCAACACGAATTTAACGGAGGATAATTAAAATGACAAAAACAGATTTGATTAAAGCTGTTGCTGAGTCTGCTTCTCTCTCCAAGAAGAACGCAGAAGTAGCAGTAAACGCAGTTATCGATTCCATCACAGCAGCTCTTGCTGAAGGCGACAAGGTTCAGATCACAGGCTTCGGTACATTTGAAGTTCGCGAGCGCAAGGCTAAGGAAGCTATCAACCCCAGAGATCCTAAGGGTCCCAAGGTTAAGATTCCTGCTAAGAAGGCTCCCGCATTCAAGGCTGGTAAGGGTCTTAAGGACGCAGTTGCTAAGTAATTAACGCTGTCAGTTTTATATAGAGTCGGAAGGTTTACCTTTCGGCTCTTTTTTCTTTAATGCCGACTTTATGCTTTGTGCAAAAATACCAATGCACGCCGTTGTTTCGTGTGCAAAAGGTAGAAAATCCCGCACGAAGATAAAACCGATTGAAAACGACTTCATTTTAATATATAATTATAGTATGTACCAAAATGAAAGAACGGCGTTTATCGCACGCCGCAAATAAAGCGAAAAAACTATTGAAAAGGAAGAAATGGCAGTATGAATTTTAAAAAACCATTTGCCGGAATTGTTGCCTGCGTAATGGCAATCGGTATCGGCGCTGCACTGCCCGCAAGCGCAGCATCGTATTCCGGCACAATCATTAACGCAACCGGCACAGACGGTTCGTTCTCGTTCGATTTGAACTACCTGCTTGAAGGCACCGAGTACACAATGTCCGATATATACGGCGCAAAGGTGTATATTGAGCCCGACCGTGAACTTTTTGCAGACTACGGTGCAGGCGGATGTATTGCATTTAACGGATACGTTTCGTCTTCACAGTCGGTATGGTCTTCAAAGGAATGGGGCGATGAAGGCGCTGAAAAGGAAATTGTTTTTGACACTATTGATAACTCAATAACAACGCTTTACACTTCCGCTCCCCTTTCTGACGATTACATGGGCAAAAACGCAAGCATTGATATTCAACTTTGGTGGGGTGCTGATATCACAGTCAAGGGTATCGATCTTCTCGGTTCAGGTGGAAGCGCTCTTGATATCGACACAACCTTGGGCGGCTCAAAGATTTATGAGGACGGCTCAGTTACAGCAGAATCAGGCGATGTTTACACCAAGTATACCTGTGATCTTTCTGCAATGCTTACAGGCATGACCTTTGATTATGATGATATCTACGGTCTGCGCCTTGTTTTTGAGTGTACCAACAAAGATACTTTCTTTGATTCTGAAAGCGCATATTACGGTGCAGGCGGCGAAATATGCCTTGCTTATTATGACGGTTCAAGTCATCTGTGGGTGCCCTATTCTTTCCAGAACGTAGGCGCCGAAGGCGATTCTGATTACATGATTAACACAACATCATGGACAGCAAACTATGTTTCTAATACACCCATTATCGACTCTACCACAAACTATGCAAGAGTAACAATGCAGCAGTACTGGGGTACAGCTCTTGTTCTAAAAAAGGTTCAGTTCCTTGATGCAAACGGCGATTTGCTCGTTCCCGATGATACAGTAAGCTCAGTTAAATACGATCTTGACAACGACGGCGACTTTGACGGCAACGATATTATGGCTGCAAAGCAGTTTGTTCTTGGCAACGGCACAGATGCTTTGAATATAAACGAAGCCGATGCTGATGCTGATGGAGTTATTACCGCAGTTGACGTTCTTTTGATTATGCGCCATGCTGTTGAAAGCACAACTGACAAGCGTATTTATGTTAACGGCACCGATTTTGTTACAGCAACCGGCGATAAAGTTTGGATGAACGGTGTTAACACACCTTGGGATAACTGGAACGACTTTGGCGGAAGCTTTGACGAATCTTTCTGGTCACAACATTTTGCAGAGCTTAAAGCAAACGGCTGTAACTCTTCAAGAATTTGGTTTGTATGCAACTGCGATAACAGCGGCGTTGTAGTTTCCAACAATGGTGCTACTGTAAACGTAACAACAAACTTCTGGAACGACTGCGACAGACTGTTTGAAATTGCTGAAGAAAACGGCATTTACATCATGGCAACAATGATGTCGTTTGACTGCTACAAGAACACATATACAAACTACGAAAACTGGCGTTCGATGATAAACAGCAAAGCAAATATTGATAATTTTGTTGATAGCTTTATCGTTCCCTTTACACAGAGATATGCTGATTGCGATTACCTTTGGGCAATTGACCTCTGCAACGAGCCTGAATGGGCTATCGAAGGTGAAAACTCTGACGGCAATTACAGCGGCGCAGGAATCAGAATGACCGACTACGACTACTACTTTGCTAAGGCATCTGCTGCTATCCACGAAAACAGCGAAATTCTTGTAACAGTGGGCTTTGGTATGGTGGCTTATAACTCTGATAGCTATACGGCAACATCTTCTAAGGAATACGGCAACCACGGTTCTGACGAAAACCTTCAGAGCTACACAGGCGACAGTGATTCCTACCTCGACTTCTACTCACCTCACTACTATTCATGGCAGGATAGCTGGATGGGCGACGCAATTTCCAAGACACCGGAAGGCTGGGGCCTTGACGGCACAAAACCTGCTCTGCTCGGTGAATTCCCCGCACAGACAACAAACGGCCGCACACTTGCTCAAATGTACGAAGCACTTTACAACAACGGCTTCAACGGCGCTCTCTGCTGGACATCAAACGGTGTTGACTCCTACGGCGGAACATCAACCGTATATCCCGCTCTTAAAGCAATGTACGCACTCATTCCTGAATTAATCCGTCCTTTTGAATAATATCAAAACTTACAGCCACACATCAAAACAGATGTGTGGCTGTTTTGTGCTAAAATATGTCGGTATTATGCTTGACTTATAGGCTAAAATCTGATATTATGATAGTATATAATACTTTATGGAGGTTAAATCTAAAATGATTTCAACAAAGAAAATTCTGGCTCTTTGTCTTGCTCTTTCAGTATGTGCACCACTTTGCGCATGTGGCGATGATAAAGAAGGCTCAACATCTGATTCATCAATTTCTATCGCTGATCGTGATGAAGGACAGCAGGAAACAATTAAATCTGTAAGCGAACGCTTTACCGAGTACTTAATTGAAAATAATGAAGAATATACAACTGCAGAAGATATTAAGCTTGAAAACGCAACTGTAAAGTGGCTTTCACCGTGGCCTATCAACCCTTCAACAGACGGTGCTACACTCCCCACTGATTTGCAGCTTTTCCAGGATGTTTACGGCGGTAAGATCGAAGAATACGCAACAACCTACAACACCCGTTTTGATGACCTTGCAACAGCTATTATCGGCGGTGAAGGAATCGATTTCTTCTCTGCTTGCGACCCCGACGTTTATCCCAGATTTGCACTTAAAAATCAGTTTGCTCCTGCAGATCCATATCTCAATCTTGATGATGAACTTTGGGAAGATACATCTGATTTCTGCGATGATTTCATGATTGGCGACAACCACTATGTAGTTGTATGCGATGTTTCTCCCGCTGCAATGTGCATCTACAATAAGAATACAATTACATCAAACGGTCTTCAGGATCCTGCCGAACTTTTCAGAAACGGCGAGTGGGATTGGAACTCATTCAAGGAACTTTGCGAAACATTTGTATCTTTAAGTGAAGATAACTATGGTATGGACAGCTGGTACTACGAAGATGCACTTATGTACAGCTGCGGCGAAACCTTAATTACAGTTGAAGATGGCATTGTTGAAGGTAACCTTTACAGCACATCTATCGAACGCGCTCAGGAATTCCTTTATGATATGTCCACAAGCGCTAACGTTTACCTGCCCCGTGCAAACTACAACTGGACAGTACAGCCTCAGATGCTCGGCACAGGCAACCTTTTGTTCTACGTTTCTTACAACTGGGATATCAATGCTGATACAATTCCCACTTACGGCGGAACAGAAAACGTTATGATCGTTCCTATTCCTCGCGATCCCGAAGCTGATGAATACTACCATCACGTTTCAATTGAAGCTTATTCCTTCGTTTCAGGCGGTCAAAACCCCGAAGGCGTTGCAGCTTACCTCACTGCTAAGAAGTATGCTCACCAGACACCCGAGCTTGAAGAAATCGGCATTGCTGACCAGAAGGCTGCAGGTTGGTCTGATGAAATGATTGAAATGTACAACGAAATCAAGGAAATCGCCCTTGAAAATCCTGTTTACGACTACTCACAGGGTTGCAGCGATGACCTTAAGAATCTTATTATTGAAGCACAGCGTGCAACTGCAACAGGCGGATACACTTGGATTGAAAAGCGTACAGAAATCGAAACAGCTTTCCAAACAGAAATTGACGCTGTAAACTCAATGGTTACCGAATAATCAATAAAGATTATAATAGCAATTAACAAAACTCGGTTAAGTTCAGCGCTTAACCGAGTTTTTTGATTTTTATAACAAATTTTTTGTAAAAGTTTTTCTGCAATATTATTTTAAAAAATGCAGATAACATTAGTGCGGACAGGTTTTAAACAAAAACAAGTCTGCAGAAAGGGCAAAAATGAAACTGAGCATTATTTTGGCCTCAATTTGTATCGCCTTTTCAGCATTAAGCTTAAAAAGTGATGCCACTGGATTTGGTCTTGGTCCAAACTTGGATAGCAACAATTGCCCGATTGATGCCGTATGCTTTAATCAGCAGTATGAAAACTTCAACGCATTTGCACTATCAGGCGATGAAAAGCGCATATTGCTGACATTTGATCAAGGCTACGAAAACGGGTATACCGAGAAAATTCTTGACACTTTAAAAGAAAAAAATGTAACAGCTATATTTTTTTTAACAGGTGACTACGCAAAAACCGAAACAGCGCTTGTTAAGCGTATGATTGACGAAGGGCACATGATAGGCAACCACGGCATGACGCACGCTAATTTTACCAAACTTTCACACGAAGAAATGGTAGAAGAAATTCAATCGTTGCACCAATTTGTTGCCGAAAAATACGGTTATGAAATGCAATATTTCAGATTTCCGTGCGGCGAATATAACGAAGAAAGCATTAAGTGCGTAAATGATTTGGGCTACAAAACTGTTTTTTGGAGTTTTGCCCATGTTGATTGGTATGTTGATAATCAACCCGATATAAATCAGGCACGAGAAAAACTATGCGATTCAGCGCATGGCGGTGCTATATATCTGCTCCACTCAGTTTCGTCAACTAATGCTGAAATTCTAGGCGACGTAATTGATAATTTGCGCAGCAAAGGCTACACTTTATAAGCAAAACCGCACTGAATATCTTTCGGTGCGGTTACATATCTTCAGAATAGTCCCATTGATATTTAATTAAATCAACCTTGCCATTGATAAAAGTTATGCCTTCCGCTTCTAGCAAGGCAACTTGTGCAGATTCGCCACCAAATGCAAAAGCCTTAGTACATTCGCCAAACCGATTAACTACTCTATGGCAAGGTATTTCAGCAGGGTTAGGGTTTGCATGCAATGCATAACCAACAACTTGTGACCAACGATGATTGCCCGCAAGCATAGCAACCTGACCATAAGTGGCAACTTTTCCTTTTGGGATGCGTTTTACAACTTCGTAAATTCTTTCAAAGGTGTTCATTATCTTCACTTCCTACTAAGATATTATACACGCATGAAACATACATACTCACATAAATTTAAATATATATACAAAAAAAGACACCGTTTAGGTGTCTTGATTTGTGGTGGACCATCAGGGACTCGAACCCCGGACCGACCGGTTATGAGCCGGTTGCTCTAACCAACTGAGCTAATGGTCCGATAAATGATAAAACAACAGCAGTCATAATACTTTATGACTGCTGAAGCAATGTGTCGGCATCTATCTATTTTCCCAGGACGTCTCCATCCAAGTATCTTCGACGCAAATGAGCTTAACTTCTGTGTTCGGTATGGGAACAGGTGGAACCTCATCGCCATCGACACCGACTCTTTCACGGAAAGAACCTTACGCTTTCCCGCAAAAGTCAGATATCCAAGATATCCTGAAAACTGAATGTGAACTAAGCAAAATAAGAGAACAAAGAAATTGTATTAAAGGTCAAGCCCTCGACCGATTAGTACTCGCTGGCTAAACATGTCACCATGCTTACACCTTGAGCCTATCAACCTCGTAGTCTACAAGGGGTCTTACCTGATTAACTCAGT
>JAZQJI010000031.1:0-72755 GCA_045541475.1 Oscillospiraceae bacterium
TGTGTGCAAAATCCCAAGTATCCTTATTTTTCATTGACATATTAGTTCGATATCCAAATATGTAGTTGATTTCTTTCGGTGATGTTTTCATAAAATATCTCCCCATCACTATCATTATGACAGGAAACAGTAAATCCATCACAAGCATAAAAATCCAAAATCCCATTATAATTCCTCACATTACTTTATATCCGCTTGAGATCAAGGTTATATAAAATGATTGAAAATCTTCCTTGTTTCTAAACACTTTTCTTTCGTATCCGGGTTCCTGATAGAAGGATAGAATTCCTTCCACTTCGTTCACCCAGCGCACATAACCCAATTTATCTATACTCATATCATTCCACTCGCATCATTCGGTATCCGACACCGATATGAGTTTGAATATATTGGGGCGAATCCGGTGCCGCCTCCAACTTCTTACGAAGGGTCGCCATAAACACACGGAGCGATGCTACATCGTTATCCCAACTGCTGCCCCAGACCTTTTGGGTGATGAAGGTATGTGTCAGTACTTTACCGACGTTCTTTGACATCAGGCAAAGCAGCTTGTATTCTATAGGAGTCAAATGCAGTTCTTCCTTGTCGATAAATGCACAGCCTGCGGCGTAGTCAATCTTGAGCTTGCCGTTTGTGAATACCGACTCATTGGCGCCGTCGTTTGCTTGCATCATAGCAAGTCTTCTGCCTGTTACGCGAAGACGGGCCAACAGTTCTCCCACAGAGAAAGGCTTAGTCAAGTACTCGTCTGCACCATTGTCAACGGCTTCAATTTTATCGCTGTCCTCGCTTCGTGCGCTGATAACAATAATGGGCATATTGGACCAGGTACGGATCTTCTTGATGACCTCAACGCCGTCAACATCGGGAAGCCCAAGGTCAAGAAGTACGATATCCGGATTGCAGGTGGATGCCTGACGGATCGCTTCCTCGCCGTTTTCGGCTATGATATGTTTATAGTCATGTGCTTTTAACGTGGTGGTAATGAGGTTGCGCACGGGAGCGTCGTCCTCCACCACAAGTATCTGTAATTTATTCATTGATGTTCACCTCACCTGACGGAATAGTAAACGTAAAGATGCTGCCGTGCGGCAGATTATCCGTTAGGGTTATTTCTCCACCGTGTGCGTTGATAATAGACCTACAAAGCGATAGACCTAAACCAAGACTACGGCGGCTGTCTGCAATTTTGTTATCCCCGGTATAGAACATTTCAAATACACGGGGCTTAATGTGATTGGGAATCCCATTTCCGTCATCGGCAACACTCACCGATATGAAACCTTCTTTATTCTCTGCTGTTATCTGAATATCAGAGCCGGCAGGCGTATATTTAATGGCATTATCCACAAGATTGATGATGACCTGAATGATGAGCTTGGCATCCATACGGGCAAGAAGTAGTTCGTCCCTGCATTCAACGGCAATGTTATGCTCGGTACCCTTGCGGTTGATGTGTTTCATTGCTTCATCAATGACCTCATCCATCAACTGCACCGACATATTGAAATTCATTCTGCCTTCTTCAATTCGGGTTACGGAAAGCAGATTTTCCACAAGGCTTATGAGCCATTGAGAATCATCAAAAATATCGGTAAAAACCTGTACTCTCGTTTCTTCATCCAGCTTATTATAGTTAGTGAGAAGATTTCCTGCGTTACCGGAAATGGAAGTCAGCGGTGTGCGCAGATCGTGCGATATGGCACGAAGTAGATTTGCACGAAGCTGTTCATTTTTGGCAAGAACCGCCGCCAATTCTTTTTCCTTGGCATTACGGTTGTTATCCAGAGCCAGCGCACATTCACCCAAAATAGAGAGCAAAATACTGGTTTCAAAGGAATCGAGAGGTTTATCATTAATATGAATACCGACAACGCCGTATACATTATTGTTAATGCGGATCGCCATATACAGACATTTCGCCTTGTTCAGCGTATCGGTAGTCGCTCCTGCACGATGATGATTCTTAAGCACCCAACAGGCAGCAGTATGCTCTTCTGATGTAAACAAGTCATCGCCGATACCATCCGGTTCTACAGAAAAAAGCGCACCTTTAGAGAGTTTATCTCCCTTTATCGAATACATCACGACCGAACGGTTGAGGAGCTTCATTAACTGTGTTGCTGTGATATTGAAGATATCATCATTATCTTGAGCCTTCTGCAAAAGCTGATTCGTGTCGAGGAGCACCTTGGTTCTAAATGCTTGTTGGGCAGATAACTTAGCGTGTGATTTCAGCTTGGAAGCCAACGTGCCTGTAATGATGGATGCTGTCAGCATAATGGCAAAGGTAACAGTGTACCTTGAGTCATAGGCGTGAAAAGTAAGGCGAGGCTCAGTAAAGAAGTAATTAAAGAGCATAACGCTCACAAGTGAGCCAACAATCCCACAAAAATACCCTTTTGTAAATAGTGACGTCAACAATACTCCAAGAATATATACCGGAATAATATTGGAATCGGTAAAGCCGAAATGATATAGTGCAACCCCCAGCAGGGTTGTAAGAATAAGCACCAACAGGGTTATGAGAAGATCCTTTGGGTACGGGATGAAGTTCTGCCAAAATCTATATGACTTTTCCTTGTATTTCGGGTCTGCCGTGCTGTCGGGGATAATATGAATATCCAGGTTCGGCGCAATCTCTGTCAACTTTTCCGTCAGCGTGGGCTTGCTCCAGAAATGACGGCGTTTAACGTTGCTTCTGCCGATCACGATCTTGGTAACACCGGAAATGCGGGCGAATTCTGCTATCTGAAAGGATACGTCCTCACCATAAACGGTAGTAATCGTAGCACCCATCTTCTCAGCAAGACGGATGTGATACTGCAGTCTTCTCTTGCTTGCGTCATCCATTTTGTCCGAATCGGGCGTCTGCACGTAAAGCGCAGTAAAGCTGCCGCCAAAGGCAGAAGCCATTTTAGCAGCAGTCTTTACGATCTTAGCATTGGTGGACGAAGCGGACAGGCAGACAAGGGTATGCTCCGCTTCCGCATTCCCTTTATTCGTTACGTTTTTCATCCGCATCACCGCCTTATACCTTTAGAATATCTTATTATATCACAGATTTGTGAAGATTTCTACTGTTTCTGATCAGTATGATATTCTATACTTTCCGACAATTCTGTGTCTGAGCTGTCGTAAAGGACGATTCTTGTTTTCTCATGTGCCTCACGGAACTTCTTTATCTCTTCGACAATATCCTCGTCAGACATGTCCTCTGTAAGCATAACGCAGGAAGGTTCCTTTTTTTCTTCCTCCTTCTCGATAGCCTTACGGTTTTCGTCAAGGAATTTATCCAGGCGCGCCATCAGAAAATATCCGAACACAAATACGCAGAGAACCGATATGATCAGGATGATATCTCTCCATACCTCCACTATGCTCACCTCCTAACCGTTTGAATAGCGGCGGTTATATATGAAAGCACTTCTGCAGCGCTTTGTCCTCTCCAATAACCAACAGTGTTTTATTCTCAGACAGCAGGGTGTCCGGTGTAACCGTCACGTTGGTTTTGCCGTTCTGCTTCACGCCGATAATGTTGATGTTGTATTTTTTACGAATATCCAGTTCTATGACCGTCTTTCCGATCCATGATTTCGGAATAGTGACTTCAAAAATGGAATGGGTTTCATCCAGCTCGATATAATCGAGGATATGGTCGGAGCTATAACGGATGGCTGCCCATTTTGCCACCTGCTTTTCGGGATATACCACCTCATCCGCACCGTTACGGAGCAGGAACTTCGCCTGGCCGTCACGCTCGGCACGGGATACAACCTGTTTTGCACCCAGTTCTTTGAGTGAAGAGGTAGTTTCAAGGGAGCTTTGAAAATCTCCACCGATGGCAACGATACAAACGTCATAGTTATCAATACCGAGAGAGCGCAGGAATTCCACATTGGTACTGTCACCGATCTGCGCATTGGTTACAATATCCATAGCATCGTTGACGCGGTCTTCGTTATGATCCACAGCCATTACCTGATGCCCAAGTTGATTGAGTTGCAAAGCAATGTGCTTTCCAAAATTTCCAAGTCCGATAAGTAATATAGATTTCATTTTAGTTTCTCCTTTAACCTACTGTGATTCTTTCCTGCGGTAGTTTGGATAGCTTCTTGCCGCTTCCGGACAGTGCCGCATAAATAAGTGTCAGGCCTCCGACACGACCGAGGAACATCAGGATCATCAAAACAATCTGTGACACACCGCCAAGACTCGGTGTGATCCCCAAAGTAAGTCCAACGGTGCCGACAGCAGAGGCTGTCTCAAAGAGGCAAGTGCCGATCGGTAATCCTTCTGCAACACTGATAATCACCGCACCGCTGAAAAACAGCATAACGTACATCATAAGAATAGTTGCAGCATTCCTGACTGCCTTGTCATCAATTCTTCTGCCGAATAGCTGAGCGTCCTCTTTTCTGCGGAAGCTTGCAAGAAGATTGGCAAACAAGACAGCAATGGTCGTAGTCTTCATACCGCCTGCGGTAGATCCGGGAGATCCACCGACCAGCATCAGAGCAATGATAATTGCCTGTCCTGCGCCGGTCATAAGCGTGAGATCTGCCGTATTAAATCCTGCGGTTCTCGGTGTCACTGCCTGAAAGAGAGAGATAAATACTCTTTCTTCTCCGGACAGGTTTGCAAAATCCACAAAATAAAAGAACAGCGCAGGAAGCAGGATCAATATCCCTGTGGTCACCAAGATGACCTTACTTTGCATACGGTATTTCTTGAAATGATATTTATTGGTTACGATATCCTCCCAGGTCAGAAATCCAATGCCGCCAATGACGATCAACGCCATTACCGTGATATTAATAACGGGATTTGCCGCATATGAAGTAAGCGAGGCATACTCAGCGCCCTCTGCTCCCAGAATGTCGAAGCCTGCATTACAAAAGGCGGATATGGAATGGAAGAAAGCCATCCATATACCCTTTGCTCCGAAGTCGTGAATAAAGGTCGGCATCATCACTAAGGCACCGATGAGTTCAATCAGGAAGGTGAGCTTCAGAACAAATCCGGTTAATCTTACAATACCTCCGACCTTGGGGGCTGAGATTGCTTCCTGCATGGTGCTCCTCTGCATCAGGGATATCTTCCTGCCCGAAAGCAGAGCGAAGGATGCGGCAACCGTGATGACTCCGAGACCGCCGATCTGGATCAGCACCAAAATAATGCTTTGCCCGAATGCCGACCAATAGGTTGCGGTATCCTGTACCACAAGTCCTGTTACGCACACTGCCGAGGTTGAGGTGAACAGTGCCTCATTAAACGGCGTGATTACTCCACTTTTTGTCGATATTGGGAGCATCAATATCAGTGCCCCCACAAGAATCACACCGGCAAAGCCGAGGATGATGATTTGAAATGAAGTTAAATGTCTTTTTTTATGTATCAGATCCGCCATAACGCTTCTCCTTATCTTCCTTTTGTCATCTTAATTATACCATTTTAAATTTTAAGACGGTGTAAGAGAGCAATTTATGACATTAAGATTGCATAAAGAAAAAGGAGCCGACCGATAAGGTCAGCTCCAAAAGAGGGGTACTATTGAAATCAACTTATTCAGCTTTCTTGCTGTCAAGGAATTTGTAAACAAGCGCTGCAAGAACACCGCCAACCAAAGGTGCTACCAAGAACACCCACACATTTGCAAGAGCATCGCCGCCGACAAAAAGTGCGGGGCCGAAGCTACGAGCAGGATTAACAGAAGTTCCGGTAAAGGAGATACCAAGGATATGTACGAGGGTCAGTGTCAGACCGATCACGATACCGGATACGGCGCTGTTTTCCTTCTTGGAAGTTACACCAAGGATAGCAATCACGAACACGAAGGTCAGGATAACCTCAATAAGCAGGGACAAAGCGATGTTGCCCTCATACAGAGCGTTAGCACCAAGTCCGCTTTCCTTGCCGACAAAGGCCATCAGCACAGCGGCACCGGCAGTAGCACCGGCAAACTGAGCGATCAGATAGCCGATGAAATCCTTGACGGACAACTTGCCGCTTACCAGCATTGCAATGGACACGGCGGGGTTGATGTGGCAGCCGGATACGTTGCCGATAGAATATGCCATTGCTACAATAACAAGACCGAAAGCAAGTGCGGTCAGCAAATAACCGGTTCCGTTTTCAGCGGAGCAACCAACAACTGCGGCAGTTCCGCAGGCAAAGAACACAAGCACAAAGGTGCCAATGAATTCTGCCGTACATTTCTTCAACAAATTCATAATGCATTTCCTCCTATATAAATCGGTTGTTTATTGGGAAGTTGCTATATTAATTATACCGGAAAAGTTTAAATAATTCAAGATATATATGTAATAATGTCATTTTGCAGTGAAAAAATACAAAAGGCACTCTTCCTTACACGGAAAAGTTAATCCTCGTTGGAATTTTCCTCTGTCGGTTGTTCCAACTTATTGACGGTCGCATAAACGATCTGGTGGTCTTCCACACGGGTGATATGGATGTGCAGGCCATTGAAGTCCAGATCAATATCCTGCTCACCGTCACCGGGGATCATATCCAACGCATTGAATACAAGACCTGTAAAGGTATCAACATCCTTCAAACCGAGTTCAACACCCAATGCCTCTTCAATATCAAACAAGTCCACATTGCCAATGATCGTCCAGGTGTTTTCGTTCATTTGCTCAATGTGAGGGACAGCTGCTTCTTCCTCAGGGGTATCTTCTCCCAGATCACCAACCAATTGCTCGATTAGATCGTTTAATGTTACGATGCCAACCACACCGCCATATTCATCCAATACAATCGCCATAGAGTTGCAGGTCTGACGCATATTGCGGAACAGAACGTCTGCTTTAATGGTAGCAGGCACAAAGAAGGCGGGCCTAACAGCCTCACGCATCACGGCATCCCGGCTCTTATCGTTAAGACGGAAGTAGTCTTTTGCGTTCAGAATACCAACAACATTGTCCGCAGATCCTTCACAAACAGGGTATAGGGTATGGCGACTGTCGTGGATAGTCTCCTCCCAGACTTCCATGGAATCTTCGATCCATAGAATTGTAATGTCGGTACGGTGTGTGGCAATCTCCTCGGCTGTCAGATCGTCAAACTCAAAGACATTCTGGATAAATTCCTTTTCCTGCCGGTCGATGGCACCCTTTTCACTGCCCGCATCTACCATCATACGGATTTCCTCCTCGCTGACCTCTTCATCAACTTCGTTAGGATTAATGCCTATAAGTCGGAGAACAGCATTGGTGGAAACCGTAAGGAACCAAACGATAGGCTTAAAGACAGAGGATATCCCGCTGACCAGTCCGGAAATTCCCAGAGCCAGTTGCTCGGAACGCTTCATCGCGATCCGCTTAGGTACAAGCTCACCGAAAACAAGAGTAAAGTAAGACAGGATCAGGGTAATCAGAACAACAGCTACAGCATCCAGTGTTGCTCTGGGTACATTCACGCCCAGACTTACCACCCAATCTACCAGTGGCTCAGAAAAGTTATCCGCAGCGAAAGCAGATCCAAGGAATCCGGACAGCGTAATGGCGACCTGAATGGTAGCCAAGAATTTAGCCGGCTCACGGGTAAGTTTAAAAAGGCGTTTTGCCTTTTTGTTTCCATCGTCAGCCATACGCGCCAGCTTTGTTTCGTTGATGGAGAGCACAGCAATTTCTGCGCAGGCAAAGATCGCGTTCAGCGCGATCAGCACGATTTGTAATATAATCAATCCAAACATAATTATTGACCTTTCTATGTAAGAATATATTTCTTCAAAACCGCAAAAGACACAGTCCATGTGGATAAGCATCCGCACAGGTCGTGTCTCAACATCTGTATTTGAACAAAGTCATATTGTTATTTCGGTCGGGGTCAGGGCAACTTTCACCGGCGTCCATAATTTGAACTCGTCCTCCTTTTTAAATGATATTGAGATGGATTATAGGGCATTATCTTGTAATTGTCAAGATAGTAATTCAATGGGTTCTTTTTTCCGCCAAGTAAGCGATAATACCCTGTCTGGTAATGATACCGCACATTGTGTTCCTGCTGTCAACGATTGGTACAAAGTTCTGATTGAGCGTTGCTGAAATGACCTCATCTTCACTTGCATCAATGCTGACCGAAGGGCAAAATTCACGTCTCACAAGTTCTCCGACTCGGCGCTTTTCCATATCGAGCTTGTCCAGCGATTCTACGCTGAACACATACCGAAGAAAATCGCCCTCCGTAACAGAACCTATGTATCTTTCCTCATCATCCAGTACGGGAATGGCAGTATATCCCCCACGAGTCATAACTTCCCATCCCTGACGGATCGTTTGCCGCTCGTGCAGAAAGACGGTTGAGATTTTGGAAATCATGATCTTTGCAATATTCAAGAATAACACCCTCTTTGCCTTTTTATAATTTAATTATACATCATATTTTGTAAATTGGGTGTAAAGAAATAAATATCAAAATTAAGACTGTCTAAAGATGGAAAGGCGCTGCATTTCTGTGACGCCTTTTTTATTTCTTTCATCCTACTCGGTTTTTGTATTTCTCCGTTAAGGACAGCACACCTTCGGGCATCCTGATTTTTTATTGTCAATACGTGACGAAATTGATCACCGCCGAAAGCCACGATTTTACGAGGTTTTCAAAATTATTATTACCAGCTTCTTTAGTGCTATCACAAAATGTCAATTTATCTAAAGAATTATTTGCTATATATTTTCAGGTTGCTACTTCATCACCCTTTCGGAAATTTCTCCGATAATACCTGTAACACGCTCATCACCGCATTTACAGTATTGATTGTAAGCGTAATATCCGCCGTAAATGCTGTAAGTCAGCCTGATATTGAATTCAACATCGTCTTTATAATGCGGATAGTTTGTAAATATTGTCTCTTTCAGTGAGGCTTCTATTTTAAGCGGCAGCTGTCCTGCACGAGTGCCTGTGAAAATGGTGCTTATAAGGGAATTCTGAGCGCTGTATGCAAAGAAAAGCTTTCTTGCAAAGCCTGCAGGGTCAGTTAATGTTTCTTCTGTGTTATCAAGATTTTTCACAACTTCTGATATCACTTCATTCTCGATTTTATCAGATAAATCGTACACATCGTGATAATAAACATAGAATGTTGATTTGTTTATCTGAGCCTTTTCGCAAAGTTACTTTACTGTAATTTTTTCAAGGGGTTTTCTTGCACGAAGCTCAATAAAAGCGTTGAAAATGCTCCGCTTTGTCTTTTCGACTCTGTAATCCATAGAGGTTCCCTTTCCGACTGTTTGTGGCAATCGTCGGGTTTCCGACAGTTGTCTGAAACCGATGGTTGAAGTCTGTTCTTTTCTATATTATACTATATTTCAGAGAGAAAAACAACTACTGTCTTTTTGGAGGTTAATATGGATTACTACGGCTTTTATATAGGAGAAGAATTTGAAGCGTACAAATATCTCGGTGCACACCTTAATGCTGACGGCGTAACCTTCCGTACCTTTGCACCAAACGCTGTCAAGATTTCGGTTATCGGTGAGTTCAACAGTTGGACAGAAACACCGATGAACAAGGTTTATGACGGCAACTTCTGGGAATGCAGTATTACGGGTGCAAAATCGGGAGATATGTACAAGTACCGCATTTACAAAAGACGGCACATTTACCGATCGCTGCGACCCTTACGGCTTTTATGCAGAGCTTCGCCCCGATACCGCTTCAAGAGTTTTTGAGCTTGAGAAGTACAAGTTCAAGGAAAATCATAGCCTACTAAATCTCTGCAAGGCCGAGCACGCAACTCATTACTTCCACATTCAAAATGGCACTGGAATCCAGAAAACCAGAAGGTCATCTTGTATTTCATTCAGACCGAGGATACCAATATACTTCTTATAGTTTCCGAAAGCTACTGATAGAAAAGAATGTGACACAATCCTTCTCAAAGCCCGGAACACCGTATGATAACGGAGTCATGGAATCTTTCTTTTCATCCTTCAAACAAGAAGAAATATACCGCACCTCCTATCGTTCGTTAGAAGATTGCAAAACGCATATTGCAGATTACATGCAGTTTTATAACGAAAAGCGTCCTCACCGTGCTAACAATTACAAATCACCAAATCAGACCGAAGAAGCCTATTATAAAAAGAACCCAGCTGTCTAATCAGCAGGGTTCAGAAGTCGTTTCTATTTTTGATTTTGCTGCCCGATTTCGAGATTTTTGCATAAAAGTGTCCAATCGGTCTATTTTATAAAACCCGCTATTTGGCGATAAAAAATAGGAGTCAACTCTCAACAGTCCAATTAAACTGTTCAAAAGTTGACTCCTATTCAGTTGGTTGCAAAAGGTGGGATTTTCATTGCCCTGTCGAAAGCCATAGTCGCATTGCTTCGCCAAAAGCTCGCACTGCTTCTTGTTTTCGACCTTGTGCGTGCTCCCTTCATCTGCCGCAGGCAGCGGTCGCACTCCAAGCCCACTCCCTCCTGCGTCGGTCGTTCGGTTCGAATCCTTGTGTAGCAAAAAGAAAAAAACCATCCGAAATGGATGGTTTTTCTTTTGGTTGCGGAGGTGGGATTTGAACCTCACGACCTCCGGGTTATGAGCCCGACGAGCTACCAGGCTGCTCTACTCCGCGATATATATTGTGCTAATCTTTCGTAATCAGCAAAAATATTATATCACTTAATTTATTATGTGTCAAGGATTTTTTTGGTTAATTTTGAAAATTAAAAACAAATCAGCGATTTTCACAAAAATCGTTTTGATATTGTTTTTTTTCAGTTCAAAAGTACTCTCTAAAACAGTGTATGTAAAAATACACAATATATGTATAATAACTGAAATTTTGAAAAATGAAAACGATATACAAGCGCATTATGCTGATTTTGGATAATTTTCTGAAAACATCATGACATTTGCTGTAAAATGTGGTATAATAATTCAAAAGAATTACATAACGAGGTGTTTTGATGAATATTGTTGTTGCACAATCCGGTGGACCTACCTGCGCTATAAATGCATCACTGTTGGGTGTTATCAAGCAGGCGCTCAAAACCGACGAAATCGACGCTATTTTTGGTTCACTTAATGGTATTGAAGGTGTTATTTCTGATAATCTCGTAAATTTGCGTAGTATTGTTCGCACTAACGAGGATATTGAAATTCTACGACAAACACCGTCAACTGTGCTTGGCTCATGCAGATATAAGCTGCCTGATTTTTGTGATGATAACAGCGTTTACGAAAGAATTACTGCTTGCCTCAAACGCCACAGAATAGGCGTTTTTATCTATATCGGCGGTAATGATTCAATGGATACTGTTATGAAATTATCAAAATATTTTATTGATAATTCTATTGATATTAAAGTAATTGGTGTGCCCAAAACGATAGATAACGACCTTTGCGTTACCGACCACACTCCCGGTTTTGGCTCAGCTGCAAAATATGTAGCAACTACTGTCAGTGAAATTGCAAGTGATAGCTCTGTATACAGTATAAGCTCGGTTACTATTATTGAAATAATGGGACGACACGCAGGCTGGCTTACAGCTTCGGCAAGTGTTTTGCGTGCCAACGGTGATGAAGCACCTCATTTAATTTATTTGCCTGAGGTAGAATTTTCTGCTGAAAAATTTATTGAAGATGTCCGCAATGAAATGGCAAAGCATAAAGCAGTGATTGTTTGTGTTTCCGAAGGTGTTTCTTTGCAGAATGCAGGTGATTATCGTTCAGGCTCGGTAGATAATTTCGGACATGAATATCTTTCGGGCGTGGGTAAATATCTTGAAAGCCTTGTTGCTAAGGAAATAGGCTGTAAGGTGCGTTCTGTTGAACTTAACGTAATGCAGCGTTGTTCATCACATATCTGTTCCAAAACGGATATCGACGAGGCTGAGGAAATCGGTGCAAAGGGCCTTTTGGCTGCCCTTAATGGCGAAACAGGTAAGGTTATGGTTTTTAAAAGGGTTTGCAATGCACCGTATACAGTTGATGTTGAATCTGCTGATGTAAGTTTGGTTGCAAATAAGGAGAAATTCTTGCCGCGTGAATGGATTAATGATAGGGGAAATAACGTCAGAGATGATGCCGTACATTATTTTCTGCCACTTATCAGCGGTGAGCTTAACATAATTATGCAAAACGGTATTCCCAGAAGATTTAAACTTTGATGTGTGAATAAATGCGGCGGTAAGTTTTTTACCGCCGTTTTTCGTTTTTTATACAAATTTAGCGTCAGTTTTGTCGTATTTTCGGATATTTGTCTATTGCATAAAATGCTAAATAATGTTAAAATTCTAATGTTGCTAAAAACAGTAAGTTTTAGGAGGAAAGTGTATGAAACTTTTTGTACTTGTATTAAACCGCACATCAAAGCTTGATGAGCTTATGACAGCATTTGCAAAAGAAAAAATTTGTGGCGCAACTATACTTGAAAGTATCGGTATGGCACGTGAACTTTACGGTTCGCATCATCAGGAAGAAGAAATACCATTTTTCGGATATATCAGAAAATACTTGCAGGAGGAACGCCATTCAACCAGCAAAACAATTCTTACCGTTATGCCCGATGAACAGGTTGAGGTGGCTGCAAAAATAGTTGAGGAAGTTGTCGGCAGCTTTGATAAGCCCGATACGGGAATTATGTTCACCGTTCCGATTGATTTTGCAAGAGGAAAGGGACTGTATAAAGAATGAGTATTCTGTTTTATATAGGCATTATGCTCGTTTGCGGACTTACATTCGGCAGACTTGTTAAGCTTATAGGGTTGCCCAACGTAACGGGATATCTTATTGCTGGTTTGCTTTTAGGTCCGTATATTACGGGAATAATCAGTGAGCAGAATGTCGAAAATATTAGTATTGTGTCGGATATGGCGCTTGCATTTATTGCAATGTCAATCGGCTCTGAATTTCGCTTATCGTATTTCAAGCGTGTTGGCGCAGCTCCCATAGTAATTGCCATACTCGAAGGTATGTTTGCTGTTATCTTCGTATTTCTCGGATTTTTAGCCGCAGGCTGCGAATTGCCTTTTGCCATGGTAATCAGTGCTATTGCAGCGGCAACAGCTCCTGCATCAACAATTATGGTTATCAGGCAATATAACGCAAAAGGCCCTGTCAGCGAAACTTTGTTAAGTGTTGCCGCTCTTGATGATGCCGTAGCATTGATTGCTTTCGGTTTTTCCGTAACCATTGCAAAGATGATTAACTCAGGCGGCGGACAGAATATATTGCTTTCAATTCTGCAGCCCGTGTGGGAAGTATTGCTTTCGCTTATAATCGGTGCGGCACTTGCATTTGTTATGCTTGTACCGATGAGGTTTTTCAAAAAACGTTCCAACAGACTTTGCATATCAATTGCGTTTATATTCATAGCAAATTCTCTTGCTGAATATTTCGGTGCATCAGCACTTTTAACCTGCATGATGTTCGGCGCAGTTCTTGCTAATATCACAGAGCAATCTGATATGATTTTTTCCGTTACCGATTCTATCACGCCGCCGATATATATGCTGTTTTTCGTTATTTCCGGCGCACAGCTTAATATAAGTATAATTACTTCAATTGGTGTACTTGGTGTAATTTATCTCGTTACGAGAGTGATTGGTAAATTCTTTGGTGCTTGGCTTGGTGCAGTTATTTGCAAATCACCCAAAAGTGTTAAAAAATATCTTGGCTTTACGCTTATACCGCAGGAAGGCGTGGCGATAGGTCTTTCGCTTGTTGCGGTTAGCGTTGTGCCTGATTATGCTGATAAAATCAGAGCAATCATACTTTGCGCTACCATGATTTACGAACTTACCGGCCCCGTTATTTCAAAAATAACTCTTGAAAAAGCAGGGGAGATTGAAACCGCAAAATAATTCTTTAATACATAAATAAGCACCGCAGAAATTTACTTTCTGCGGTGCTTGTTTTTTGCGTAGCAATAGGTTTTAGGAAATAACGCCTATTTCCTTCCAAATGCCAATATATTTATCCATATCGGAAATATCGGCAGGATAGTTTGATTTGGTTGATGCAAACATAGCAGCATTAGCAGCGTCCTTTGTATCAATTGCAGTATCGTTGTTTATATCCGATACAAGCTTTGCAAGATAATCATTAATAGCTGACATAACGGGCGGAGTATCTCCGCTGATAGCTTTTTCGCTCGCATATTTTGCCATTAAAGCGGCATCCTTTGTGTCAATAACATTGTCAAGGTTTGCGTCACCACGCATTGCAATGTTTACATCAAGCTTGCCGATTTCTTTTGCAGTGCCATTTGCTTCATAAACGGTTCCCATGGTGATTATATCAAGCAGACCGTCAGAGTCAATGTTTTTGTCAAAATACTTTGCAATTGTGTATATCAGATATTCTTCAAAGCTTGCGGTATCGTCAATTGAATATCCGATTGAAAAAGTAGTGCTTGGGTTGCCTGCATTGTATTCGGTAAAATACACGTTGTAAGGTGAAATCGTGCCATTTTCATCAAGATTTAAATCAATATTGTAATTTGGGCTTAATGTATTACCGGTACGATATGAAAATAAAACCCAATTGTTTGAAGATTCCTTGTATGAACGTATGTAAACGTAAGCGGAAGCATGGGGCATTTGCGCTGTGTCATCAGCCATAAACGAAGTTTCTATATCAAAATCAGCAAACTCATCCGTAGCAAAAACATTTTTAACTTCAATACATATTGTGGGCTGGATTTTTATAAGCTTGCCAGTTTTGGAAATTGTTGCCTTATCAAGCGTGCCCAATATTCCGTCTTCGTTTTCAGCAACCCATAAATCAGTATCGGTATAATTCAGCGAAACTTTTTCTACATTGTAAATGTAAGCCGATTTTATATTTACTCTGCTGTCATCAAAAGTTACATAGGGCACGTCTATGCCGAAGCCGACTGTTTTTATATCTATTACGGAGTTTTCTATTTGCAATACGGATTCAATATAGGCAGGATTGCTTTGGTTTGTTGCTACAAATCCTGAAGCGTTGTTGCCGTTGGCATTAACAACCGAATCAATGATAGTAATATTATCATCAGAGCTGAATAAGTATTTTTCGTATTCGCAGATAATGTCACAGCCGGTAAACATAAATCCACTGTATTCGGTCGAACCGGCATCAAACATAAAATAATCAATAGGGTAGGGGATGTTGAATTTGCTTGTCCTTATGCCTGCATTAGTAGCAGTAAATCCACCGATTTCTGCATCTGTATTAACAGCATTTACGGTGATATCGCAGTCGTCAAAATCAATTATATCTACTATAAGTACATCGCCTTTTGCAACGCTGTTGCCAAATGTGCAGTTAACTTTGTCGTTCATTGTGCTGTAAGCGCTTACAGTATTTCCGAAAATGGCGTAGGTATCATCAACAGTATCAGAATCATCACCGAAATTGACATTCCACTGATTATTATATCCGCCGTATAAATCACCCTTGATAATATAGGCATTGTTAAAGCCTGTGCCTATATTTATGGTAAATGTACCGTTGCGTGTCTGAATTATTCTCGAACCTTCGTAATCTTGCTGAATAAAACTAAAGGCATACACATCAGTATTGTCGCCGCTAACATTGTAGTTAACCAAGCAGCTTTCAAGCATTGTATTTGTATCAATCGCATTTACAAGATAAACAGTATCATTTGTGTGGTGTACGTTTGCGTTGATCTCACAATTATTAAAGCTAAGTGTACCGTTGTTATAACCGCTGAATATATGCGTTTCAAGAAGGTTATCTGTTTCTTCGTTGTTTATTACATCAATGTCAAATGTATCATTGGAGAAGGTAGCGTTTGAAGCTGAAAACGGCACAACGTATAATTCATGGCTCTCGTTTGATGTGTATTCGTAAACAGCGTTGTAAGTACAATCTGTTGAAGTTACGGTTACACCGCTGCCTGCTGATAACAGACTGTAAACTCTGTTAGTATCGTAAATGCTGTATTTAGGTACGCAATCAATATCAAATGCACAATTGTTAAGCACTGCTTCATATTCTAAATCCAGCATTCCAATTGATAAAACAATTATTGGATGATTTACTGTATCTTCATTATTTTCAACAGTAAAGTTCAAGTTTTCTGCATTGATTGTACCAAGCTGCATTGCAGTATCAAGAATGTTGTTAGTAGTTATATCACAATTGGAAATATCAAGAGTAAATGTTGATATACCGTATTCCGAACCGTTAATATCTATTGATAAATCGCTGATTGTAACAGATGAGGTTTCAGGCAGCACCCAATCACTTGTGTTATGTGAATATGCACTTATAGCCTGGTCGGAATGAATATGCTTATTGGTGATGTTAAGTTTATCTGTTTCCTTATCGGTTCCGTATATATTCAATGTGGCATTGTTGATTGAAAGAGCATCGTAAATGCTTCCGCCGTATGAAGGTTGGTTGTCGTTGGTGTTGCTGATGCTGTTTTCACCGATTACCTCAACGTTGAATACGGGACAGGTATATTCCGTTTCGGAAACAGTAGTAAAATTATCAAAATAAATCGCTGTGGAATTATAACCGTTAAGCGTTAATGTAGTTGTTTCGTGGTTCCACGTCCAGCCATTACCCTCAAGGGTTTGCGTTGCAATGTATTCTTGACCGCCAATATACAAATACCATTCTGTATCTGCTGATACAGCAGCTTCAGTACATATTGCAAGTCCCGCTGAAGAAACCGCAATTGCAGCACAAGCTGTTATTAATTTTTTTAACTTCATTCGTTTATCCTCCCATTACCGAATATTGTGCATATTTGTTACCAATAAATATTACCATAAAGTTAAGTGTTTGTCAACGCAATTGGAAGATACGGTGTGCATACCTTAGTGATAAATGTTATATTTGTATAACATTTATCAAAAGTTTAAAATATCTTAATTTTTCACAAAAAATATTTACTTGAAGTTAAAGCTTTTTGGTGATATAATCTTAACAAGGTGGTAAAACACCAATTTATTGACGGAGGATAATCCAATGGATATCAAAGAAAAAATTGAAGAACTTGTTGACAAAATTAAAAACGACAAGGACATTAAAGATGAGTTTAAGAAAGACCCCGTAGCTGTTGTTGAAAAGCTTGCAGGTGTTGATATTCCCGAAGATAAGGTTGACGAAGTTGTTGATGCTGTAAAGGGTAAAATCAAGCTTGATGATATCGGTGATAAGCTTGGCGATATCGGCGACAAAATCGGCGGACTTTTCGGTAAGAAGGATTAATAGGTTATAAAGAATAAAAGGGCTTTGGATTATACCAAAGCCCTTTTTTGTTGCATATTGTTTTATTCTTCTATAATTCTCAAAGCGCCCGTTGGGCAAGCTTCAACGCATTTTTTACAGTTTTTGCAGTATTCAACAACGCTTGTATCTTTAAATTCAGGCTTTACAACGGTGCTAAAGCCCCTACCGATAAGACCGAGAATACCTTTGTTTACAACCTCGTCGCATACTCTTACGCACAAGCCGCAAAGTATGCACTTGTTTTGATTGCGCTCAATAGAAACCAATTTTGTTTCAATTGGATTATTGTTTTTAATACCGCCCAATCTATCAGGGTTAATATCAAGCGTATTTGCATATTTTATAAGCTTGCAATGACCATAATCGTGACAGCCGCATTCAAGACAGCGTTTTGCCTCTGATTTTACCTTTTCCTCATCATCAAATCCAAGGTTAACCTCGTTAAAATCGCATTTGCGTTCATCAGGATTTCTTGTCGGCATTTTGATGCGCATAGCAAGCTGTTTACCGCTAAAGTCAATATCTTTTTCGTTTCGTTTTGAAACAAAAGGTGCCTTGTAAGCAATAATCTCACCATTAAGGTAAGAATCTACAACATCTGCGCATCTGTTTGCTTCGCCAATAGCTTCAATTGCAATCGAAGCGCCTCTGTTTGTTGCATCGCCAACGGCAAACACATTTTCAACAGACGTTCTGTATGTTGATTCATCGGCAGCGATGGTGCCTTTTCTTGTTTTTTCAACAGCATCAAAACCGCTGGCTTCAATAATCTGACCGATTGCCATAATTACCAAATCTACATCAAGATATTCAAACTTGCCCTCAATTGCAACGGGAGAACGTCTGCCGCTTGCGTCGGGCTCGCCAAGCTCCATAACCTGAAGCTTTATCTGTGATACCTTGCCGTCCGTGCCGATTATTTCTGCAGGATTTGTCAAAAACTTAAACTTTACGCCTTCTTCCTTTGCTTCAAGAATTTCAATATCTTCAGCGGGCATTTCGGCTTCAGTTCGTCTGTATATTATATAAACCTCGTCAGCACCGCATCTTACAGCACTTCTGCAAGCATCCATTGCGGTGTTGCCTCCGCCGCATACAGCGACTTTTTTGCCTTTTAAATCGGGCTTTTCGCCTTCGTTGGAAGAAATATCGTGCAGAAACTCAATTCCACCGATAACGCCGTTTAAATCTTCGCCTTCAACACGCATTTTCATGCTCTTCCATGCACCCACAGCAAGAATAACTGCGTCGTTATGCTGTTGTATTTCTTCAAAGCTGATATCTTTTCCAATTTTGCAATTGTTTACAAAATCAACTCCGTGAGCTTCAATCTCAGCAATTTCTCTGTCAAGGATTTCCTTTGGCAATCTGTATGCAGGTATACCATAACGCAGCATGCCGCCCATTTTTGCGTTCATATCATAAACAGTAACGCTATGACCTTTCAAACGCAGATAATATGCAGCAGTAAGACCGCCTGGGCCTCCTCCGATGATAGCAACCTTTTTGTCTGTATCGGGCATTCCGATTGCACGGTAGGTATCTTTTGCTAAATCCTTATCTGCTGCAAAAGCCTTTAAAAAGGCAATGGAAAGAGGTTCTTCAACGTTTTTTCTGCGGCAGTTTGTTTCACAAGGATGCGGGCAGACTCTGCCGATGGAAGCGGGCAGGGGAACCTTGTCCTTAATAGTTTCAACAGCTCCGTGATAATCTCCTTTAGAAATCTGCTTTAAATATTTCTGACAATCTGTATGTGCAGGGCAGTTGAGCTTGCAAGGACCTACACAATCTGCATCGTGGTCACTCATCAAAAGCTCCAACGCAATTTTTCTGGATTGATTAACTCTTTCCGTGTCAATATTCACAACATAGCCGTTCATAGCTTTTGTTGCGCACGCACGCATCAATTTTGGTAACGGTCTGCCTTTACCGTCGTCGGTGATTTCAACAGTACAAAGTCCGCAAGCCCCGTAAACTGCTACACTTTCATGATTGCAGAGATTGGGTATCTTAATGCCGTTATCAGCAGCTACTTTTAAAATGTATTCGCCTTCATTGCAAATACATTCCTTGCCGTTTATTGTGATTTTAATTTGTTCCATACACTACCTCACTTAACCGAAATTGCACCAAATTTGCAAAGCCTGATGCACTGTCCGCATTTAATGCACTTGGCTGTATCAATGCTGTGAGCTGATTTTAATTCACCGCTAATGGCGTTAACAGGACATTTTTTGCCGCAAAGGGTGCAACCTTTACATTTGTCAGCATCAATAACATAGCTTAATAATGCCTTGCATTCATGCGCGGGACATTGCTTTTTGCTGATGTGCGCTTCGTATTCGTTTCTGAAGTATTTTATTGTGGTAAGCACGGGGTTTGGTGCAGTTTGACCAAGACCGCAGAGAGCACCATCTTTGATAGCGTTGCAAAGCTCTTCAAGAAGTTCAATATCGCCTTCTTTGCCGTTGCCTTCAACAATGCGTGTCAGTATTTCCTGCATACGCTTTGTGCCAATACGACAATGCACGCATTTTCCGCATGATTCCTTAGCGGTAAAATCAAGGAAAAATTTAGCCATGCCAACCATGCAGGTTGATTCATCCATTACAACCATACCACCGCTGCCCATTATAGCGCCCGTAGCACCAAGTTCTTTATAATCAATAACTGTATCAAGCAGATTTTCAGGAATACATCCGCCTGAAGGTCCACCCATCTGAACAGCCTTGAACTGCTTATTGTCCCTTATGCCGCCGCCTATATCAAAAATAACGTCACGAAGTGTCTTGCCCATTGGTATTTCAACAAGGCCGCCTCGGTTGATTTTGCCTGTCAAGGCGAACACCTTTGTACCTTTTGAATTCTCAGTACCCATGGCAGAAAACGCCTTGCCACCGTTAGAAATAATCCACGCAACGTTTGCAAAAGTTTCAACGTTGTTAATATTTGAAGGCTTGTGCCAATATCCTGCTTGAGCAGGGAACGGAGGCTTGAGTCTTGGCATACCTCGCTCACCTTCAAGTGATTCTATCAAAGCAGTTTCTTCACCGCATACAAATGCGCCTGCTCCGGCTTTGATTTTAAAATCGCAGCAAAAACCGCTGCCTAAAATGTTTTCTCCAATAAAGCCTGCTTGCTGTGCCTGCTTTATTGCGTTTTTAAGTCTGATAATAGCCAAGGGATATTCAGCACGCACATATACAACTGCATGACTTGCGCCTATTGCATACGCTCCGATAAGCATACCCTCAATAAGAGTATGCGGATCGCTTTCGATAACGGCTCTGTCCATGAATGCACCGGGGTCGCCCTCGTCTGCATTGCATATCAAATATTTTTCGTCGCCTTTTGATTGCTTAGCCGCATTCCACTTAAACCATGTGGGGAAGCCTGCGCCGCCTCTGCCTGCAAGTCCCGATGTTTTTATTTCTTCAATAACATCATCCTGCGACATTGACAATACAACCTTTTTCAGTGATTCATAACCGCCTGCATTTATATAGTCTTCAATATTATCGGGATTGATAATACCGCAGTTGCGCAAAGCAATTCTTGTCTGTTTTTCTAAAAACGATTTATCCTCAGCACTGATTTCAAGTGCAGAAACCTTTGCAAAATCATTTTCAATCACTGCATCGGCAATTGTTTTGGCATCATTTTCGCTTACTTTTACAAGTCTGTGCAAAGTGCCGTTATCATCGTAAATATCAACAATGGGTTCAAGCCAGCACATACCTATACAGCCTGTAACACCTGCTGTAATACCCTTGCTTTCAAGCAATGTGTTAAGCGCCAATGCAACTTTTTGTGCGCCTGCTGCAATGCCGCAGCTACCCTGTCCTACGATAATTCTCATAAACTTTGCGCCTCCTTAGATTTGATATCAGCAATAATTTGCTTTACCTTTGCGGGCGTAAGCGAACCATAAGTATCATCGTTTATCATCATAACGGGAGAAAGACTGCAGCAGCCCAGGCAAGCAACGAATGTTATTGAAAACAAACCATCCTCAGTTGTTTCGCCATCGCTTATTCCAAGCTCTTCTTTAAGTGTTTGCGCAATAGCATCGCTTGAGTTTACATGGCAGGCTGTGCCTTTGCAAAGCATAATTAAATATTTGCCAATGGGCTTGAATCGGAACTGTGTATAAAAGCTTGCAACGCCCATAACTCTCGCAGGAGTTGTGTTAGTGCTTTCAGCAACCCTATATATAACCTCGCTCGGCAGATAGCCGTAAATCTCTTGTGCGTTCTGTAAAATTGTAATCAGACTGCCCTTAATACCTGCGTATTCTCTCAAGACAGGTTCAAGCAATTCAAGATTTACTTCACCATTGTTACAATTACAGCAACTCATATATTTCATCTCCTAAAGTCAATAATAACATACTCTATATTTTAGTACATTTTTGAGATATAGTCAATAAATTTAGCTATAAAAATCGCAAAAAACAAAAAATACCTTGAGAAATAGTAAAATACAATTCTCAAGGTATAATATAATTTTGCGGATTTATCTTCTTCTTACTTTCGATTCTATCAAATTATCAATTCTAGCTTTTACCATATCGCTTATTTCCGATGTTTTCATATCTTTATATTCATCATAATATATCGGCTTTAAATAATAAACCTTTGTAAAAACAGGCGCAAGTGAAAGTCCGGTAAATACCTTGTAAGAGTTTATCAGTGCAACAGGAACAATCGGACATTTTGCGTCAACGGCACTGCGGAAACACCCGCTGTAAAAGTTTTGCAGTCTGTTGCGGTTGTTGTTGTAGCCGCCTTCGGGAAAAATAATATACTTTCCGCCTTTTTCAACCTCTGCACTTACCTTTTTTATTGCTATGCGCTGTTGCTTTATGCTGGATTTATCAAGCGTAATTGCTCTGATAAACTTTACAAAATCCTTAACAATCGGCAGCTTTGCGCGCTCGTGATCCATCACGAATGAACAAGGCTCCTTGTGGGTTGCCATAATTCCCAAAACATCGTATTTGCCCTGATGATTTGGAAACATAACATAACCTGTGTTTTTGGGCAGGTTTTCCTTTCCGTAGGCTCTTGTAAAAATAAATCCTTTGGTTTTTATAGTGCTTATCATGATTTTTGCCATAGTATAGCATTTTTTCAGCGTATACTTTGCCGGATTTGTCGACCAGCGCCGCATTTTAGGCACATAGTAAAGTATATCTGGCAGGCAGACGAGTAATACAAATAGTAATCTTAACATGGCATTTTTCTTGTTTTGTCCTAAGGGTTTGTGTGTTCTACATTACTAATATTATATATCCCTAATGTTAATATTTTATTAAAATAAGATTTAAGTTATATTAAACTGATGTTTTAACATTGGTTTAACATTGCAAATGTAAAATAACTGTGTATTCGGATAACATTAGCCGCGGAAGGTGCAATATATCTTTCGGTTATTCGTGTTCAGATTGATTTAGGAGGAAAACTAATGATTCAGCACAAAAAAGCTGTTAAAAGGGTTTTAGCCGGTACTTGTGCCGCCGCTTTGTGTGCGGCTTCATCACTAACGCCGATTGCGGCAGTAACTTTGTTTGGTGACGCCAACAGCGATTCATCTTTTAATATTACGGATATTTCGCTTGCACAGCATACGCTTTTAAACAGCAGTACTGTTGATGCACAAGGGTTTGAAAATACCGACATGAACAGTGATGGTGTATTTAACGTAGTCGATTTGCTGATTATGCGCCGTACACCATATTCTTCTGTATCAACAGGAGATACTGATAATGTTGTTACATCAATCGTTTACGGACAAAGCTCTGTTACACTTTACAATGTTAACGGTTCCGTTGTAAACGCAAGCAATGCAACTAATGTAAGCGTTGCAAACAACACTTATGTAACAATTCACACACCCGGCGAATTTGACGTTTCGGGTCAGTGTTCTGAAGGTCAGCTTGTGGTAAACTGCGATAAGACAACTTATGCAAGCGGACTTGTTACGTTAAACCTTGTAGGTCTTACCCTTTCTAACACCACAACATCACCTGTGTATATCGCAGCTATTGATGATGAGGTTGAAATTTCCAGCAAAAACGGATATGTTAATACTATATCCGACGGCACAAGCTACACTAATGATGACGGTGACAGCGGCGCTATTTATGCATGTGACGATATCAAGTTCAAGGGCAAGGGTACCTTGAATGTTAACGGCAACTGTGCCGACGGTATTGTCTGCAAGAATGATATTAAGATTTGGAACAGCACAATTAACGTTACTGCTGTTGATGACGGTATTAGAGGTAAGGATTCTGTAAGAATAGGCGACCCCGATGATACGGATTATTCATACCTTAATGTTAACGTTACAACAAGTGGCGGCGACGGCATCAAGTCAACCGATGAATCAGATACAACCTGCGGATTTGTCCGCGTAAGCGGCGGTAATGTAACCGTTAATTCTTATGGCGATTGTATTTCAGGCGTGTATAATGTCGAAATTAACGGCGGTTCGCTTGATCTTACAACAACCACAACATACGGTACAACAAGCTCTAAGGGACTTAAGGCAGGTTATACCGATGATACCACGGGCACAACCTATACGGGCGCTGTAAATATCAATGGCGGTTATATGAATATTGTTACAACTGATGACTGCATCAATGCTAACGGTGATGTTAGTATTCTTGGCGGTCAGCTTGAATTGACTATCAACGCAACAAGCTTTTCGCAGGATGGCGATGGACGTCAAGCGATTCATGCTGATACTTCATGCTATCTCGGAACAAGCGGTGGTGCATACACCGATTTTGAACTTGTGATCTACAATGCTTACGAAGGTATTGAAGCTTACAATATCTATCAGAGAAGCGGTGCTACTGTTGTTACCTCGTTTGACGATGCTTACAATGTTGCAGGCGGTGCAGATAACTCAGGCTCGTCAGGCATGTGGCCCGGTCAGGGTGGCACAAGCTCATCTGCAGCAGGTGTGCTTGAGATCAGCGGCGGCTTCTCGATTATCAGCGTTTCCGACGGCGACCATGATGGTTACGATTCCAATGGTACACTGACTATCAGTGGTGGTATCTGCGTATCAAACGGTCAGGAACCGTTCGATTGTGACGGCGGCGTAACTTATACAGGCGGCGTTTATGTAAAGAATACCGGCTCCGGCGGCATGGGCGGCCCGGGCGGCATGGGCGGAATGGGTGGAAGCACTTCCATTACTGAATCTGTCAACGTATCCGCTTCTGTCAGCGCTAACACGAGAATTACGCTTTGCGATGGTTCAGGAAATATAATCGTTTCCTTTATTGCTGATAAAACTGTATCTTCGCTTATTGCAGGCTGCACAGCTTACAGTGGCGCTTCATTCTACACAGGCGGTACGCTCACAAATTCAACTTACTTCCAAACACTTGATGATACACAGCTTGCTGCATACGGCGGAACATTATCCGGCGGTACAAAGCTTGGATAATTAATATCGTTTGCATATCAACAGTATATAATTCAAAAGCCGTGGTTTTTTAATAAACTTCGGCTTTTGTTGTGTCTTGGCTTGTATGTTTGACGTATGTGCGTGCCCTTGACTAAATTATACTGATTTGATATAATGTATTGTGAATGATTGTGTTTTGAAAGGAACAGCTTTGTTTTATGGCAAAATTAAAAAAAATCGGCAGTATGCTGATATCGTGCTGTATATTTGCACAGGGTTTAGCATTGTTTGCTTCTGCTGCGGATATGGGATATATACAAGGCAGATATTCAATTCCTGCAGAGTATTCGCAGGTTTTGTATGATAGCGCAAGCGGTCTTGAAAGCAATACTGTAAATGATATAGCGTTTAGTGATGATGGTTTTGTATGGCTCGGTACGGATAACGGCGTGTACAGATATAATTCCGAAAGCTTTGAAAAAGTAAGCTTTGCAGATGAAGCTTTGAACGATTGCGAAATCATCGCAGTTGAGTTTTCAGAATGTCTTTGGGTAGGCACTGCGCAAAACGGACTGTTTTATCTCAAAAATTCTAAATTAGAAAAGTTTGATACAAAAGGCTATCTTTCTGATAATATAACAGCGCTTGATGTTGATGCTGATTCTAATCTTGTAGCATCTTCTTCAAGCGGCATTGCGTGCGTAAATTCAAAAAATCTCAGTGTTTCTGCGTTTTCTGCCGAACTAACTTCCGCAGATAAAAGTGTTGTAAGCGTTTCGTGCGCCGAAAACGGATTGGTATGGTGTGTTACTGCAGGCGGCAGTATTTACTTTATTGCAGATGACGTTAAGGCAAGTGTTGATATTAACGGTGCAAACGGAAGTTCGTTTTTAACATCACAAACACCAATATCCGTTTACGCAAGCGCATCGGGCATGGTGTACGTCGGCACAATGTCCGGAGAAATAGTATATTTCGAACCGTGCGATGACGGCTCGTTTGATTCGGGTGTTATTTTTTGCGCAGGCATTGGTGCTGTTAATGGTTTCACGCAGGATAATTCAGGCAGAGTTTGGATATGTTCAGATAATGGTATTGGGTATATAAATGAAAAATCTGCATTTCTTGTTAACAGCAGACTTTATGAGAACGTAAACTGTGCCACTGTTGACTTTGAAGGTAATGTATGGTTTGGTTCACAGGTTGAAGGTATGCTCGAACTTGCTGTTTCTGATTTTGTAAACGTAAGTAGCGCTACTGCACTTTACGGAAAGCCTGCAAACGCAGTTGCGGTTTACAGCAATTTGCTGTTTATCGGCGCAAACGACGGCCTTTTTATATATGATGCGTTAAACGGTGGCGTTCTTGTGGAAACTGAGCTTACCCAACTTTTGAGAGGAACAAAAATCAACTGTCTGTTAACTGATGATAATGGCTGTTTGCTGATTGGCACCGACGAAAAATACGGGCTTATCAAATATAATGCAAGCGCTGACGGTAGCTGGAGCGTATTCAATCTTTCCACGGGATTGTTAAGTGAGCGCATTTTTGCAATTGATTTGCTTGATGACGGCTCTATATGTGTTGGCAACGAAAGAGGCGTAAGCGTAATTAGTCCCAACGCTGAAATCAGCGAATATCTTCTTGACGGCGGTGTGTATTCGCTTGATATAGGTATTGAAAACAATATTTATGCGGGTACACCCAACGGTGCATTTCTCCTTCAGGAAGGCAATGTTACCGTAGTTAGTGAAGATTTTGGCAGAAAAAGTGTTGATGATATTTTTTATGATGATACTACATCTGCAATTGTGATTTCAGCCGAAAAATCGCTGTTTCTTGCAAAAGATGGTGATTTGTTTGATGTAAGCGCATCGTTGCCCGAAAATACGCATGTATATGATACTGTTGCAGGCATTGATTCCTCTGTAATACTTATTTGTGCGGATGAAATATATACAACAACCGTTGCTGATCTTGAAAAGAACAAATCGTGTCAGATATACTGCGGTATTCACGGACTTGAAGCCGCCGCAACAATGGGCGCGCAGGGTTGTTTGGTTAATGATGTTCTTTACATTTGCACAACGGATGGCGTTTTGGGCGTGAATAAGTCCGAAACGGACTACGTAACTCAAGTTTGCATAAATTCTGTTCTTTGTGATGGAAAACCCGTTTCTTTTGAGGATAGAATTACCCTTGATGCTAAAACTGAAACGCTTGAAATTGATGTAAGCGTTCTTAGCTATCTTGGTGAAAATAAAATTACATATAAGCTTAAAGGCTTTGATGAAACAGAAAGAACAGTAAGCGCTGATGAAAACATTTTTTACACAAACCTTGATGGCGGAAAGTATACGCTTGTAATTTATGGAACTAACGCAAGGGGAGATATTTCCGCAATAAAGAGCATTGAAATCAAAAAAGCTAATCTTTGGTATGAATCGGTAATTTTTTGGATAATACTTGTAATAGCGATTGCAGTTATTTCTTTTCTTGTAAGTATGTTTTTCATTGTGGAAAAAATGCAAAATGAAGAAAACCATCATATCAGACAGTCCGAGCTTTCAACGCAGGCAATTAGTGCCGTTGCCGAAATGATAGATTCTAAATCAAATGTATCAAGCGGTCATTCAATGCGCGTTGCATTGTATTCAATGGAAATAGCACGTCGCTTGAAATGTGATGATGAATTTAAAGAACAGTTGTATTGTGCCGCATTGTTGCATGATATAGGCAATATCGGTATTTCTGACGAAATTCTGAATAAGCCGCACAAACTTACCCCCGAAGAACTCAAAATCGTTCAGACTCATGTAAAAAACGGCGCTGATGTGCTTAACCATCATGATGCTTTGCGTGATTTGGCTGATAGCGTTTTATATCATCATGAACGTTATGATGGTATGGGTTATGGCAAAAATCTTGCCGGTGAGGATATTCCGCTTGCTTCGCGTATTATTTTTGCAAGCGAATCTTTAGACGCCATGCAGACCGAAAAACCATACCGACCCGAACTTACGCGAGAACGTATTATCGGTGAATTCAAGGTTGGTTCGGGCACACAGTTTGACCCCGATATTGCTGATGCTGTTATAAAGATGGTTGAATCCGGTTTTAAGCCTGAACAGTAAAACACCATATCTGCATATATAAATCCTGTCGCAATTAAATTTTCGGCAGGATTTTTTATTGCTTTACTTTAATTAAAAGATAATTTATCTGTATTATACTTGGTATATATGCCAATAATTGTTTTGTAAGCATTTTGCGGGAGGTAAAACAAATGGCATATAACAAGGTTGTGATTTCGGGCATAAACACATCAAAACTAAAGGTTTTGAAAGAAGAAGAAAAAATGCAGCTTTTAAGAGAATTTAAGGAAACAGGTTCAAAAGAAGCTAAGGATAAATTGATAACGGGCAATTTAAGGCTTGTTTTGTCAGTTATTCAGAAGTATACCGGCAGGGGAGAAGATATCGACGATTTGTTTCAGATTGGAGTTGTTGGGTTGATAAAAGCCATAAACAACTTTGATTTGACTAAGGACGTGCGTTTTTCGACGTATTGCGTGCCTATGATAAGCGGCGAGCTGCGACGTTATCTGCGCGATTACAATCATATTAAAGTTAGCCGAAGTCTGCGTGATATCGCTTACAAGGCAATGCAAGCAAAGGAAAGCTATATAAATGAAAACCAAAAAGAACCGACCGTTGAAGAAATTTCCAGGGAAATAGGCGTTAAAAAAAGCGATGTTGTAATGGCGCTTGAGAGCATTTCGGATCCTGTTTCTCTATATGAGCCTGTTTATTCTGATTCGGGAGATACACTGTATGTTCTTGATCAGATAGGCGACAAAAATGATGTCGATTCATGGATGGACGAGCTTTATCTGCGTGATGCCATAAAAAAACTCGGCGAAAGGGAGAAAAATATACTTTATCTACGATTTTTCAAGGGTAAAACTCAGGTTGAGGTTGCCGACGAAATAGGTATATCGCAGGCGCAGGTTTCAAGACTTGAAAAAGGTGCATTGATGCGAATTAAGGGCAGTATGTAAATAAAATTCTGCAATTTGTTCTTGATTGATTTATGATAATTTGATATAATATAGTAAAAATCAGCCTGCTTTTACGTGTTTTAAGTGGGCTGATTTGCGTGTGAAAATTAATCGGGTAATTCGGGTATTTTGTTGTTGACAAATTATTGCAAATAATATATAATAATAAAGTATATGACAGAAAATGAAAGGAGAGCTGTGCGTATTTGTAAAATATGCATGAAGCGATAATATAATGGGACTTCTTGAAAAGATTTTCGGCTCATACAGCGCTAAGGAACTTGCTCGAATTGAACCTATTCAGCAGCAGGTGCTTATTCTTGAAGATGAGTACAAGGAACTCAGCGATTATGAGCTTAAAGCTAAAACAAAAGAATTTAAAGAAAGACTTGCTGATGGCGAAACACTTGATGCTATCATGCCCGAGGCACTTGCAACCTGCCGTGAGGCTGCTGCCCGTGTTCTCGGTAAAAGAGCATACCCTGTTCAGATTCTCGGTGCAATCGTTCTTCATCAGGGAAGAATTGCCGAAATGAAAACGGGTGAAGGTAAAACTCTCGTTGCTTGTCTTGCTTCTTATGTAAATGCACTTTCGGGCAAGGGTGTGCACGTTGTTACTGTTAACGATTATCTTGCTAAATTCCAGTCCGAAGAAATGGGCAAGGTTTACAGATTTTTAGGACTTTCAATCGGCTGTATTCTTCATGGTCTTACCAATGATGAACGCCGTGAGGCTTATAACTGCGATATCACATACGGTACCAATAACGAATTTGGTTTTGACTACCTGCGTGATAACATGGTTATCTACAAGAAAAACATGGTTCAGCGTGAGCCTAACTTTGCCATCGTCGATGAGGTTGACTCTATCTTGATTGACGAGGCTCGTACTCCTTTGATTATTTCAGGCCAGGGCGATAAGGCAACCGACCTTTACAATAAGGTTGATGTTTTTGTCAGAACACTTTCTGCTAAAACTATTGTTGAAATTGATGATAAAGCAAACCAGGATGAAATTGACTACGTAGCAAACGTTCATTCGTTTGAAAATGGCATGCTTGGAACATATCAGAAAAATGTATTCTCTAAGGGAGATGAAGTTGAGCTTGTTGTGTTTGATTCAAGCAACAAGGCAGAGGTTCTTCATTCCTTCAGAATTACTGAGATGACTGACTCTAAAGGCAACGAAATGCGCAGCGCAACAAAAAATCTTGCAGCTGTTAACGTTGCTTGCGGACTTGAAACTTTTGAATTTAAGAAAGGCTGCACATATTTCTTAAGACTCAGAGAACGCTGTGATTATATCGTTGACGAAAAAGCAAAAACAGCTACAATCACACAACAGGGTGTTAAAAAAGCAGAAAGATACTTTGGCGTTGATAACCTTATGGCTGCTGAAAACCTTACTCTGCTCCATCACATAAATCAGTCACTTAAGGCGCATGGTATCATGCACATGGATATCGACTACGTTGTTAAAGACGGCGAAGTTGTTATCGTAGATGAGTTTACCGGTCGTCTTATGCTCGGCAGACGCTTTAACGATGGTTTGCATCAGGCTATTGAAGCTAAGGAAGGCGTTGAAGTTGCACACGAATCCAAAACGCTTGCAACAATCACTTTCCAGAACTATTTCCGTCTTTATCCAAAGCTTTCCGGTATGACAGGTACCGCTATGACTGAAGAAGACGAATTTAAGGAAATCTACAAGTTGGACGTTATTGCTGTTCCCACAAACAGACCGGTTGCTCGTATAGACCATCCCGATGTGGTTTACAGAACAGAACAGGGCAAGTTCAACGCTGTAATTGATCAGATTATTGAATGTAACAAGAAGGGACAACCCGTACTTGTTGGTACAATTTCAATCGAAAAATCAGAAGTGCTTTCAAAAATGCTTTCACGCAAGGGTATTAAGCATGAAGTGCTTAATGCTAAACAGCACGCAAAGGAAGCTGAAATCGTTGCTCAGGCAGGTAAGCTTGGTGCGGTAACTATTGCAACCAACATGGCTGGTCGTGGTACTGACATTATCCTCGGCGGTAATGCTGAGTTCCTTGCTAAAGCAAAAATGAGAAAAATGGATATCCCCGATGAGATTATCAACGAGGCTATCGGTTATGCTGATACTGATAATCAGGAAATTATCGAAGCAAGAAAGATATACAGAGAACTTTACGATAAATTCAGCGCAGAAGTTAAGGAAAAGGCCGTTGCTGTAAGAGAAGCAGGCGGTTTGTATATCCTCGGTACCGAGCGTCATGAATCAAGACGTATCGACAACCAGCTCCGCGGTCGTTCTGGCCGTCAGGGTGATGAGGGCGAAAGCAAATTCTTCCTTTCAACTGAAGATGACCTTATGCGTATCTTTGCAGGTGACCGTCTTGAAAAGGTTATGAGATCTTTTGGCGGTGAAACCGATGATATGCCTATCGAAAGCAAGATGCTTTCTAAGATTATCGAGTCTGCTCAGAAGCGTGTTGAAGGCAAGAACTTCAGCATCAGAAAGAATGTTCTTAATTATGACGATGTTATGAGCGCACAGCGTGAAATTATCTACTCACAGCGTGCAAAGGTTCTTGCAGGTGAGGATATTCACGATTATATCATCACCATGATCAAAGACCTTGTTTCTACTTCTGTTGATAGCTATTTGCTTGATAATTCCAATAAGGAAGAATGGAATTTTGCAGGCTTGCGTAATCATTTCTTCGGCTTGTTTACTTATGTTGATGACTTTGAATACAGCGATGAAGAGCTTGAAAAAATCACTAAGGAAACTATCAAGGATGAGCTTACCGAGCGTGCGCTTGCTAAGTACGAACAGCGTGAACAGGAACTTAGCTTTATCGACTTCAGAGAATTTGAGAGAGTTATTCTCCTTAAGGTTGTTGACCAGAAATGGATGAACCATATTGATGATATGGACGAACTCAAAAAAGGTATTGGTTTGCGTTCCTACGGTCAGCATAACCCTGTTGTTGAATATCGTTATGAAGGTATGGATATGTTCGACGCAATGGTTGAATCTATTCGTGAAGAAACTGTACGCAACCTCTTCCTTGCGCAGATTAAGCGCCGCGATGAAGTTCAGCGTGAGCAGGTGCTTAAACCTACCGAGCCTAACGCCGGTTCTTCCGATGGTTCGCTCGGACCTCAGCGTGCAAAGCGCAAGCCCCAGCCTAACGATATGTGCCCCTGCGGAAGCGGCAAGAAGTATAAAAAGTGCTGCGGCATGAACGAATAAAAAGAATTATAATTTCAAGATACCGCATAATTCTGATTGCGGTATCTTGTTATATACGGGAGAAAATTATGCTTAAAGATAAATGCAAGGCAATGCTTTTTAATCAGATTATTCCGTTTTGGAATAAGCTTTATGACGAAAACGGCGGATTTTACGGTCAGATGAATCAGGATTTGGAGCTTTTCAAGGATGCTGATAAGGGCGTAATACTCAATTCACGCATATTGTGGTTTTATTCTGCAAGCTTTATTGCAACAAAGGATATCTCTTTGAAAAAATACGCCGACCACGCTTATCAATTTTTGAAAAACTGCTGTATTGATAAAGAGTACGGCGGCGTTTATTGGATGATGAACTGCAAAGGCAATCCGCTTGACAGTATGAAACATACATATAATCAGGCGTTTGCAGTATATGCACTGAGCGTTTATCATCAGGCATTTGGTGATGACGAAGCTTTAAAAACTGCGCTTTGGCTTTATGATGTTATTGAAGAAAAAGCATTTGATGGCAAGCTTTATGAAGAAGCATTTACAAGGCAGTGGACAACTGCCGATAACGATGCTCTTTCAGAAAATGGTATTGCCGCCAAAAAGACGATGAACAGTATTTTGCATCTTATTGAGGCTTATACAGAGCTTTTGCGCTCAACAGGTGATGCACGCGTTAAAAAGAGTCTTGCGCATCTGCTTGATATCGTGGAAGAATATGTCTACGATGAAAACAACAGCGCATTGCGTGTTTTCTTTGATGATGATATGAATGTTCTCGGTGATATTCATTCTTACGGTCATGATATTGAAGCAAGCTGGCTTATGGACAGAGCTTGCGAGGTTTTATCTGATGGTGAATATACTGAAAAATTCCGTAAAATAGACCTTGCTATTGCTGAAAATATATTTGACATAGCGTACGAAAACTCATCGTTGAATAACGAGCGTGACGGAAACGAAATCTCCAAAAAGCGTGTGTGGTGGGTGCAGGCAGAAACCGTTGTCGGCTTTTTAAACGCATATCAGGTAAGCGGCGATGAAAAGTTTTTGAATGCTGCAAACGATGTTTTCGGCTTTATCGAAAAATATGTTGTTGATAAGCGCAGCGGTGAATGGTTCCCCGATGTTGATATAAACGGCAAGCCTTTTGGTGATTTTGATATGGTCGGCCCTTGGAAATGCCCTTATCACAACGGCAGAATGTGTATTGAGGTTATGAAACGTCTTTAATAGGTAAATTTAACCCGTGAAGATTTACTCTTCACGGGTTTGCTGTTGTTAGTATTTATTTAGTCTTGATTTAGATTGATTAATGTGTTAGAATGTATTTAGATATATATACAAAAGAAAGGTGTGTTTTTTGTGCAGAATGTTTGCGATGTTTACTTTGCTGCCGCAAGATTTGTTATACCGATTGCAGCCGCTGTGTTTGTGTTTTTTGCAGGCAAAGCTGTGCTGAAATACCGCAAACCTAACATTCTTGCAAGACTTGTCAGTAATGAAGAGAAACCAAAGCTGATTGATATTTACTCAAATGAGTGTGTTATAGGCTCAACGCCTTTATGTGATGTAAGACTGTCGGGTGTGGCGGACAGGCATGCGGTAATATGTAAAACAGATGAAGGCTTTGAACTTTCACCCCTTGCCGATAACATATCAGTAAACGGCGAAAATACGGTAAAACCCGTAATGCTGTTTTCCGGTGCAAATGTCGCCTTGGGAGAAAACAGCTATAAGTTTTTAATCAACAAAAGAAAATACTCGCCAAGCGGTGAAAAATCAGCAAACACGCTTGTTGCTGCGGTGTTTTTGGTAATGTTTCAGTTATTGGTATTTCTTTATATATTGCTGAAATATGTTCACACAATGCCGCTTGCTGTAATAATTACAGCTTTGGCAATGTTTGTTACCGAGCTTTGTTTTTTGTGCGTAAAAAAAGCAACATCATCGCAATCGACAGTATTATTTGGATTTTTTCTGTCCACTGTCGGACTGATGGCGGCATCAGCAGGTGATGGTTCGCGCTTTGTGAAAATAGCCATATTCATTTTTGCGGGATTTATTTGTTTTCTCATTTTGCGATTTTTACTCAAATATCCAAAATTGTGCAGAAAAATAAGGTACCCCATAGGTATTCTTGCCTGTGCGCTTATGCTGTATAACGGCTTTTTCGGAACATATATCAACGGTGCAAAAAACTGGATATACATCGGTGATAATATATCTTTTCAGCCGTCGGAATTAATTAAAGCCGTATTCATATTCTGCAGTGCGGCTTTGATGAACGAGCTTATCACAAAGCGTAATTTTTGTTGGTTTGCATTTTTAACGCTGTTTTTCGGCTTTTGCCTTGCTTTAATGCGGGATCTTGGCACCGCATCAATATATTTTGTAACAGCGCTGATAATTCTTTCTATGCGAGTAAAGCGTCGCAGAACAATCTATTTAATGCTTTTGCTGGCTTTAATTGGCGGTATTGTTATAATTAACGTTATGCCCCATGTTTCCGCACGTTTTGCTGTTTACGGTAATGTTTGGGATTACGCCTACGAGGGCGGTTATCAGCAAACCCGTACAATGATTGCAATTGCAAGCGGCGGCTTGTTTGGTTTGGGTGGAGCTAACGGCACTCTGATTTATGTTTCTGCTGCCGATACTGACCTTGTTTTTGGTGTTATCTGCGAAGAATGGGGACTTTTGCTCGGTTTCTGCGTTGCGGCTAGCTTGTGTATTCTGCTTATTTCATGCGTTAAGTCAATCAATTTTGGTGCATCAAGCTTTTATTCGGTTGCAGGCTGTGCCGCAAGCGGACTTTACCTTTTCCAATCGGCACTTAATATATTCGGCTCGGTTGATATTTTGCCCTTAACGGGCGTTGCGTTGCCGTTTATAAGCAACGGCGGCTCCGCCATGATTGCATCATGGTCGCTTTTGGCTTTTGTTCATGCTTATCTTGAAACTTGCGAAAGGGGTGAGTGTGTTGAGTAAACATAAAGTATCTTCACGCAGTTTTTTCATGATATTGATGATTTTGCTGTTTGTTTCGGGTTTTGTGTACTTTATTGTGTCATATATCTTTAACGCTGATGATTGGGCGTTGTTTGCATCAAATCGCCATGTTTACAAAAATGGCGAAATATTGCACGGCGGTACTATTACAGACTGTAATGGTGTTGTACTTGTCACTACAAACGAAGATGAAAGAGTTTATAATGAAGACGAAAATATAAGACTTTCCACGCTTCATGCTGTTGGCGATTTATCAGGGTTTATCGCAACGGGTATACAATCTCAATATATCGAAGATGTAACGGGTTACGATAAAATAAACGGTCTGTATTCACTTAAAGACAGCGGTAACGATATCGAGCTTACTCTTGATGCAAAAATATGTGCAAAAGCTTATGAAGAGCTAAAAGGATATAACGGAACTATTGGCATATATAACTACAAAACGGGTGAAATTGTTTGCATGGTATCAACCCCTGCTTATGATGTTTACGACGAGAACGTAGTGCTTGATGACATGGAAGGCGTTTATATGAATCGCTTTTTGTCATCTACGTTCACTCCCGGCTCAACCTTTAAGGTGGTAACAGCCTGCGCTGCTGTTGGTACTTTTGATGATGCCTATACTCGTGAATATACCTGCAACGGCGGAACGACTATTAAGGGAGAGTGGGTGGCTTGCACGGGCAACCATGGTACAATTACTCTGCAAACTGCATTTGCAAGATCGTGCAACAGCTATTTTTCTCAGCTTACAGTAGATTTAGGCAAGGATACCTTGACTGAATACGCTGAAAAACTTGGCTTTAACGGTGATTTTTATCTTGACGGAATTAAGGCGGCTAAATCAAGCTACAATGTAAGCGATGCAAAAACAATTGATTTTGCATGGTCCGGCATTGGTCAGTATAAAGATTTGTTTAACCCCTTGCAGTACATGACAGCAATTGGCGCAATTGCAAACGGCGGCAAAGCTGTTGAACCATATTTGATTGAGAATATCAAGAATGAGTTTGGTTTAAGCGTTTACAAAGCAAAACCCGATGAAATTGATATGGTTGATGGTTATGTTGCAGAAAGCGTTGGCGATTTGATGGACTACGCTGTTGAATCTTACTATACAAAGGAAAAATTTGGCAATCTTAACGTGTGTGCTAAAACGGGTACTGCCGAGATTGGCGAAGATGATATTCCGCACTCGGTATTTGTAGGATTTGTTGATGATGACGATATGCCGTTTGCTTTTGTAGCGATTGTAGAAAATGGCGGCTCGGGAAATGTAAAAGCGTTAAATTCGGTTGCTAATGTGTTAAAATACGCTGCTGAAATTTATAAGTAAGGTAGATTAAATGGAAAATATCAAAAACGAATTGTTTTCGTTGCAGGATTTGAAATATCGCGATTTTACAGCAAATTTGCTTCCAAATATTCCCAAAGAGAAGATTATCGGCATAAGGATACCGATTTTGCGTAAATTTGCATCAAACCTAACCGTTGACGATAAACAAAAAGTGCTTAATGAAAATAATCATCAATATCTTGAAGAAAAGAATCTGCATGCGTTTGTGCTTGAAAAAATCAAAGATTTTGATGAGTGTATAAAGCTTGTAGATGCGTTTTTGCCGCAGATTGATAACTGGTCCACCTGTGATTCATTAAATCCAAAGGTGTTTGTCAAGAATAAGGTAAAGCTTTTGAAATACATTGATTTGTGGCTAAAATCTCCGCATGAATATACCGTGCGCTTTGCAATTAAAATGCTTATGACATATTATCTGGGTGATGATTTTAAATCTGAATACGCTCAGAAAGTTGCCGATGTTAAACACGACGAATACTATGTTTTAATGATGAAAGCATGGTATTTTGCAACGGCGCTTGCCAAAAATTATGATGATTGCATAAGGTTTATCGAAAAAAATATGCTTGATAAGTTTTCGCATAACAAAGCTATACAAAAAGCCATTGAAAGCTACCGTGTTGATAACGCACATAAGGAATACCTCAAAACGCTTAAAATCAGATAAATTTGACTATTTTAACGTTTTGTAGTATAATAATATGTTGTAATAATTTTTGAATGTGGAGGATTTGCTTTGTCAGTTGTAGTTTCTGCATCAATTCTTGCTTGTGATTTGCTTAATCTTGAAAAGGAAATTAAGCGCATTGAAGATTCTAAAATAGATATGATCCATTATGATGTAATGGATGGCGTTTTTGTGCCCAGCCTTACTTATGGTGATGTTATTCTGTCTAAAATCTCTAATATAACGGATATGTTTCTTGACGTTCATTTAATGACCGTAAATCCGCTAAATCAGGTTGGTTTGTTTGCAAATGCGGGCGCTGATATGATAACTTTTCACCTTGAAAGCCAAAGCGATGTTATGGACACGATAAAAGCCATAAAATCACACGGCATAAAGGCGGGCATTTCAATCAAGCCCGATACTAAGGCTGAAACTGTTATTCCATATATTGATTATGTCGATTCTGTTCTCGTTATGACGGTTGAACCCGGCAAAGGGGGACAATCCTTTATTGAAAGCACATTAGAAAAGGTTAGCGATATTAATGACTATATTGCGCTTGCAAATTTAAAATGTACAGTTCAGGTAGATGGCGGAATTAACGAAAGTACTGCGTTAAAGGCTTATGTTGCGGGCGCACGCAATATGGTTGCAGGTACTTATTTATTTAAAGCACCCGATATGAAAAAAGCTACCGATGCAATCAGGTTTTAATCATTGAATTTATGTGTTTTACAGCATCATTTTCAAAAATAATGCAGTTGCGTTCTATCGCGTTACTCAGTTGATATGCGCATGAATAGAATATATCACCGAATTCATGCAGTATATGCAGCAACAAATCTTTATCTGAATTACTTGCTTTTAGTATCAGATATATACCACTTTTGTCGGTGAACAGCACACTCTGCGTTATTTTTTCTGCGTGCTTTTCAAGTGTGGCGCATAGCGGAAATAAATCAAAAGCATCATTTACTCTGCAAATCAGCATATCGCTTTGCTTGCGCTTGTAACGCTTTGAGTTGTAGCTTGAAATATATAAAATACATCCGTTTTTTTGAGCAAAGACTTCAATGGTATAATTATCGCTTTGCGGTTCAAACTGTGTGCTTGCCGAGGCAATCGCAATGATTTCGCTTAAAAACTGCTTTGAAAAAGCTGTATCTATTCCGTTGTCATCAAGCGATATGTTATATTGCTTAAGCTCTTCTATGCTTAGGTATACCTTGATTGTGTTCTGGCTGAGTTTTTCGATTTTCAGCTTGTTTGCCCCCCTTATGAATTAATATATAAACATATTGGCATTGCGCCGAAAGGATTTATTTTGAACGAAAGATTAACCAAGGATAACACCTATTCGCCGGATATTATCATAACATTGCTGGCTATTTTGGCAATGTCATGCTTTTATCATGGTATGCGTGTAGTTATCGTCTGTGCAATAAGCGCTTTAAGCTGTTACGCATTTGAGCTTTTAGCACTTAAACTAATGGATAAAAAGATGGCATTTCACGATTATTCTGCCGCAATTACCGGTGTAATTATCGGCTTGATGATGCCTGCAACAGTAAAGTACAGCGTACTTATTGTAACAAGCTTTGTAGCTATGATTATAGCAAAGCATATTTTCGGTGGCTCGGGACACGAAATTTTTAACCCTGCTGCCGTGGCTTATGTTTTTGCGGCGTTGTGTTGGCCCAATCACATACTTATGTACCCAAAAACCACAACGGATTTAGCTATTTCAAATTATGTTGATGTTGAATTGACAGAATCTTTTACACGCCTTTTCAACAGCGGCTCTGTCACAAACAATGTCGATTTGGAAGTGTTGCTGGGCTACTTTGACGGACCTGTTGCCTGCACGCAGATACTTGTAATTTTTGTGTGTGCTATTGTTCTTTTAATGCGCCGTAGTGTATCAATATCAGCATTTATCGGCTTTATCGGAACATTTATGACAATAAGCTTTATTGCACCTGCTCTCACACAAATGGATACAAGTGACTATATGTTTTATGAGCTTTCTACAAATATGCTTGTATTTGCAGCGCTTTTTATCGTGTCCGATTATCGCTTTTTGCCAACGGGTGCATTAAATCGATTTATAATGGGTGTTTTTGTTGCGTGTTTTACATTGTTATTCCGTCGTATCGGCGATGTGGAAAACCCTGTTATGTTCGCCGTACTTATTACAAATCCATTTGTTGATGTTGTAGATAACTATCGTGTTCGTTTTATTGCCTTTATAAGAGGCGCCGGTGATGAAAACAGCGAACAGAGAGAAAAAATAAGAAGTGTTTTTGATAAAGTTGTTGCATTTTTTACATGGATAGCAAATGTGATTATAGATGCAGTAAAAAAAGTCTTTTCATCAATATTCTCTTTAGCTAATGTTAAAGGTGATAAGAATATGCAAGTAGATGAAATTTCTGATGAAAGCATTGCAGAAAAGGAGGTAAATGATGAAGAATAAGGTTTTTACTTCCGATGTATTTGATGGGCTTTTTAAACGTAACCCATTGTTTGTTTGCGGTTTTATCATTGCGCCTGTTGTGGCTTGCTGCTATTCGCTTAAAAATGCGTTGCTGCTTACTTTCGTCTTTTCTATAACAACGTTTTTAACATTGCTGATATCGACATTTATCCCCAGAAATGTTGTTTACACACTGCGCATTATATTATATACCGTAATCGCATCAATTGTGTTTGTACCAATTTATGGATTGGCGGTAGACATTTTTGGCGATAGGGTTAACGAATTTGGTTTTTTTCTGCCGCTGCTTGTTACAAATTCAATGATATCACTGCAATGCGAACTGATTTTTTATAAAATGCCCAAGCTTAAAATGCTTGTGTCAGTTCCGTTTTATATCTTAGGTTTTGATATTGCCGTGCTGATTTTTGCAATTCTGCGTGAAATGCTTACATTCGGCACAGTATTTGATAAAGTTGTGTTTACAGGACTTAATATTGATATTTTCAGTCTTACCTGCGGTGGATTTATTCTGCTCGGTCTTGTGTGCGGCCTTTATAGAAAAATATTGATATTTATTCAGGACCATAACGATATTGATATTGTAGATAAAGCAGCTGAAATGGACAAACCAGAAGATGTTAAGGATATTTTGGAGGAAATGCTGTGATTTTATTATTAGAAACGATTATTGCAGCCTTTGCGTCAATATTCACTGAAAACCTTGTACTACTGCGCGGACTCGGCAGCAGTACCATGATAATGGCTTCGCGAAGTAAAAAACAGCTTATGGGTGTAAGCTTGTGCATAACATATTTTTCTACAATTTGTTCTGTTATAATTTATATTATAGATAAGTTTTTGCAAATTGATATTCAAAAGGGTTATGCGCCGCTTATCTTCACCGCAACTGTCGGCTGTGTTTACAGCCTTACATTGTTTGTGCTTATTTTTGCATCACCAAAGTTGTTTGCAAAGCTTAAAAACTATATTCATCTTTCGGCATACAATTGTTCGGTTATCGGTTGCCTTATGATTAATACCGCAGATAACGAAACCTTTTGGGAATACCTTAATTTTGGTTTTTTCTCCGGCATTGGTTTTCTTGTTTCTGCATATATGCTTAAAATTGCTTACAGGCGACTTAATTCCGAGAATATACCGCCGAGCTTTCGCGGATATCCCGCAATGCTGATTTATATTGGCATACTTTCTATGGCCATATACGGCTTTGTAAACTGATTATTTGCAAAAAACTCTTTACTTTTTTGTTTTAATGTGTTAAAATAATAATGCAGATATATGAAAGGCAGTGAAAATTTATGGAAAGCAAACTTAAAGATAAATCACTTGACAGCTTGTTTGAAGCAATCCTTTGCCTTGAAACAATGGATGAATGTTATAACTTTTTTGAGGATTTGTGCACCGTTCTGGAACTGAAATCCTTTGCCCAGAGATTTGTTGTTGCCAAAATGCTTAGCGAGCATAAGGTGTATAGCGATATCGTCAGCGAAACAGGTGCTTCCACCGCAACAATCAGCCGTGTAAACCGTTCACTTAACTATGGTTGCGGCGGATATGATGTTGTATTTTCAAGATTAAATCAAGACAAACAGCAGGATAACGAATAGTGGCAGGTTACAACGCTTTTTCGATGTTTTATGACGAATTGACATCGAATATTGATTATGCCAAAAGGGCAGAGTATTTTGATACTCTCATAAATAAGCATGGCGGCAAAAAAGGCATTTTGCTTGATTTGTGCTGCGGCACGGGTAGTCTTTCTCAACAGTTTGCAATGCTTGGCTACGATGTTATCGCAACCGATGCTTCAATGCAAATGCTTAACATTGCTCTTGACAAAAAGGCGGATAATGGTCTTAACATTCAGTATCTTTGTCAGGATATGCGCAAGCTTGATATGTTTGGCACAATTGATGTTACAATATGCGCACTTGATAGTTTAAATCATTTGCCATCAATTGATGACGTTAAAAAAGTGTTTGAGCGTGTACATTTGTTCTGTGAACCGGGCGGCTTATTTATTTTTGATGTAAATACAATTTTTAAGCATAAAAACATACTTGGCAATAATATATATACTTATGACATGAAAAATGTTTTTTGTGTGTGGGAAAACACATATATTGCTGAAAAACAACGCACAGATATTGATTTGAATATTTTTGCCAAGGATGGAAACTGTTATCAGAGATATATCGAGAGCTTTTCTGAGCACGCTTTTGAGCTCGATGCAATAGAGAAAGCCTTGAAGCAGGTGGGTTTTGATATCTGTGCTGTTTATGATTATGATAGTTTTAACCCTATCCGCATTGACAGCGAAAAGGTGATTTTTGTCGCAAAAAAACCAAACACACTTTAAATGTTAAAAAATTATTAATTCGACTCGTTAACCGTTGACAAATCAAGCGATTTGGTATATAATATACAAGTCGCTAAAGTGGCGCTATAGCCAAGTGGTAAGGCAATGGTCTGCAACACCGTGATCACCGGTTCAAATCCGGTTGGCGCCTCCAGCCGAGTGCTCTCGGCACAGCAATTACGGATATCACATTTGTGGTATCCGTTTTTATTTTATCACGACTATTACTCTAATTTGATTGCTATTTGCATTTATAAAAACCAAGTGTGCAAATTTTGACGTTTATACTATATAATGGTTTGGAAAGGTGCTGCTTTATGAAAAAACTTGCATTATTTTGTGTTTGTACTTTGCTTATGTTTTTTCTGATTGCCTGTGATGGCGCATCAATATCTGACAAAAAGTTCGATGAAATATCGGATTATGTATTAGAAAGTTCTGAAACTATTTCAACAAAAGAAGACATCGAATTCTTTGAGTATGAATCTGCCGGACTTAGCATTGGCAGTGTCTATTATGGATATTATTACACCGCAAATAATGAGATTGCCGTTCCTGATTTCTACACAGACGATAATTTGGGAGAAGAATTTGAAAAAGACGGCGGCACGTATATAGGTAAACCGAATAACGGAACAGATTGGTGTTTTGTAAAGAAAATAACTGATAATTGGTATTACTACGAATTGCATTGGTCTTAAACTGTCTTAGTCGTTAAATACGCTAAACGAAGTAACTTTCCAAGACGATTATTACGACTTGTGTTATGTGATATATTATGTTTTTATGCGAAAGGAAAATTCATGAGCATTAAATATGTTTTGTTTGATATGGACGGCACATTGCTGCCGATGAATCAGGATTATTTTGTATAAAGCTACATGAAATTACTTTGCAAAAAATTGGCGCCTCATGGCTATGAGCCTAATGAGCTTATAAGTGCAATTTGGTCGGGTACAGCTGCCATGGCAAAGAATGACGGCACTCAAACAAACGAAAATGCATTTTGGAATGATTTTGCTTTACATTATGGCGAGCAAGCCAAAAATGATATTCCGATTTTTGAAGAGTTTTACGGAAACGAGTTCAAACAAGCAGGGGAGTTTTGCGAGGACAATCCGCTCATTCCCGAAACAGTAAAAGCTCTTAAGGAAATGGGCTTGACGCTTGTACTTGCTTGCAACCCGATTTTTCCATCTTGTGCAACCGTTATCAGAGCACAGTGGGCAAAAATTAATCTTGATGATTTTGTGCTTGTCAGCAATTATGAAGATTTCAGCTACGGTAAGCCGAATGTTGAGTATTACAAAGAAGTTTTGCGCAGGATTGATGCAACCCCTTCAGAGTGTATAATGGTTGGCAATGATGTTGATGATGATATGGCAGCTCGTGACATTGGTATGAATGTATTTTTGCTTACTGATTTTCTTATCAATAAACATGATAAAGATATTTCAGTTTATCCCAACGGCAATTTTGCTGATTTGCTCAAATATATAAAATCAAATATATAAACGAAAAAGTCCGTAATGTTTTGCGTAACATTACGGACTTTATGTTTATGTTGTTAGATTATCTTTTTACAAAATATTCTTCGTACCATACGAGGAAGGTGTAAATTGTCCAGATTTTGCGCCAGTTATCAGAATTGCCTGAGATATAATCCTGATAAATTGCGTTTACTTCTTCAAGATTAAAGAATTTATCTGCAATGTCGCTGTTTAGCAAGCGGCGAACATCAGCGTTGTACTCTTCATTGGCAAGCCATATTCTGATAGGCACGATAAAGCCGAGCTTTTTGCGGAATGCAATTTCCTCGGGCAGAACCTTTGCGGCAGCTGTACGGAACGCAACCTTGTTCTGCTCCTCGTTTACCTTGTATTTTGATGGCAAGCGTGAAGCAATATCAAACATTCGCACATCTGTAAGCGGCATTCTTATTTCAAGACCTGCCGCCTCGCTCATTTTATCCACATTAAGATAAATATCGCCATCAAGCCAGATTTGAATATCTATTGCAGACATTTTGGAAAGCGGATCAAGCCCTTCAAGCTCTTCGTACATATCCTTTGCAAGATTTATCGGCAGAACGTCGGGATTGTAGTTTTTTAGCAGTTTTTGCTTTTCCTCTTCCTTCATGATATTTGTGTTGCCCACATAGAAGGTTTTAAGGTTCTCGCCGTATCTTTCAGCGTTGCGGTACATATTGTATCCGCCGAAAAATTCGTCTGCGCCCTCGCCTGAATAGCACAGCTTTGTTGATTTTGCAGTTTCTCTGCACGCAATGGCAAATGCAATTGCCGAAGCATCGCCCAAAGGCTGTTCCATGTTGTACATAACATAGGGTACAATATCAAAATAATCCTGCGGAGTTACAAGGCATCTGGCATTTTTGCGGTTTAGAATATCGGCTGTTTTCTTTGCAAGGTGAGATTCGTCAAAGCGCTCGTCATCATATCCGCATGAATTTGAAATCTGCACATCGGACATAGCAAGTACGTACGAAGAATCCACACCGCCCGAAAGGAAGGATTCAGCTGTTTCTTCATCGGTTTTAACCTCGCTCATCATCTGTTTAACAGTTGCGTGAATTTCATCTGCCCACTCATCAAGAGATTTGCTGTCATCGGGCTTGAATGTGGGAGCAAAGTAACGATTTATTGAAATTTCACCGTTTTGCCACACAAGGCAACGTCCGGGCATAAGCTTTTTAACGCCCTTGAAGAATGTATTTTCGCCTGCGGGATAGGTAAGGCTCATGTATATTTGCAGCATATCAACATCAAGCTCTTTTTCAAACTCATCATTTTGCATGATGTTGCGAATGAATGTTGAATATAAAATTCTGCCGCTTTTTGTTATATAGTAGTAAAACGGTTTAGTGCCAAATTGGTCACGTATGCATACAAGCTTTCGTTCGGCTTCGTCCCAAATTGCAAAAGCAAACATACCATGCAAATGGTTTGCCATATCACAGCCCCAACGCTTGTAGGCTTCAATCAAAATTTGCGTTTCAAGCTCTGCTCTTTCAAGTTTTGCATCAACGCCCAACTCTGCGCACAAAGCCGCATGGTTTCTTATGTGTCCTCTGTATTCTTTAACAGTAATCATGTCACACCTCAAAAAATAGATTTATATTTATTCTATGCGTATATTCTTGGTTTTATATATTATCTGAAGCTTTTTACCCATGTTATCAGAGAGGGGATATGCGTCTGATTATAAACATCACGACGCATCTGTTCAGTAACATATCCGTTTCTTTCCATTATTGAAAGAATTGCTTCTTGCAGACCCGCAATTCTTCCTGCTTCAAATCCTGCATTATAATCGCTTGATTTATTATCTGTATTATCTGCAATTTCAGCTGTTTCATTATTTTCGCTGATGTTATTATCGTCTGCAATTGAATTGCTTTCAGCTTCAAATACAGTATTTTCAGCAGGTGCATTTTCAACAACGGCATTATCAATACTTTTCTCAACATTTAATTGCTGCTGATCATTATCTGCAAAATCAACTGCATTGTCTTGAATTATTGTTTCAACGTCGCTGTTAACACAATCGGCTGGCAACCATATATCGCCGGAATTAGCACGAACATTAACAGTAATGTGCGAATTTACAACCGAAACTTTTTCGCCTGAAATAACACCTATATATTCAGTGCAGTTGCCGCATTCAAGTGTCATAACATAATCGCTGTCATCATTATTTACAGCAACAACAGCATTTTGATTTTGATAGCATCTTGAAAATGCATATTGGCGGTTTGTAAGCATAAGCTGCTTATAATCGCCGTAGGCAAAAGCTTTTGAAATTTTCCTTGCATAGCACAACCTTGAAATAAGCTTGGTTTTTGCGTTTTTGTCCACGCTGTCAGCATAATTCTTAATATCAAGATACGGACGCAGGGAAGCATCAGAGCCGTATTCCTTTCTTCCTTCAATACCAAATTCTGAGCCGTAGTAAACTGAAGGAATACCCGGCAGCGTAAATTCAAGTATGTGCACGGGTGCAAAATGCGCCTTGTTGTTTAGCTTTGTGAAAATGCGTTCTACGTCGTGGTTATCGGTAAAATTGTAAAGCTGCATTGTTTTGGACATATCATAAAGGCGTTTAACAGTGTGGGCAATTTCGAAATAGTTATGGTCGTTGTGCCCTGAATACAATGCTTTGTGCAGTTGATAATTCGTAACAGAGTGTAAATCGCCTTCGTTAATCCACCTTGTGTAATCACCGTGAATAACTTCACCCATAAGCCAAAAATCAGGCTTTACATTGTTTGCGGTATAGCGTAGCGCTTTCATAAAATCAAAATCAAGCACATCGGCGGCATCAAGTCTTATACCGTCAACATCAAATTCCTTAACCCAATATCTTATAACATCGCAGATATAGTTTTTTACGTCGTTGTTTCTCTGGTTTAATTTTACAAGCAGATTGTAACCACCCCAGTTTTCGTATGAAAAGCCGTCGTTATATTCTGTATTTCCCCAAAAATTAACGTTGCAGTACCAATCTTTATATGCTGAATTTTCACGATTTTTCTTAACATCTTTAAAAGCAAAAAAATCTCTTCCTGTGTGGTTAAAAACGCCGTCAAAAATAACTTTAATATTTTTGCTGTGGCAGTATGCAACAAAATCCTTTAAGTCGTCGTTATCGCCAAGACGTGAATCAAGCTTTTTGTAATCAGTAGTTTCGTAGCCGTGTCCGACAGATTCAAACAAAGGGCCGATGTACAGTGCGTTAAAGCCAATTTTTTCAATGTGGTCTATCCACGGTTTTAGCGTTGGTAATCTGTGCACAGGCTCGCCGTAGCTGTTTTGCTTTGGCGCACCGCAAAGTCCCAAAGGATATATATGATAAAAGTTTGCTTCGTTATACCATGCCATAAATCGATCTCCCATATAAATATTTACCATAAAATTATACAACCAAATCTATGATATGTCAATATTGCAAACGGCATACAGCGAATTTATATGCTGTATGCCGTTACAATATTTTAATTAAATTTTTGATTTGATTTGCGCGTTTATATCTTCAAATGAAGTATTAAGAGCAAACGCAAGTTCGTTAAACAAAAGTTTTTCTGCATTTTTAAGCATTTCTTCATCGTAAGAATGAAGATGCTTGGAAGCAGAGCTGAGAGCTTTACGGTGTATATAAATCGTTTTAATCATTCTTGCAAGATTTTCAGTTGATGTGTTTTTCATCACACTTCTAAAACTTGCCTTACGCTCAATATCGTTTATTATCCACTCGTCGTCATATTCGCAAAAATCTGCAATAATTTTATTAGCGTCGGTATCTGTCATAACAGCGCGTATGTTTGATTGCGAACCAATTGTTTCTTTTGGTGCGTAAATTGTTGTTGTTTGTGCAAAAATAGGCTTTAATACGTAATATTCCATCATTTTTGCTCCGAAATCACGCTCAATAATGCCGTCAACCTTGCAAACTCCGCTTGCGCCGTAAACAACTAAATCTCCGTTTTTGTACATAATTTACCATGCCTTTCGCCGTGTTTACATAACTTGCTTCTTTATGCTATAATTATAACATTTTGCGGCATTTTTTGTAATAGGAATAATGTACAAAAATCGGGCTTTATCTGCAAAAGCTCAATGCGAAGAATTAACAAATTCAGCATTAGTTTGACTGTTATTTTGCTGTGTGGTATAATCAAGTATATAGTACTTAGTATCGGTGGTGATTTTGGGTGAATAAGGAACTTTTTGAAAATGCGTTAAGTGCGGTGCTTTGCGAAGAAAGAAACATAAAGAATGGAATAGGTACGCTTTCAGAAAAGAGTATGCACGCTGTACTAAAGCATTATTTTGAACCCGATACCGACTGCCACGAGGTATCCGTAGGAGGTTTTGTTGCTGATATTGTAGGGCAAAAAGGTATAATTGAAATACAAACACGCAGCCTTTACGGAATGAACAAAAAGCTGGATGCTTTTTTGCAATGCTGTAATGTTACTGTGGTTTACCCAATAGTTAATACCAAGCGGATTATATGGACGGATAAAGAAACGGGCGAGGTGAAAACTACCCGCGTAGGCGGCAGAAAAAAGACAGCTTTTGATGCCTTGCATGAAATTTATCACGTGCGCAGATATATAAGCAACCCAAGGTTTTCTATATGCCTTGTTTTGCTTGAAGCGGATGATTACCGTATTCAGAAAAACAAAAGCAAATCCCGCCGACATTGTATATGTGACCGTGTGCCAACGAAAATTGTTGATGAAATATACTTAAACTGCATCAGCGATTATCTTATGTTTTTGCCAGATGGTCTGCCAAGTGAATTTACAACGACAGATGTTTCAAAAATCGGAAATATGCCACTGCCTGCCGCACAAAGCCTTATGTATTTTTTGCATGAAGCAAAGCTTGCGCAGCGTGTTGGTAAAATCAAAAACAGCTATGTGTACAAGTTATCCGATGGGAGTTAAAATCACGCTTAGCTGTTCAGGCGTAATCATAACAAAACATTCATTATCATCACAGTATTTTTCACATATTTTCAGTGTGGCTTCATTGGCACCAAAGTCGGTTATAAATACAGTAAAGCTTGCACAGCATACTTGACTTAACGATGATTTTAACGACATAAGCTTTATCTCTATATCGGCCGTATCGGCATAAACGGGTAAAACACAATACATTTTTTCAGTGCATCCTGTGTTTAAAAATTTTCTTGTCAGCATTTCTGTAACAACGCATACAATCGGTATGCTTATTATAATTATAGCCGATATAATTGCCTGCGTCACGTGTCCGGCCCCCCTTATGTAATTAAGTGATTTCTTTTATAATATGCCATAACTTTTGTCTGCGTGAAATTATAATTAAAATAACAAAACGCTGTATCACAAATTAAATGTGATACAGCGTTTACTGTTATATTAGGTATATTAATGTGATTCAAAATAGTTTTTAATGCCATCTACAATAGCCTGTGCTATTTGAATTTGATATGCAGGGTCAATCAGTACGGAAGCTTCCCTGTAATTTGTTATATAGCCCATTTCAACAAGAATGGAAGGGAAATCGGGCTGTGTTGTAACGTAGAAATAGTCAAATCGTGCTCCTTCCGATTTATCCACACCATGAATTTGATTGGTATAGAATGATGCCAACGAGCGCTCTACACTTGCCGCTAATGGATATGAGAAAGGGTGGAAATAATACGTTGATGAGCCCTGCGCCGAAGAACTTGTAGAACCGTTACAATGCAGTGATATGTACATATCGGGATTGTACTGCCGAGCAATTTCGCTGCGCTGTTCAGTTTCGTATGCGGTGCTTTCGGTTTTCAATCTGATTACTGTTGCGCCCATTTCGGTAAGCTTTTGCTCAAGATAAATACTTACGCCAAGGTTTGCCGCTGCTTCGGTAACCCCGCTTGAACTGCCCAAAGCGCCGGGATCGTATGTGCCGGGTGCAACATAGCCATGACCGGGGTCTATTACAATTACAGTGCCCGAAAGCGAACTTTCAATTCCGTTAAAGTCAAAAACGATACACCCATTTGAATCATAGCTTACCGTAACGCCGTCATAGTTTCCGCTCTCAGCAAGAGTAAGGTCAAGGCAAACTTTGGTTGTGCCGCCCACGTTTATTGTGCGCCAGCTTGAATTTGTGAACATTGAGCCTGCGGGAAAGTCAAATCCACCCGATGCGTATGTGCAGTAATCAAACACAATGCTGATAGTTGAAGGGTTAAAGCTACTGAGGAAATAATCGCCCCAATCACCGTAATTGTTCCTTAAAAAGCTAATGGGGGAGTAGAGAATAGTATAAGGCGTTTTGTAATCCTGTTTAAATTTAAGTACAGTGTCGTTGCCCGATACTGATACGCTGCTTGCGGTAATGTTGTTTTCTGAAATAGAACCTTCAGCACCGATAGTGGCATATTGTGTTTTAACTCTTCTGCCTGATTTTGTTTTGTAAAAGCTGTATCCTTCGCTTGAAAAAGTACCTGTGTAGAAATCTATTGTGTTAGCGGCCAGCTTCATCTGCGTTGGTACGGGTATTCTGTCGGTAGTTCCGCTGGGATATACTGCTGTGTTATCCGTTGTAATTGTCAGTATTGTTCCGCTTGCGGCACCTGCAGGGTTGGAAACTGAATTGCCCTGCGTTACACTTCCGTCGGTTTCAGTGTCGGGAACTTCAATATCGGGAATATCATTCTCAGGCGGAACGATAACTTCTTTACCTGCATTTACTGATATATTAGGTCCGCTTATTGTTTCTGATGATGTCATGTAACTGCCGCTGATTGAAATTCTGCCAAGATTTTGCGTAAGGTTAACAACCTCAGGCGGCATTGTAAAAGTACATTCGTAAAGGCTTTTGCCGTTTCCATCCGTTGTTGATGTTTTTTGCATAGCAAGCGTTTGCGAGTTTAACGTTGCGTTTACAGTAGAACCCGTGTATGCATATACTGTTACTTTCAACGTTTCAAGTCCGTTAAGCGCAGTATCGGTATTTGGCGTTAATGTGGCGGCGTCGAAAATATTTACCTCTCTCGTTATAACAAAGGTTTGTGTGTGCATATTGCTTTTTATTGTGAAGGTATTTTCGCCAACTGCCAAATCATATTCAACAGAAAAACTATTTGCTCCCTGCGTGTCTATTTCTTCATCATTTATGCTGAGCTTAAAGTTTGGATCGTAAGTGCCCGAAAATATAACCGTGCTTTCCTTTGTGGTAAAGCTTTGCTGTGTTGGTGTTGAAACGCTAAGCACGCTGCCGAGTGATTCTGTATCAAGCGTGTTTGCAAAGTAGCTTTTTACAGCTTCGGTACTTTCGCCGCCATGCACAAGCTGACTGTATGAAGATAATACAATCCCCGAAATATCTGCTGTGTTTTGAATATCTATCAATCTGTTTACGAGATATTCTGCACTTTTTCCGTAAGCCTGGGAATTATCAACAACAACAAGAGCAGTATCATCGAACTCGTCTTGCTCGTTTTCACTGCACAGTGTATAATCGTATTCAATGTCAAAGCACTCAAAATCGTTTGTACTATCTCTGTCATGCTTAAAACCAATCTTTATATTGCTTTCGTAGCTTTCGATAGAGTTATTAATGCTGAGAATAGTATTACTTTGAATTTCGCTTAAGTATTCATCAAAACCTATTCCACCGCCATATTCAAGGTATTCAGCATATATATTGGCATTATCAGAAACGGCAGTATTATCAAATATAATTGCCGCAGGCTGATTGCGTGTGATTATGCCTGATAAAGTGTGCTTTATATCCTGAGGAATATCGTATGCGCTCTGGCTGTTTTCGTAGCAAAGAGCCATGTCAACAACAAGGTAAACCGAAAAACCGCATTTGCTTGCGTAGGATATCATAGAATCTAAAGGATAAGTTTCGCTTGACTCGGTATCCGTATCGCTGCCATAAAAGCGTACACCATCACGGCTTGTGTTTATAACAAGTGTATTTATGCCGATAGAGCCGATAAAGTCAAGCATTTCAAGATATTCTTCTTCATCAGTATTAACAGAAAAGTCAATATTTGGATTAAGCTGCAACGCTTTTATAATGTCGCTTTGTGTATCGGTCAAAGTAGTTGTATCAGCATTAGTGTCATTGCTTTGTGCAAAAACAGTAACTGATGACATAATTGAAAAAAGTAACATCAAGGATAAAATTGATGCAAATAAATGTTTTTTCATATTCTAACCTTCTTTATATAAAACGGACTTAATATTATCACGCACGCGGGCATAAAGCTCTGCATCCTGCTCGGGCAAAAACGTTGCAGAATAGCTGTAAATTGCAACACCGCTTAGTGCTTCATCGTTTAAAATCTGCGAGCATTGACGCATTGAAAGCGTATCATCGGACCATTCAGCCTTATCACTTGCGTATTTGTAAGTGCATATACCAATAACCAGATTTACATCACTGTTTTCGGTTTTTTGCTTCCAATTCTGCAAAACAGCTTCAAACGGATTAGTTTCGTTAGTGTATTCAAAATAAATCTGCGGAACGATATAATCGCACAAGCCGCATTCAATCCAATGATTTACATCGGCATAAACACCCATGTTTACGCTATCCGCAGCAGCAGGGCTTATGCCAAACTGCAATCTGCTGTCATGATTTTTTACAGTTGTATATATGCCGTTTACAAGAGTATTTGTGTTTTCAAAACGCCATGTGTCAAGTTTTTCTGCGCCTGATTGTTCAAAAGCGATACTATCGAATGATGCATCAGCAGTTGGATAAAAATAATCATCAATATGTACACCGTCCACATTGTAGTTTGAAATTATTTCGTCAATGCCATCGCAAACAAGATTTCTTACTTCATCGTATGCAGGATTAAGGTAAAGTAAGCCGTCAAATTCAACTATATATTTCCCTTTATATTGCGGATTGTTATACCACTGCTTAAGTATGCAATCATTTGATAAAAGCGATATTTGTTCAACCGTCATCAAACGCAGAGGATTTACCCATGCATGAAACGATAAATCAAGCTCATGAGCAATATCAACCATTATTTCAAGCGGATCAAAATCAGGTGCTTGTCCTATTGTGCCCATACACCTTGATGAATACGGAAAATATTGCGAAGGGTAGTACGCATCACCATGGGAGCGGACGTGAACGAATAGTGTGTTTATGCCTAAATCCTTAGCATTGATAAACCTTTGATAAACTTCATCTTCAAACTCTTGTTTAGCTTTTCCGCAAAGCATATCGGTATAATCAAAAAAAGCAAACCACATGGCTTTCATCTGTGCAAAGTTTAAAGGCTTATACTCGATAAAATCCATATTCTGCATAGCAGCAATGGTTTTATCGCTATTTGTGTCAGCATCAGCTTGTACGCTTATCGTTTCGCCAATTGGTCTTAGCGTTGAAAGCACAAAAAATAAAACTGATAAAACCGCAAAAATAGTACCAAAAAGCCTTTGATTCATAATTACCTCGCATTTGCAGGTGCACATAAATATACATTGTATATTTTACACCAAAAGATATTTTGTGTCAATACTTAAAACTGCGGGTTTGTCCGCATTGATAAATATATATTTTTAATTATCCGCTTGTATGCCTAGGTGAGTATAATTTAATTTTTAGTTTCTGTGACTATTGATTTTTAATCAAAAATATAGTATAGTATTGTATTGGAAATATTTTTCAAATTTTTGCTTTAGGAGAAATACTATAATGATTAAAGTTTTTAAAAGCGCTGATATTCTTGTGCCGAAAAAGGATACAGATATGACCAAATGGGCTGTTGTTGCGTGCGACCAGTACACAAGCGAGCCTGAATACTGGAACAAAACCGAAAGCATTGTTGGCGATGCTGTATCCACACTGCGTCTTACATTGCCCGAGATTTATCTTGAGGACGAAAATGTAAAGACAAGAATTGATAACATTAACAAAACAATGGACAATTACATTGCAAACGGTGTTTTTGATGAATACAAGGATAGCTTTGTATATATTGAACGCAAGCAGGAGGACGGCAGAGTACGCTGTGGACTTATTGGCGTTATTGACCTTGAACAGTACGATTATTCAAAGGGCAGTAAATCCTATGTTCGTGCTACTGAAGCAACTGTTGCCGAGCGTATCCCTCCGAGAGTTGAAATCCGCAAGGGTGCTTGCCTTGAATTGCCCCATATCATGATTTTGATTGACGACCCCGAAAAGAGCGTTATCGAGCCTTTGTGCGCTATGAAGAATGATTTTGAAAAAATCTATGATTTTGAGCTGATGCAGAATTCAGGCTCAATTGTAGGTTATGTCTGCAATGATATTGCAAAAAATTCTATCTACAACGCACTTGACGTGCTGGGCGATAAGGAAAAATTCAACGCAAAATATAATCTTGATAACGAGGCTGTTTTGACATACGCAATGGGCGACGGAAATCACTCGCTTGCAACAGCAAAAGCTTGTTACGAAAAGCTCAAATCAGAAAATCCTGATATGGATACTGAAAACTGTGCTGCACGCTATGCCCTTGTTGAAATAGTTAACCTTCACAGCGAGGCTTTGCAGTTTGAGGCAATCCACCGCATTGTTACAAATGTTAATGTTGATGATATCATTGCAAAGATGACTGAAACTCTCGGACTTTGCGGAGGCGAAGGCGAGCAGACCTTTGAAGTTGTTTTAAACGGTCAGCACAAGGCTTATTCAATTACAAAGCCAAGTTCTAACCTTACAGTTGGTTCTTTGCAGAGCTTTTTGGACGCTTATTTAAAGGAAAACGGCGGTACTATCGACTATATCCACGGCTTTGAGGTTGTTGATGAGCTTTCAAAAAATGCAAATTCAATCGGCTTTATTCTGCCCGATATGGATAAATCCGAGCTCTTCCCGACTGTTATCAAGGATGGCGCTTTGCCGAGAAAAACCTTCTCCATGGGTCATGCGTGGGATAAGAGGTTTTATATCGAATGCAGAAAGATTAAGTAAGTTTAAAACAAAAAATCACTTTTGGTGCTTTTTAGTGCCAAAAGTGGTTTTTGATATTTTGTTGAATTGTATCGATTTTTACCACACATTTTTTCTTGACATCAACCGTAATTTGCAATATAATATTAACATTGGGCATAATGAAAAAGAGGTGACAAGCATTGGGCGAAAAACAAAGCGGAATAAAAATCATTGCCGAAAACCGTCAGGCACGGCATGAATATTATGTTTTGGAAGACTTTGAAGCAGGTATTGAACTTGTCGGCACTGAGGTTAAGTCTATTCGCCAGGGTCAGATTAACCTTAAAGATTCATGGTGCTCTGTAAAAAACGGAGAAATGTTTGTGTTGGGTATGCATATTTCACCTTACGAAAAGGGAAACATATTCAACAGAGACCCTTTGCGTGTGCGCAAATTGCTTTTGCACAAAAAGGAGATTGTAAGGCTTTTTTCAAAAATCAAGCAGGATGGCTTGACGGTTGTGCCGCTTTCGGTATATCTCAAAGGCTCGAGAGTAAAGGTTAAAATCGGTCTTTGTAAGGGTAAAAAGCTTTATGATAAGCGTGAAAGCGATGCTAAAAAATCTGCCAAGCGTGAGATTGAGCGCACTTTAAAACAAAACGGCAGAGAGTGATTGGAAAAAAATCGCAAATAATCATGATGAAAATGGGGGCGTAAAGGTTTCGACGGGGATTTTGAAGCATGATAAGCGAGCAGGGGAGCATTAGCCCTTTAAAAAAATGCACGTTTAAATATAAACGCTAACAACAATTACGAACTACAGGCTGCGTAATCGCACCCTGCGTCCACCCGTGAAGTACCGCGGTCACGGCTTGGGCGTCGATTAGCGGTGAACGTCATACGGCAAAGCCTGTAACCGTATGATGCATTGCAGGCTACTGCACTTAATTGCCTGTCTGTCGGCGGTTTTGTGTGGGAATTTTAACGATAGACTACGCTCGTAGAAGGTTGTGTGAATAGGTTTTCGGACAGGAGTTCGACTCTCCTCGCCTCCACCAATTATACAAAAAGCCCCGAAAATTCGGGGCTTAAATTTTTTATACACGATTTTTACACGAATTTTGTTAAATTGTAATATCATTAAGCAGGTCTACTGCTCTTTCCTCTTCTTTCGGATAAAGGTGCGAATAGGTGTTCCAGGTCATCTCAATATTTGAGTGGCCGAGCCTTCGGGCAATTTCCTGAATATTTATTGCATTATTTGCAAGCAGTGTGGCATGGCTGTGCCGAAAATCATGAATGCGGATGTGCGGCAGCCCCGCAATTTTTGCAAAGGTTTGGTTGCGATTTTCAATTGAGGTATCACGCAAACATATTTCGCCGCCGCAGATGCGAAAATCATCGTCAAATCCTTCAATTTGCTGATATCTTTTCTTGTGCTCGTTCAGAATATCCAAAAGCGGCTTTGGAGCTTGCAAATCACGATATGAAGATTTATTCTTCGGCGGTGTTTCCACATCGGCGCCTTTTAATTTCTGAGCAATGCTGCGCCGAACATGGATTATATCGCCATCAATATCAGACCATTTCAACGCATTGATTTCACCTTTGCGCATGCCCGTATAATAAGCAATTGCAAAAAACACATAATATCCCCAATCGCTCAGCGAGTTCTTCCGTTCCGCTTCACTTTTGGCGGCTCTAATGTATTTCAAGAATTGTTCTGACGTATAATACTGTAACTTGTCTTGCGGCTTTTCAAAGTACACCTCTCGGAAATTCCCAAGCGTTACAAGGTTGTTTTTTGCGATATACCCCATTTTTACAGCGTAGTTCAGCATCGTGCGAAACTCAGAATATATATGCTGTTTAGTAATCAGAGCTAAGTCTTTGTTCGCTGTTGTGTTTTTCCATTCCTGCAAAACTCTGTTTGTCAGTTTGTCTAATCTGTACGTGCCTACTATTGGCACAATATGTGCTTCAAGCGCGTGCTTTGTTTTGGCAAGTGATGTTTCTCTTATTTCGTATTTTTTGACCTCAAGATATTCCTCGACCAACTCTGCTACGGTTATGTTTGCTGGCCCGATTGTGCCTTTGCCGTATTCGTTTTTTAACTGCATTTCAAGCAGCTTTGCTTCTGCCGAGCCGTAAGCAACACGGTCAATCTGGCGGCGCTTGCCCAGCGAATCGGTGTAATTTATGCGCACACGGTACTGCTGTCGGCCGTCCTTTTTTCCGTCCATTTTGTATATCGGCATATTTACACCCCCTAAATTTTTACCCCTGTCACTCGGCAGGGGTATTCTTATGTCTTATCTTTCTTTCTGTATTCCAAATACCTATTAACGATTTTTTGTTCTTCCTTGGAATAATTGATATCAATGCCTATATCTCTTGCTTTTTCGGATAGCTTAACAAAGTTTACCGTATTAGCGTTTTTCATCCTTTTATAACCACTGAATGATTTAGGAATATCATTTGGCAACAAGTAAGCCAATTTGTAGTATGTCTTTTTGTCGTTGTACTCAATAGCTTTATAATGCTTCTCATCAAGCGTATATTGAAAATCAGCTTTTTCCTGTCTGCTTCGGTTATCTTTAAACGGTCTGTTGCTATATTCAATTATATTTACTCTGTTGCGGTAGCTGTTGATATCAGGTTCGGAAACACCATACACAACAGGCATGAAGGTAAGGCCGTCACATTCGCAGGTATACGGCTCGGGGAGCATTGGAAAACGTTTATCTTTTCCAGAAATACTAAACCAACGTCCTCTGTATTTTGCACATTCTCCGCAACATCCTAAAACATATTCGGCTTCGTACAGATCTTGACCTCTCGAAGGTTTTTGCGGGAACAAGTTAACGGTATTTTCAGCAAATTTTTCATTAATGAATCTGTCGTATTGGTCTGCTTCGTCGAAACGACCATCTTCATATAGCCATAGCACAAGACGGGTATAATCGCTTTGTTGCCACCCGATAGGAGAAAACAACATAAGAGAATTGGCTTTTTGTAGAATGGCTATCGACAAAGGGTGATTTCCACTTTCTCGAACCAATGAAGCTTTCATCCTCAATACATAATCTAAGCTTCCTACAACACCCATGTCGGTTAGTTCTCTAAATTTTGGTATTGGCATTGAGGCTATGCTTTGTATATCATCCAAATCGTAAGTGATTCCGTCTGAAACTATATATCGGGAAGAATTGATTTTATCTCTGTTATCATAAAGCGAGCCTTTGAATTTAGGCACGGTTTTCACAACGATTCCGTGTGTAAAATATGCTGTGGTTTGTATAATTTCGTTTGAAGCATAATTAATGTTATTATTCTGATTTTGAGCTTTGAACAATTTATCAAACAAGCCCATATTCTATTCAACCTTTCCAATAACTTTACCGACACATCTCGGCTCGGCATATTCATCGGGATAAATATCGTCATATTCCGGATTCAATGAGATAAGCCTATCCTTTGCATATTCTTTGACATAGCCTTTGCCGTCAACAATAAAGATACCTATTTCTCCTATTTCAACAGCCGGCTGTAATCTTACATACAATTCGTCGCCGTCACTGAACACTGGTTCCATACTGTCGCCGTCAACAGGAATTACTATATCCGCACGTCTTGCGTCAGGAGTATCGGGGAACTCTCGAATTTCGATATTTTCATCATCAAGAAATTCACCAGTGCCTGCAGAAGCGGGAAGAAGAGAATACCTTATTTCAATCATTGGTTCTTCTTGTTCTTCTTCTATTGCAGTGCAACGGTTGTATTCTTCTTCTAATGCAAAGTCAACAATTCTTTTGCCATGTTCATCAAGAGCACGGTATTTTTCCAAGTGAATTTTTTCGTTACGTATACGCTCTTCGTTGGATTTGGCAATATCCTCAAGTTCAATTACGGATTTGGAAAGTATTTTCTTGGTTTGTTCTAAACCATCTAATACACTTTCTTTGGTTATTGGTTTACTACTATCTATGCTATTGTCAAAGTTAATGCTCGGTAACTTAGGAACATCATATCCCATTAACCATGCTTCGCTTACGTGAAGAGCAAGACCTAATATAGATAGTTTATATTGTCCTGGTTCAACCTTTCCGCTTACATATTGACTTAAATCATTTTTATTAAGTTTTATATTATATTTTTCACAATATGGTTTAGCAAGTTCAAGAATGTCAACTTGCTTTAAACCTTTCTCTTTCATTATTTCTTTAAGTCTTTGAGAAGTGGTAGTTTTTTTCATAAAATCCCTCCTGCTTTGCATTATAGCATAGTTTGAACAAAAGTTCAAGTATTTTTTGAAAAAAAGTTCAAAAAAATTGAATTTAAGTATTGACAGCAGAAAAAATATAGTGTATACTAAGTATAGTTCAATACTGTTGAACCGAAAAAAGAGATGAAAGGTTGTGATAAAAATGCCGTATGATTACTCGAAACTTGACGGTCTTATTACCGAAAAATGTGGAACAAGAGCTAATTTTGCGGAACTGGTGGGGCTTTCGGAAAGAAGCGTTTCGCTAAAAATGAACGGGAAAGTCGGTTGGAAACAAATTGAAATTAATAAAGCTTGTCTGGTTCTTGGAATACGTTCGGAGGATATACCGTTATATTTTTTTAATCTTAAAGTTCAAATCGGTTGAACGAATATTTATTCGAAAGGGTTTTAAAATGAACAACTTAACAACATGGAATTACAACAATTCCGAAATAAGAACAGTAACAATCAACGAAGAGCCGTGGTGGGTGCTTAAAGATATATGTATGATTCTTGATATTCAGAATCATAAAGATATTTCTGCACGACTTGAGGAAGATGAAAAGGGGGTAGATTTAATCGACACCCCTGGAGGAAAGCAAAGCATGACAATCGTCAACGAAAGCGGTCTTTACAGCGTAATTCTTAGAAGCGACAAGCCACAGGCAAAACCATTTCGTAAATGGATAACAAGCGAGGTGCTTCCCTCTATTCGCAAGCACGGTGCATATATGACACCTGAAACAATCGAGAGGACACTTAGCGACCCTGACTTTATCATTCAGCTTGCCACTACCCTTAAAACTGAACAGGAAAAGAATAAAAAACTTGAAATCAAAGTCTCGTCTCTTACTGTTGATAATCAGATAATGCAGCCTAAGGCAGATTATTTTGATGAGCTGGTCGATCGTAATCTTTTGACTGGTATTCGAGAGACAGCAAAAGAGTTGAAAATTAAGCAAAAAGTATTTGTTAATTTTTTGCTCAGTAAAAAGTACCTATACCGCGATCAAAAAGGCAAGCTTATGCCGTATGCGAAACATGTTGAAAAAGAACTTTTCGAATTGAAAGAGTTTGCAAACGAAAAAACCGGCTTTTCAAGTACGCAAGTATTTATAACTCCAAAAGGAAAGGAAACGTTCCGTTTGTTGCTTATTGCGTAACAATTAAGAAGAAAGGAGAGATTGAAAATATGGATAAAACTTTTGATTTGCCATCTGAAATTTCAGAGATACACCTTGGTTTTGAAAGTGCAGAGCATTTCATCGGCACGACCGATATCGGCAAATGTACTGAGTTGGATATTTCGTTTGAGGGCAGAGAATGGACAATTCGAACTGTTTGTAATGGCAAAGAGATTATTAAGCGCTATCAAAAGAAATTATGTGCGACGAAGTTGGTAGAGATTACGGACAAAGAAAAATCCGCTGCCGAAACGGCAACGGAGTAGTCTAATCAATCACTTCAAAACTATCGATTATGTCATTATGAAGAATGATTTTGCCTGCAATATCGAGTTGCCGCATTTGCTCATCAACATCTCCGAATTGCAGAAGGTCGATTGAATTAAATCTATGATTGGGGTCATTTGATTTAATTTCAAGCAGTTTTTTGTATAATTCCATTGGCGTAATTTTTGACATATGTATACCTCCTTTCTCGGAGATATTATACCACAAATACACTAATTGGACAAGTATTAAGAAAGCGAGGTGATACCAATGAACAAAATCGAAATTGACACCGAAAAGAAGGTGTTTTTGCTTAACGGCCAGCCGATGCACGGCGTAACAAAAATCACGATTAACATTGAGGCAATGAAGATCCCAGAAGTAATGTTAACCGTGATGAGTGAACTTGATATTAAGCTTGATGATTTTGATTTAAAAGGATTTGAGAAGAGATTAAATTAGCCGCGACTTGCGACAGGATGTCGAGCGAAAAAGAGCCTACGATTGAAGCTTTTTCCAAAACTTTTTTCCAGATGCTGTCTGAGCGGATATTGGCAATAAACTCGTGTGCTTTCGGAGTAATGTCGTCTACATATCCATTTCCGAGCATATCCCATTTAACATTGATTAAATATCCGTATAAGTCACATTGGTTGATATGGTATTTTGTTTTGTTTTCTTCATAATTCAGCGCATTGCAAATATCATTGATTTCAATAGACGCCCTAAAATTCGAGTTTTCTTCGATGAAAAATAGATATCTCTAACGCAATCAGGATCTAATCTCATATACTCCACTGCCTTTCTGTATTTTAAATTTATATTAATGATTATAGATTGAGCGGAGATATATGTCAAGTGAATTTAGAAAGAAGGTGTTTTGAATGGTAATACCCAGAGGATGTGATAAAGCTGAGGTTGTATCTGTTATCCGTACTATTGCCTTAAAAGGCGAAGGAACAAAGAAAGATCCAGTCAGAGATGTTATTCAATATTGGGATTTTGACGGAAATCTTTTGGCAGAATGCGATTGTATCAATATAAATGACGAAAGTAGGTGAAACCATGAACCAATACCAAGAGCGAATTCCGCAGATAACAAGCATTGAAACCGCAATCGAGATTTATTACAGTAAAACTCAGCTTGGCAACGCTGACATAAAGAAGCTGTTCGGCGTCAGCAGTTCCAAGGTGACAAGCCTTAAGAAAATCGTGCGGCAGGCAATGGCAGAGCGCAATGTAATGCCGTACAATGCACTGCTTGTAAACACAAAAATTGCCTATGAGGTGTGGGGGCTTGACATTGCCGATTTGGAAAAGCGCCACATTGCTTTAGAGCGGCTGAGGAAGCGCATGTCAAGTTAAGGAGGTTAAATCATGCAAACAATACTTATCCGCTTTTTGCCGGCGCTCATAACAATGGTGCTGATGTCGATATCGTTTGTGATATATGGCATACTGGTAGAGCCGTTGGCAAAGGCATATTGCAAGAAAAAGGGGCTTGAGTGGGATGATAACGAATAAAACCTTAAGCAAATCTGAAGAAATCATCAAAGAATATTTCTGCGCAGGTTTTACCGCCGAAGAAATATCCAAACGGCTACGCATACCGTATTTTGCCGTAATTGAAGCAAGATACAACATCATCAAAAAGGGCTATGAACTGCCCGAATTAAAGGAGGAACAATTCCGATGACCACAAAAGAAAAAGAGCCTGCAACCGTTGGCGCGGTTGCAAGCTCAAGTAGTTGCTTAATGCAACAGAAAAAGAGTACTAACAGTATAACATTTAATTTTAAAAATGTCAAGCAGGCTGAGTTTGTACTTCTGGCTGTACGCAAACACATCAAAGAACGTGAGGAACTGCTTGTCAGCTTGAATAATATGAGCGCTGAAAAAGGCGGAAGATATGATCGCATAGTCGAGCGTTGGACCGCAGATACTGACCTTTTAAAAGATGCTGCAATGAAGCTTGAGGAGGTATGCGTTTATGGCTAAAAACAAACGCTGTCCTCTGCAGGCTGAGTGCGGCCGAAAATGTGAATTTGAAAAGCGTGAGCTCAAATGCGATTACTACCGCAACAACGGCATCGGCGACTTTACAATCAACGACCAGGAAGAACTCAGAGAGCTTGAAGCTCGACTTACAGAAGAAGAAAGGTATATGAAAGAGCTTGAGGAATTCGAGCTTGAAGAAGATAAAAATAGCATTGTTTTTATCCCAATTGAAAACTTGTATTCGCACCCGGACAACCCGAGAAAAGAGCTTGGCGACCTTACCGAGCTTGCTGACAGCATAAAGGCGAAGGGCGTATTACAAAATCTGACAGTTGTGCCTCGTGATGAGCCCAATACATACACCGTTATCATCGGTCACAGGCGAACCGCAGCAGCAAAGCTTGCAGGTCTGACTGAGCTTCCCTGCATTATCACTGAAATGACACCTGCAGAACAGGTTCAGACAATGTTGCTTGAAAATATGCAGCGTGTTGATTTAACGCCGTATGAGCAGGCCGTAGCGTTTCATCAGCTGAAATTTGATTTCGGCGACAGTGTCAACGATATCGCCAAGAAAACAGGCTTTTCTTCCGAAACTGTAAAGAAACGCTTGAAAATGGCCGAGCTCGACCACAACAAGCTCAAAGAAGTTTCGGTACGTCAGATTTCGCTTGCCGATTTCGATAAATTGTCGAAAATCGAGGCTATTAACATTAGAAACGAGGTCCTTGCCGATATCGGCACGGCAAATTTTAACCAGCGTTATCAATCGGCACTCAAAAAGCAGAACATCGCCAAAAATCTGCCGCTTATAAAATCGGCGCTGAGAACGCTCAAGGCTAAGAAAATCAAGGACAGCGAAGCCTGGGGCGGTAAATATACCCGCATCGGAGATTATATATACATTGATAAATGGGACGAGCTGACGCCGCTTGTGCCGGTAAATGAAAAACGTGAGCTGTATTATACTCTTGATGAAACATACGGCTCGCTGAGGTTTTTTGTGCTTACCCCGAAGGCAAAGCCCGTAAAGCGTCCGCAGAGCGAAATTGACAGAGAAAAGTACATCGCGCAGACAAGACAAAAGCTTGATGAATTGTCGGAAATTTGTCGAAAGCTGCGTGCGGATTTTGCTGATAATCTTCGTTTCGACAGAAAAAACGCTATGCTTATGCTGTTTGGTGCTACCGATATCATGAAGGTGTCGCTGTTTAAGTATATGTCTGCAAGATATACGGATTTGTGCAAAAAAGCAGGTTTTGAATATGATTACGGCCATGCTGATGAAAGCCGCAAAAAGCTTTTTGATGCTATCGAAGAAAATCCGCAAAGGATGATACCTGCCGTAATTTACAATGCACATTGTGATGACGGCACGCACAAATATTATTCGGGCTACGCAAAGGAGTTTCCGAAGTATACCGAAAACAAAGTGCTTGATGCGTTGTATAAATGGCTGACATCTTTAGGATATGAGATGTCGGACGATGAAAAGGCATTGCAGAACGGTACGCATGAGCTTTTTACGGATAAGGATAAGAAGTGACAACCTTCGGCAAATCATCTGTCGAAACAAGGCACATTTGGCGAGGTGTTTCGACAGGTGTTCACAACAAATCAATAATTACAATTACAAGGAGAATTACATAAATGTCAGTAAAAATTAATGCTTTCCAAATAGAGAATGTCAAGCGTGTAAGGGCTGTAGAGGTTGTACCGGTGCAGAACGGCTTGACAATTATCGGCGGCGATAACGGCCAGGGGAAGACCTCAGTACTTGACGGAATCGCTTGGTGCTTAGGCGGTGAAAAGTATCGTCCCACACAAGCGCAGAATTTAGATTCCGTTCTGCCGCCTACGCTTAAAATCACCTTGAGCAACGGTCTTATTGTAGAGCGTAAAGGCAAAAACAGCAGCCTTACCGTAACCGATCCGAGCGGACAAAAAGCAGGTCAGACTTTGCTTAACAGCTTTGTTGAGCAGTTTGCGCTTGATTTGCCAAAATTCATGGTCTCGTCAGATTCGGACAAAGCCGAAACATTGCTTAAAATAATCGGCGTCGGCGATGAACTGCGTAAACTCAACCAGGAAGAAAAATCGTTTTATCAGGAAAGACTTTATATCGGCAGAGAGCGTGATCAGAAGCAGAAATATGCCGACGAACTTATCTTTTATCCCAATATGCCCGAAATGCCCGTTTCGGCTCACGAGCTGATTATGCGTCAGCAGGAAATCTTAGGCAAAAATGCAGAAAATCAGCGCTTAAGGCGTGACAAAGACTTGTGGGAAGAGCGACTTGCTCAGGCGAAAAACAATTTGCTGGAAGCACAGCGCAAGGTTGAAGAAGCTGAGAAAAATCTTGCCGTTGCAAGCAAATCGGCAGAAAACCTGATTGATGAAAGCACTGCAGAAATTGAAGAAGATATCAAACGCATTGATGATATCAACAGAAAGGTCCGTGCTAATCTTGATAAGGTTGCTGCACAGGAAACCGCCAAAAATCTTTTTGATAAGTACAATAATCTTACTGAAAAGATTGAAGATGTACGCAAAGCGCGCAGAAAGCTGCTTGACAATGCGGCACTTCCGCTTGAAGGACTTTCGGTTGAAGACGGTGCTCTTACATACAAATCACAGAAATGGGATTGCATGAGCGGTGCCGAACAACTCAAGGTTGCAACAGCAATTGTAAGGGCATTAAATCCTAACTGTGGATTTGTTCTTATTGATAAGCTTGAGCAGATGGACAGAAAAACACTTGACGAATTCGGCAAATGGCTTGAAGAACAGAATCTGCAGGCAATTGCTACAAGAGTTTCAAGCGGCGATGAATGCAGTATTATCATTGAAGATGGATATGTTAAGCAGGATAGTGAGCCGAAAGTCGATACCACATCGAGTGGTTGGGATAAATGGAAAGGAGTTTGATTATGGGAAAATACGAAATAACATCGGGCAAGATTGAAAAAGCCCAAAAGGTTGTTATCATGGGTGTTGAGGGCATCGGAAAAACAAGCCTTGCGGCACAGTTCCCCGGTGTGCTGTTTATAGATACCGAAGGTTCTACGGAGCATTACGACGTACCGAGAATGCCAAGGCCTACATCGTGGGAAATGCTGCTTGATGAAATTCGTGATGTTGTTGTGGGCAAATACTGCTCAACGCTTGTTGTAGATACAGCCGATTGGGCTGAGCACCTTTGTGCAGAGCATATCTGTGCTAAAAACAAGTGTGACGGCATTGAAGCATTTGGATATGGTAAAGGATATACATATTTAGCTGAAGAGTTTGGCAAAATGCTTAATCTTTTGAGTGATGTTATCAATGTCGGTATCAATGTTGTGTTATGCTGCCATACAGCCATTAAGCGTTTTGAACAGCCCAACGAGTTTGGATCATACGATCGTTACGAAATGAAGCTTGAAAAGAAAACGGCACCGCTTGTAAAGGAATGGGCAGACCTTATGCTCTTTTGCAATTATAAAACGGTTGTCATTGCTTCCGATAGCAAGATGGAAAAGAACAAGGCTCAGGGTAACAAGCGTGTAATGTATACCACTCATCATCCTTGCTGGGATGCCAAGAACCGAGTGGGATTGCCCGATGAAGTACCTCTTAGCTATGATAGCATTGCACACGTAATTCCCAACATCAACAAAAGTAATCGTGCCAATACCGTGACAAAGGTATGCGAAATCACTAAAGACGATGTTGAACAAAGCGTTGAAATAATGGGTATTCTCGATAGCGCAATTCCTAAAAGTTTGCGTGATTTGATGGAAGCTTCGGGTGTTGACGAAAAGACGCTTTGCGAATACGTCGAATCTAAAGGCGCATTTCCCAAAGATGTGCGTGTAAGTAATTATCCTGCAGATTTTGTTGCCTTCCTCATTGGAAATTGGGGCAACATCAGACAGGAAATATCACAAATCGTAAAAGTACCGTTTTAAAACTGAAAGGAGATAATTATTATGGCTGAAAATACAACAGGATACGAACTTTCGTGGGACAGTGAAATTGAAAAGGAAGGCACTGACTTTATACTTTTGCCCGAGGGCGTATACAAATTTACCGTAACTAAATTCGAGAGAGCAAGACATCCCGGCAGTAAAAATCTGCCGCCTTGCGCAAAGGCAGTTCTTACTCTTGAAATCGACAGCCCTGAAGGTAAGGCTTATGTGATGAATAATCTGTTCCTGCACTCAAAATGTGAAGGTCTGCTGACGGCATTCTTCACCTGCATCGGTGCAAGAAGGCACGGCGAACGCTTCACAATGAACTGGGATATCGTTCCTCAGAGTACGGGATATGCTAAAATCGGCATACACGAATATGACAAAAGAGACGGCAGCGGCAAGGGTAAATCAAACGAAGTTTTGCGTTTCCTTGCTCCCGACAGTGATGAGGTCACAAAGATATTTGGCAATACTGCTGCACCTGCGCCTGCACAGAATAGCCCGTGGGGAGCGTGGAAGAAATGAACTACCGTCCGTATCAGCTTGCTGCTAAGGAAGCTGTATTTCACGAATGGGATACAGGTAACGGCAGAACGCTGATTGTGCTTCCGACAGGTACGGGTAAGACGGTTGTTTTTTCAAGCGTTACGGAAGAATGTGTGCGCAAGGGTGAACGTGTGCTGATTTTAGCGCACAGAGGCGAGCTTTTATCACAAGCAGCGGACAAACTTTACAAATTTACAAAACTGCGAGCTGCCGTTGAAAAAGCACAGGAAACGTGTCTTGATTCGTTTTTGCGTGTAACTGTTGGTTCTATACAGTCTCTGATGCGCCCAAAGCGATTGGCTCAGTTTTCGCATGATTACTTTGACACTATAATCATCGACGAAGCACATCACGTATTGTCTGACGGATATCAGAAGGTACTTGCACACTTTGGCAATGCCAATGTTTTGGGCGTTACAGCAACGCCCGACAGAGGCGATATGAAAAACTTAGGGCAGTTTTTTGACAGTCTTGCTTATGAATACTCAATCGTTCAGGCGATAAAGGACGGCTACTTGTGCCCTATAAAAGCGCAGACAATACCGCTAAAACTTGACCTTTCAGCAGTTTCTGTACAAAACGGCGACTTTAAGCCCGGTGATATTGATACTGCACTCGATCCTTACTTGGAAAAAATCGCAGACGAAATGTTGAAGACTTGTGCTGACCGCAAAACAGTAGTGTTTCTGCCACTTGTAAAGACCTCTCAGAAATTCGCAAACATACTTAATTCAAAGGGATTCAGAGCGGCAGAGGTTAACGGCGAAAGTGCAGATAGAAGCGAAGTCCTGCAGGATTTCGACAGCGGAAAATATAACGTTTTGTGTAATTCTATGCTACTTACTGAAGGCTGGGACTGCCCTTCGGTTGATTGTGTAATTGTATTGCGTCCGACAAAGGTGCGCAGCCTTTACTGCCAGATGATAGGCAGAGGCACACGCCTTAGCGAAGGTAAAGACCATTTGCTTGTACTTGATTTTTTATGGCACACAGAACGCCATGAACTTTGTCATCCTGCGCACCTGATTTGTGAAGATCCGCAGGTTGCAAACAAGGCTACGGAAAATCTTGAAAGCTGTGCATGCCCTGTTGATATTGAGGAAGCAGCAAACAAGGCTTCCGAAGATGTTGTAGCACAGCGTGAAGCCACTTTGGCAAAAACTTTAGAACAAATGAAAAAACGCAAGCGTCAGCTTGTGGATCCTCTGCAATATGAAATGAGCATATCTGCTCAAGATTTATCAGGGTATATTCCCTCGTTCGGTTGGGAGTGTGAAGCTCCGACCGATAAACAGAAAACACAACTCGAAAAACTGGGTATATTCCCCGATGAAATTGAATCTGCAGGCAAGGCACAGAAACTTCTTGACAGAATACTTGAACGCCGTAACGATGGGCTTGCAACGCCTAAGCAGATAAGGTTGCTTGAACGATACGGCTTTAAGCACGTTGGCAAGTGGGATTCTGACAGTGCAAGCAAAATGATATCACGCATTTCCGCACTTGGCTGGAACCGACTGCCCGCAGGTGTTGACCCTGCAACATATCAACCGCAGAATAACAAAGGAGCAAACAGCGAATGGAATATGACAACAGCAATCTTTTAGAAATACTTGAATATATTAACCCTGCGCTGTGCTCCTATCAGGAATGGCTGAGCATTGGAATGGCTCTTCATCACGCTGGATTCGATGTATCGGACTGGGATGCGTGGAGCAGGAACGACAACCGCTACAAATCGGGAGAGTGCGAGCGCAAATGGCACGGCTTTAACGGCTCGCATACTCCCGTTACAGCCGGCACAATAATTGCTCTTGCAAAGGAGCACGGCTGGGTGCCTTCCGCATCTAAGGAAGGCTATGAGCTTTCGTGGGATGATGAAATCAGCGACGAATACAGAGTTGTTGATACAAACTGGATTGAAAGCCGTGAAATTAAGCCTTTGTTCCCTGAATGGAATCCTATCAAGGAATTGACAACATATCTTTCGACGCTGTTTCAGTCCGATGAAAATGTCGGATATCTGATAGAAAGTTACAAAGATGACAGTGGTAAATACCGCCCCTGCAAAGGCGGCAATTATGACAGAACAGCAAGTGAGCTTATCAGAGAATTGCAAGGTTGCAACGGCGATATAGGCGCAGTAATCGGTGATGTAAACGAGAAAGCAGGCGCCTGGATAAGATTTAACCCCTTAGACGGAAACGGCGTTAAAAACGATAATGTAACGGCTTACCGCTATGCCCTTGTAGAAGCCGATGACGACAGCATTGAACATCAGAACGCAATTATCCGTGAGCTTGAACTGCCCGTTGCCGTGCTTGTTTACAGCGGTGGAAAATCTCTGCATGCTATCGTTAAGATTGACGCCGATACATACGAAGAATACAGAAAGCGTGTTGATTATCTTTACGATATCTGCAAGAAAAACGGCTTGAAAATTGATACATCAAATCGCAATCCCTCACGCTTGAGCCGTATGCCCGGTGTTGTCAGAGGTGAGCAGAAGCAGTATATCACTGCCATAAATATCGGCAAGGAAAGCTACACCGAATGGAAAGAATGGATTGAAAGCTGTAACGATGATTTGCCCGATTTTGAAAACGCAGCAGATTTTATCGACGACCTGCCGCCGCTTTCTGCGCCGCTTATACACGGTGTATTAAGACAAGGCCACAAGATGCTTATTGCAGGACCTTCGAAAGCCGGCAAGAGCTTTCTGTTGATTGAGCTTTGCATTGCTTTGGCAGAAGGTACGCAATGGCTCGGCTGGAACTGTGCAAAGGGCAGAGTGCTGTATATAAATCTTGAGCTTGACCGTCCGAGCTGTCTGCATCGTTTAAAAAGTGCTTATGAGGCGCTTAAGATAACGCCTGAGAACGCTCAGAACATTGATATATGGAATTTAAGGGGCAAGGCACTGACAATGGACAAACTTGCGCCCAAGCTTATCAGACGCGCTGTAAAGAAGAATTATCTTGCTATTATCGTAGACCCTATCTACAAGATTATTACCGGTGATGAAAACAGCGCAGAGCAAATGGCACATTTCTGTAATTTGTTTGATAAAATCTGCACGGAATTAGGCTGTGCTGTTATTTACTGTCATCATCACTCAAAAGGCGGTCAGGGGTCAAAGCGTTCAATGGACAGAGCGGCAGGATCAGGCGTATTTGCAAGAGACCCCGATGCACTGCTTGATTTAATTGAGCTTGAGAAAACTCCCGAGCTTGAAAAACAACAGCAGGATATGGCCGTATGCGACGTGTGTGCTTCGTGGTTAAAAAGGTGCGATGTGTTTGATGATGTATCGTATGACGAATTGCACAGCGCTGCACGTATGCAGGAGCTTGTTAAAGTTAAGCTTTCAACGTGGGCCCGTGATTCTGTTGAACATGATATTGCAATTGCCAAAAGACAGTCGGTGAAGCGCACGGCATGGCGCATTGAGGGCACGCTGCGAGAGTTTGAAAAGTTTGAGCCTAAAAACGTGTGGTTCGATTATCCCTGCCATATTGTTGATGATATCGGCGTTTTAGGTGATATTCAGCCCGAAGGAACGGCAATACAACAGAATTGGAAGAAGAATTTTGCTAAGAAAAAGAGCGATGCCGAAAGGAAAAACGACCGCAAAGAGAGTCTTGAAGCTGTATATCATATGTGCAATATGGATGGAAAAGTTACTATTCAGGACATCGCAGACTATACAGGAAAGTCGGAAAAAACTGTTCGCAGACATCTGAAAGAACACGGCGGTTTTTGGATTGAAGGCAGTGAGGTAGGATTAAAAAGCAGGGACAAAGTCGAGTGATTGTCCTTTGTCCCTCACTGGGACAACAGGGACAAACTCGAAGGGACAAATGTCCGAAGCAAAGGACAAACTCGAAAAATACCGACTTTGTCCTTGATAGGGACAAACTCGGGAAAATATCGACTTTGTCCCTGGGACAGACAAACTATATTATTATAAATAATATATTTTGTAAGGTTTAAACTACCTTACAAAAAATATTTATAATAATTCACGGTACACATCGGAAAGGAGAAAAATGGCAAAGAGGAATAAAGCAGAACAAGCCATCGTTGATATTGCAAAAAATATGCCACCACTGTATCACAAGCAACCCGGTATAGAATTTGATATTCGAAAATCAAGAACGCTTTGGTGGCTTGTTAAACAACCGGAAGTGTTGAATCATATCTGGAATATCGTCAAGCAGTCGGGCGCAATAAAATACGATCCAGTCACAGGTAAATGGCAGGGTGTTGATTTCAAAGGTGAGGAAAAAACATGATGCAATTTTTTATGCCGATGATTCCGCCGACTGTGACGGCGCAGGAACATCAGGTTGCAGTCAGAAACGGCAAGCCGCATTTTTACAATCCGCCTGAGCTTGCGAAGGCGAAAGAAAAGCTTTGTGCAAATCTGGCCGCACACAAACCCGAAAGAAAACATGAAGGTGCTTTGCGATTGGTTGTCAAGTGGTGCTTTCCCGTTACGGCCAATCACAATGCCGGCGAATATAAAATCACAAGACCCGATACGGACAACCTGAACAAGCTGCTTAAAGACTGCATGACACAAGTTGGATTCTGGAATGATGACGCGCAGGTCGCAAGCGAAATCTGTGAAAAGTTCTATTCCGACATAACAGGTATTTGGATAAGGATTGATGAGTTATGACGTTTGACGAAGCTGAAAATCAACTGAACAAAATCGTTGAATACGATAACGTGCGATATATGTTTCACGCTGTACTGATAGCGCAGGATATCAAAACGGGCGAATATTTATATTTTGCACGACTTTTGAGCTTGACGGCAAATTCGGTTATGGAATGTCGCCTAAGCGATGTTAAGAAAATATTTTGAAGGAGTTGAATTTATGAAAGTAACAGTTATGAAAACAAAGAAAACTATCGCCGAAGCCCTGCTTGATGATTTCTTCAAGGGCGACGAAAATTACACGGGTAATGTTCAAGCAGTCGAAGAGGAACGTTCGGAGCACGATAAGCATTGGAACGAGTGCAGGCAGATTATGCAGTACAGCAACGAGAATGCAGAGATGAAGAAGCTTCTGCAGGAGCTTGTTGATATTGGGTATAGTCACGAATTCCAAGCTAAGCAACACAGTGATTTGCTTACTTGGGTAGATACTGTGAACGATATTATCTATAAGGCGCAAGAGCTTCTCGGAGGTGAGCAGAGTGCAAAAGTGTGAAAACTGCCTGCACAAAAAGGACTGCATCGACGGGGTGAATTTTAAGAACGCTGAGAGCTGTGAGAGGTTCAAGCCGAAAATGGCTCTGACACATGAAGAATATTTACAGCGCACATCTCGGTGTGCAAACTGTATTCACAGCAAGGGCGTTGAAGATGGCTATGTTTACTGCTATAACTCAAGCATAAAGAATTATCCTTATGCAATTGATAATTTTGTTTTCTGCTCTGATTTTGTGGAAAGGAGTGACCTCGATGGATAAGAAATTAAAGCCGTGCCCTTTTTGTGGCAACGAAGAGATAGTTGCACAGGTTGATAACATAAACAATCGGTTTGTAATTTATTGCGCAAATGCTGACGAAGTTTGCCTTGCCGAAATGAGTTTGTCTTTCTCGGATGCAGGACTTGACAAAGGGCAGTTTATTGATTTTGCGGAAATGAAAACCATAATGCAAGAGTTGGAAAATAATTGGAACAGGAGGGTGAGAGATGGAAAGTAATGCGGTTATTTTCGATAAGCCGTATTCGGCGGAAAGAATTGCAGAAGGTAGGGCGATAGAATGGGCGGTTTTTAGTGGCTCTTGCAATAAGTGCAAAAACCTGAAGCAATGTGTAAGCGATAGGCACTTTACATTTCCGCAAAATGCACCTTGTATGGTAAAGAAAGCTGAATTGTTGAAAGAAAGCGAGGATAAAGAAAATGCGTGATAGATTGATTGAGTTGCTTACAGACAATTTGCCAAAAGCCGATAATCCTTTACAGTTTGTTTCTGATGAGATTGTGGAACGCCTTGTCGATTATCTTCTTGAAAATGGCGTTATTGTATCGCCTTGTAAGGTGGGAGATAATGTTTATTGGATAAACAGAGTTTCATACAAAATCATGACCGACGAAGTTATATCCATACATCAATACGAGGACGGTTTTACAATAACTACGAAAACCATAGGACAGAAATCCATTTCCACATATTGTTTAGATAGGTTCCTTGAGATAATGCACTTCACCAAAGAAGAAGCTGAACAGG
>JAZQJI010000032.1:0-10251 GCA_045541475.1 Oscillospiraceae bacterium
GACTTATACAACGAAATTGCATCGTGCGTGCACGCACTCCTCGCCGTTGGCGAGGACTATTCTGTATATCTTATATAGTCGAGTGTCAACAAAAACAATTTAGTTGACTTATACAACGAAATTGCTTCGCCGGCAGCAGCCGGCAATTGCACAGTGCGTGCACGCACATCATACTTTAATTGCCGCAAATCCGTTAGGCTCAACCTGCAAGGCGTTTTCTTCAAGATTTCCATGCAATACCTTGATTTTTTCGCACTTTCCGATAATTGCGGTTATATCGTCAACATATTTTGTTTCATTGCTGCGGTTAACAAAAATCACAACGGATTTTTGCTTTGCAGTGTTTTCTCTGGCAAAAATCAGCAAATCTTCATCAAGCTGTAAAAATCTTAAAGTGCCGTTTTTGAAAACTTTTGATTTTGCACGCACCTGCGATAATTTCTGCACGTGCTCAATCAAATCGGTATCCTCGCTGCCCCAGGGGTAACACATACGGTTGAAGGGGTCCTTGCAGCCCTGCATACCTGCCTCATCGCCGTAGTAAATGCTTGGCACGCCGGGCAGGAAAAATTGCAGTATCATGGCGATTTTAAGCCTCGATTTACCCTTTGCGTATTCTTCATCGGAAAGCTTATATGTAGACTGCCATTCTTTTGATTTATCATAAATCGGCTGACCGCCCAAAACGTTTATGGCACGCTCAACATCATGCGTGGAAATAAAATTCATCAGCACATCAACTGCGGGCTTGGGGTAGTTTTCAAGAATAGTCTGCACGCTGTTTTTGAAGTTTTCCGCACTGCCGCCTGCACAATAATCAAGAATTGCACTGCGGAACGGATAGTTCATTACAGAATCAAGCTGTGCGCCCAATAGATATCTGCGCTTTGCGCCGTAGCTCTCCTTATTCGACGCGTCTTCCCAGACTTCGCCAATGACGATTTTGTTTTCATCAAAGGATTTTACGCTTTTGCGAAGGTTATCCAAAAATTCATCGGGCAGTTCGTCGGCTACATCCAATCGCCATCCGCTTGCCCCCAAAGACAGCCAATATTGCAGAACGCCGCCCTTGCCGCAGATATACTCTGTGTATTTTTCGTTGTTTTCTATTACATTCGGTAAAGTATCAATGCCCCACCAAGCCTCATATCCATCGGGATAATCAAAGAACGAATACCACGGATAAAACTCGCTGTTTTGGGATTTGTAAGCGCCCATATCGCCATATCTGCCGAATTTGTTGAAATAGATGCTATCCGCACCCGTGTGCGAAAAAACACCGTCGAGAATAATGCTTATATCGTACTGATTTTTTGCCACCTCGCAAAGGTGTTTAAAATCTTCGTTTGTACCAAGCAGTGCATCTACCTTAAGATAATTTGCCGTATTGTAGCGGTGATTTTCGTGCGCTTCAAAAATTGGATTAAGATAAATACAGCTTACCCCAAGCGATTTTAAATAGGGCAGTTTTTCTTCTATACCCAACAAATCGCCGCCGAAATAATCGTTATTCCAAACGTGGCCGTTTTCATCGGGCGCAAAGTAGGGTACATCGCCCCAATTTTCACGCATAACTCTGCCGTATGGAATATCTTCGTGAACCTTGCCGCTCTTTGCAAATCTATCAGGAAAAATCTGATAGATCACACCACCTTTTAAAAAATCGGGCGTTTTATAGTTTGCGTCAAATACAGTCAGCTGAAAAAGGCTTCCGCCATCGCTTATTTCAGCCTCGCTTGCAGATGTTTTCTTTACAAACTTACGCTGACCTTGTGACATAAACGAAAAATAATAGTAATAAATGCCTGCAAGATTTTCCGAATAAGAGCAGGAATACGCAATGCAATCTCCCTCATCAACGGCGTTTGACATAATAATAAACCTTTCCTTAAAGCCTGCCTTAAAAACTATCATAACGGGTGCGCCGTCATGCTGTATGTTCTTATCAAGACGCAAGGTGAACTTGCAGTCTTCGCCCGTTTTAAGCGCGCCAAAAGGCATTTTGTATGAACTGTCCCAGCTATCGAAAATCTTCATTTCAGCTATTCCTTTTTACCTATGTATTTTTTATCGTCTGCCATTCAAAAGCAGATATCTTCACATTATCAAAAAGCGATGCGTTTTGGTAACGTCATCGCTTTTTGTCTGTCATTAAAAGATTTATTATAATTTCCAGATGTTCTTTGCGTATTCATCAACAGCTCTGTCTGCTGAGAAAATGCCTGACATTGCTGTATTCATAAGCGACATCTTAGCCCATGCGTACTTATCACGATAAATTTCGCTTGCACGCTGTGAAGCTGCGCGGTACGAATCAAAATCAGCAAGAACCATGTAAGGATCGGAGTACTTGAGTGAATCTGCAACTTCCTTAAAGGTGTGACCATTAATGCCTTCGTACATCTTGTCGATAATTCTCTTAACAAGGGGGTTGCTGTTGTAAATGTCTTCTGCACGGTAGTTGGGCTGACGTGAGAGCACCTCATCCTTAGACATACCGAAGATGATGATATTTTCCTTGCCGACAGCATCGTGAATTTCAACGTTTGCGCCGTCCATTGTACCCAATGTAACCGCACCGTTAAGCATAAGCTTCATGTTACCGGTACCGCTTGCTTCCTTACCTGCAAGAGAAATCTGCTCGGAAATATCGCTTGCGGGCATCAGAAGCTCGGAAAGTGTAACCTTGTAATCTTCAAGGAAATATACGCAAAGCTTTTCAGCAATTTTCGGATTCTTCTTGATTTCTTCAGAAATTGCCCAAATCATCTTGATAATCTGCTTAGCAAGATAATATCCGGGAGCAGCCTTAGCCGCAAAGATATATGTTTTGGGAACAAAATCAGCATCGGGGTTATCAAGCAGATAGAAATAATCTGCAATAATGTTCATTGCGTTAAGGTGCTGACGCTTGTATTCATGCAAACGCTTTACCTGAACGTCAAAAATGCTGTCTGTATTAAGAATAACGCCGCTGTGCTTTTTAACATATTTTGCAAAGCGTTCCTTGTTTTCCTTCTTGATTTCGCAAATCTTATCAAGAACAGCCTTATCATCTGCAAATTTTGCAAACTTTTCAAGCTCTGCTGCATCCTTTTTAAAGCCACCGCCGATTTTTTCTTCCAAAAGCTTTGTTAAAGCGGGGTTGGACTGCAAAAGCCATCTGCGGTAAGCAATACCGTTTGTAACGTTGCAGAACTTTTCGGGTGTATCGTCAAATTCGTTAACAAAAACTTCGTCCTTGATGATATCGGAATGAAGCTTTGAAACGCCGTTAACGTGGTGCGAAGCCGCAACGCAAAGGTTTGCCATGTAAATCATGTTGTTCTGAATGATTGACATTGATGTAACCTTGCCGCTATCCTGATATTTTTCAAACAAAGCTGCGCAGTAACGGTTGTTAATTTCTACAATAATATTGAAAATACGGGGGATAATATCCTTTACAAGATTTAAATCCCACTTTTCAAGTGCTTCGGCAAGAACAGTGTGATTTGTGTAAGCAAATGTTTTTGTTACAATATCCCATGCCTTATCCCAGTTGTAGCCGCAGTCATCAAGCAAAATACGCATTAATTCAGGAATAGCAAGTGTGGGGTGTGTATCGTTGATGTGGATTGCAACCTTATCTGCAAGGTTATCAAGTGTGCCGTAAACATTCATGTGATTGTTTACAATATCGCCAACGGAAGCAGCACACATGAAGTACTGCTGACGCAAACGCAGGGACTTGCCTTCGTTGTGGTTATCATTAGGATAAAGAACCTTTGAAATTGCCTGTGCCATGCTGTTCTGTCCAAGAGCCTGGTCATACTTGCCCTGGTTGAACATTGCCATATCAAAAGCGGGCGCCTTTGCAGACCACAGACGGAGAACGGAAACGCCTTCGCTATCATAACCGGAAACGTAAAGGTCATAAGGAACAGCTGTTACAGGCTTTGTGTTTATGTGTGAAACATGGTGGTACTGGTGGTCCCAATATTCCTGCAATTCGCCTTCAAAATGCACTTCAATAGCCATTTCGGGACGGGGGTCAAGCCAAACATTGCCGCCGGGCAGCCAGTTATCAGGAAGCTCAGTCTGCCAGCCTTCGTCAATCTTCTGCTGGAAAATACCATATTCGTAGCAAATGGAATATCCCATTGCGGGGTATGCGCAAGTTGCAAGACCGTCGAGATAGCAAGCGGCAAGTCTGCCCAAGCCGCCGTTGCCAAGACCTGCATCGGGCTCGCAATCGTAAATCTTATCAAGCTTGATGTCGTATTCATTCAAAACGCTTGCTACCTGCTCGGTAATGCCGAGGTTGGAAAGCGAAGCCTTGAGAGAACGTCCCATCAAAAATTCCATAGAAAGATAGTAAACCTGCTTTCTGCCAAGAGAGTTTGCGTTGTTTACAAAACGCGCACGCTTTGCCTTTAGCATTGAAACGATTACTGTTGACAATGCACGATAAATCTGCACATCGGAAGCTTCGTGAACAGTTACGTTAAAATCACTTTCAAGAATCTGCACAAGAGATTCTCTTATCTGGTCCTTTTGGGACTTTGCTTTTTTATCTGCCATAAAAATCTATCCTTTCAAAATTAAAAAAATGCCATAACCTTTAGTATTATACACTATTTTGCCCTTCGTTTCAACTGTTTTTTTTACCAAAAATAAAGTAAAATCGCTGTTGTTTTACACCTAATAGGTAAAAAATTGCACACAAAACGCAAGTTTTAAGAATTTTATACATAAAATATACATGATATATTTAACACAAAAGGATGGTTGTTCGGCAAAATGCACATAGAAATTTTGATGAATTTGGTTATTATTACCCTTGCTTTGATTTTGTTTGCAAGTGTAATGCGTCAACGGCGACCTTTGTTTTCTATAATTACAAATGCAGCTTTAGGCGTTGCAGTTCTTTTTGCAGCCGCAATTTTTGGTTGCAATATTGGCATTAACGTAAACTTTAATGCGTTTACCTTAGGTTTTTCGGCAGTTTTCGGCATGCCGGGCGCGTTTTTTTCAATATTGCTTACAGCTTTGCAAAAATTGTGAAAATATGCTTGCAAAATATTGCCTTTGATGATATAATGAAAAAGTACATAAACAAAACGGCAAGGAGAACAAAAATGGCTGAAAAAATCAAGGGCTTTTTCGATAATATATGGACAAAGCGCGCTGTTTCGCTGCTGGGAACAGGCTATGCGCTTTTGCTTGGTTTTTTTGCTTATATGTCTGTTTTTTATGATATACACGTAACGCAAAAGAAGCTGTTTGTGTGGCTTTTTGTGGGTGTTTCGCTGTTTTTTGTTGCATTAATGCTTTACACACGCAAGCAGTTTTGGACAAGGTTTTTGTGCATGGCAATGGTGCCACTGCTGCTGCCGGTGTTTTTGTTTAATTTTGGCGAATGGTTTTTGGTTGTACCCTTTGCCATTGTTGTTATTTTTATGTTTTTTGCGTGCGGCGCAAGCGAATCTACCAAAACCGTGTGGGGTACAATATGCCTTTTGGTCTACATTCTTTCCACACTGGCTTATTTTGTTTTTACCACTGTTTTTGATACAAGCGCAAACTTAGAGCTTGAACGTACAGTTGTATCACAATCGGGCAAGTACCGCGCAAATGTTTACACAATCAGCTCAACAATACCCAACAAGGCGCAGGTTTTTATTGAGCCTAATGACCTTGATAAAAACTACAAATACTTTGAATTTATTGCAACCGGATACGAAAAAATATGCTTTACTAACACAGCCGGCTCTGAAGCTGACGTAGAATGGATTGTTGACGAGGACGGTGTTGAAAGGCTTTATCTTACAAATGATAAGGACAGGGGCGCAATTTTTGATACCGAACTTGATAAGAAATTTACTTGGAATTTCTTGATATTTGAATTTGGCACCGAAGACGAACAAAGCACTTCCGATTTAAGCTTATCGGACGCAGTTTCGGGCGCAGAAGAAAGCGTGAGCACAAGCGAATGATGCTATCATTTGCTTTTTGCGCAAAAATGAAATCGTTTTTATTTAAATCAAAAATAAAAAAAATAATATATAACAGAAAGGAATAAAATCAAATGAGCGAATTTTTCAACACAATTTCAAAAATTCAGTACGAAGGAAAGAACTCCACAAATCCTATGGCGTTCAAGTACTACAATCCCGATGAAGTTATCGGCGGAAAGACCATGCGTGAACAGCTCAAGTTTGCGCTTTCATGGTGGCACACAATGGGCGGCGACGGCACCGATATGTTCGGCTGTGGCACTGCTGACAAAACATGGGGCGAAGATGATCCCGTTGCAAGATCAAAGGCAAAGGTTGACGCTGCTTTTGAGATTATGGACAAGCTCTCCATCGATTATTTCTGCTTCCACGACCGTGACCTTTCTCCCGAATACGGCTCTTTGGCAGAATCTAACGCAAAGCTTGACGAAATTACCGATTACATAAAGGCAAAGCAGGAAGCAACAGGCAAGAAGTGCCTTTGGGGTACTGCAAAGTGCTTTGATCACCCCCGCTATATGCATGGTGCAGGTACATCTCCTTCTGCAGATGTTTTTGCTTACGCTGCTGCACAGATCAAAAAGGCTGTTGAATCCACAGTAAAGCTTGGCGGTAACGGCTACGTATTCTGGGGCGGACGTGAAGGCTACGAAACATTGCTTAACACAAACATGGGCTTAGAGCTTGACAACATGGCAAGACTTATGAGAATGACTGTTGACTACGCTCGTTCAATCGGCTACACAGGCGATTTTTATATCGAACCCAAGCCCAAGGAGCCCACAAAGCATCAGTATGATTTTGATACTGCAACCGTTCTCGGTTTCCTCCGCAAGTACGGTCTTGAAAATGATTTTAAAATGAACATTGAAGCAAACCACGCAACACTTGCACAGCACACATTCCAGCATGAGCTTAGAGTTGCAAGAGAAAACAACGCTTTCGGTTCTATTGACGCAAACCAGGGTGATACACTTCTCGGTTGGGATACAGACCAGTTCCCCACAAACGTTTACGAAACAGCAATGTGCATGTACGAAGTTCTTAAGGCAGGCGGCTTTACAAACGGCGGTCTGAACTTTGACTCCAAGGCAAGAAGAGGTTCGTTCACTCCCGAAGATATCTTCCACAGCTACATTGCAGGTATGGACGCATTTGCTCTTGGCCTTAGAATTGCTGTTAAGATGATTGAAGACGGCAGAATTGACAAGTTTGTTGCTGATAGATACGCTTCATGGAACGAGGGTATCGGTAAGGATATCATCGACGGCAAGGCTACAATGGAAGACCTTGAAAAGTATGCTCTTGAAAAGGGCGAGGTTGTTGATTCCATCGGCAGCGGTCGCCAGGAAATGCTTGAAGCAATTGTAAACAACATTATGTTTAACCTTTAATTAACAAATCAGCGGCGGCGCTTTGTAGATAAATTTATTGCAAGGCTTCGCCGCATTTTCATATTGATTATTAATTATTTTGCAGAAAGGAAAAAATATTAATATGGCATATATAATCGGTGTCGATATAGGCACAAGCGGCACAAAAACCGTACTTTTTGATGAACTTGGCAATGTGATTGCATCTGCCACGGTTGAATATCCCATGTATCAGCCGCAAAATGGCTATGCAGAGCAAAACCCTGCTGATTGGTACAACGCAAGTATTGAAACAATGCGCGCTGTAATGGCAAAAAGCGGCGTTGATAAATCGCAGGTAAAGGGCATTGGCCTTTCGGGACAGATGCACGGTCTTGTTATGCTCGATAAGGATTACAACGTAATCCGTCCTTCAATTATATGGTGCGACCAGCGTACCGCTGATGAATGTGTTGAAATTACAAACAAGGTTGGCGCTGATAGACTTATTGAAATTACCGCAAACCCTGCTTTAACGGGCTTTACCGCTTCCAAGATACTTTGGGTGCGCAATAACGAGCCGGAAAACTACGCAAAATGTCGCTACATACTGCTGCCTAAAGACTATGTAAGATTTATGCTTACAGGCGAAATTGCAACTGAAGTTTCCGACGCTTCAGGTATGCAGCTGCTTGATATACCCAACAGATGCTGGTCTGATGAGGTTTTGGATAAGCTTGAAATTGACAAGGCAATGCTCGGCAAGGTTTACGAATCGCCCGAGGTTACAGGTCAGCTTACCGAAAAAGCCGCAGAGCTTTGTGGTCTTGAAAAGGGTACAATCGTTGTAGGCGGTGCAGGCGATAATGCCGCAGCTGCCGTTGGCACAGGCGTTGTAGAAGACGGCAAGGCTTTTACAACAATCGGTACAAGCGGTGTTGTTTTTGCTCACACATCGGATATCACCATAGATGCAAAGGGCAGGGTGCACACTTTCTGCTGTGCTGTGCCAAACTGCTGGCACGTTATGGGTGTTACGCAGGGTGCCGGCCTTTCTCTTAAATGGTATCGTGATAATTTCTGCAATGCAGAAAAGGAAACCGCAAAATATATGGGCGTTGATGAGTATTATCTGATGGATAAGCAGGCTGAGCAGGTACAAATCGGCTCTAACCGATTGCTTTATCTGCCCTACCTTATGGGTGAACGCACACCCCACCTTGATCCCAACGCAAGAGGCGTGTTCTTTGGCCTTTCGGCAATGCATACCAAGCGTGATATGCTGCGTGCCGTTATGGAAGGTGTGGCTTATTCTCTGCGTGATTGTTTTGAAATCTGCCGCTCGATGAATATTGATATAAGCGATATGATGGCTTGCGGCGGCGGCGGTTCTTCTCCGCTGTGGCGTCAGATGCTTGCCGACCTTTACGGCTGCCCCGTAAAAACGGTTGCTTCTAAGGAAGGTCCCGCTTTGGGCGTGGCTATTCTTGCAAGTGTGGGCGCAGGTATTTATGATAGCGTACCGCAGGCTTGCTCTGCAATAATCAAAACGGATAAAATTCAAAATCCTATCGAAACAAACAGTATAGAATACGAAAAATATTACAAACTGTATACAGAAATATATCCCGCTTTGCAGCAGCAGTTTGCAAAGCTTGCCAAGATGTAATAAAAAATCATTGTAGGAGAATTATAATGAAGATTTTGAAAAAGTTTGCACTTTTACTTAGCGCTGCTGCAATGTTTGCTCAACCGATGACAGCATCGGCGGCAGTTGCCGACACAGCAACCACCGATACCGCACCGTTGCGTGTAATGTGCTTAGGCGACAGCATCACCGACGGCTTTTGGTACAAGGGTGCATATCGTATTGAGCTTTGTAGATTGTTGCACGAAAACGGATATTCTGACAAGGTTGATTTGGTTGGCCCATTTTCCAACGGCGAAGGTCTTTACGATCCTAACCACACAGGTTATACAGGTTGGGCGATTGACCCTTTTACTCCCGATAAAAATCCCGCTATGGATAACCGCAGCGGACTTTCTCAGGTAGTTGACCAGAATTTAACCGATCATCCTGCTGATGTTGTTTTGCTGCAAATAGGCACAAATGATATTTTAAGCGCTTATGAGCTTGACAGCTTTGAAACGAGAATGACAAATCTTGCAAATCAGATTTTAGGTCATCTTGATGCTGAAACAGGCGTGCTTTACATCACCACACTGCCGCCCATGGACGCAAATGATACAACATACATAAAGCCCGATATTTTTACTGTTGAAATTATGGACAATTACGTTGCACAGTGCAATCAGGCAATTAAAAACGTTGTTGATAATTTGCAGGCACAAGGCAAAAATGTTGAGCTTGCCGATATTGCAAGCGTTGTAACCAAGGCTGATTTGTACGATGGTGTACATCCCACGCAGGCAGGCTATGAAAAAATGGGTGCTTACTGGTACGAAATTGTTAAAGGCTGCGTTGATGCAAAGTTTGCGCCCGAGGTAACAACCACAACAGCCGCAGCCGAAAGTGCAGTGGCTGATACATCAACAGCTGATGACAAAGCCGATGAAAAAGGCTCTGAAGGCTTGCTTAAAGGCATTGCAATTTGTGCCGTTGGTGCTATTGCGCTTGCCGCTGCAATTATCTTTGTTAAAAAGAATTAGTCCCCTGCCCAATTTAACTTGAATTAAACTTATCAATAAATAAGCCCTCCCGAATGGGAGGGGTGCGTGCACGCACTGTGCAATTGCCGGCTGCTGCCGGCGAAGCAATTTCGTTGTATAAGTCAACTAAATTGTTTTTGTTGACACTCGACTATATAAGATATACAGAACAGTCCTCGCCAACGGCGAGGACTGTTTTCGTTATATGGGTACGATGTGTTTTTCAAAAA
>JAZQJI010000033.1:0-181049 GCA_045541475.1 Oscillospiraceae bacterium
TTTTCACTTTGTTTGAGCGGCAGCGGTAATGGGTGCATAATGTTTTGTTTCTTTTCAAAAAGAAACGAACTCTTTCCCCACTTTCTGTTTCGGCACAGAAAGTGGGTGCTCCAAAGCTACGGCAACGCCGTAGCGTGAGCAGATAAGCCGACTGCTGTCGGCAGAGAGCATTTGTCGGGTGCGCCCGACAGCGCAATTCGGGGCTTTGTTGACTCATTAATATTGTTTTGGCACGACCGTATATCGAAACACATTTCTTTAAGTAATTAGTAAGTGAAAAACGATAAAAAATTTCATTATTAATAATTTGGAATACATTTTCTTTCAAATAGTTATGATTTCGTTGTAAATACAACCGATTTGTTTTGTATCTTATACTATAATCAATTCAGCAAGTAAAACTTGTTTATTCAAATAATTTGGGGAGAAAAAATCAATGAAACCAAAAATCACAATCACCCTGGTTGATAAAAAAGGCTGCTGCGCCTGCCACAGAGGACATAAAATCGGCGATACCTTTGATTACGATACGGAACGAGGTAAACTCTGTCCCATGGCAATGCACGTTGCTTTTCCGTATATTGATATTCTGCGTTATGGCGGAACGCCACCTACTGCACAAAACGGCGAAATCAGGTTTTGTTGTCCTGATAGCGATGTAATAAATATTTTTAAAATAGAAAAGGAGTTATGAAAATGATAAGAAAAATCATCAAAATTGATGAAGATAAATGCATTGGCTGCGGTGCTTGCGCCGATGCCTGTCACGAAGGCGCAATCGAAATGATAAATGGCAAAGCTAAGCTTACTCGTGAAGATTACTGCGACGGTTTGGGCGATTGCCTGCCCGCTTGCCCCACCGATGCAATATCTTTTGAAGAGCGTGAAGCACCCGCTTATGATGAAGCTGCCGTTCTTGCAGCAAAAAACAAAAAATCAGCTGCTAAGCTCCCCTGTGGATGCCCGGGTACACAATTAAAAGCAATCCACCGTCAAAGCAATGCTTGCAGCATTCCTGCTGCAACCGCCGAAAGCCAACTTTCACAATGGCCCGTGCAGATTAAGCTTGTGCCCGTAAATGCACCGTATTTCGATGATGCAAACCTTCTTGTTGCCGCAGACTGCACAGCATACGCTTATGCTAATTTTCACGAGAAATTCATTCGTAACCACATTACGCTTATAGGTTGTCCCAAGCTTGATGATGGCGATTATACAGAAAAACTTACAGCAATAATAGCCAACAACAATATCAAAAGCGTTAAAGTTGTGCGAATGGAAGTGCCATGCTGTGGCGGTATCGAAAACGCTGTAAAGCGTGCTTTAATGGCAAGCGGCAAGTTCATTCCGTGGCAAGTTGTAACCATCTCTACCGATGGCAGAATACTCGACTAAAAACTACACAATAAATATCTAAGGCGGCCAAGCTTATGCTTTGACCGCCTATATTCTTTTTTCAGATTATTATCATGTTGAAGATGCAATCCCCACCGCTAAAAACAGCAAATAAATAAGTGCAACGTTAGCAAAAATCACACTGGAAATAGCGAGCATTGCTCTTTTTTTTGGCGCGCTTGTGTGCATCTTCCTTCGGCGTTTTCAAAAACTGCACCAAGGATATGACAAACCAAGCCCCAAGTGCCCAAAACGGCGCAAACAACCAAATAAGATATATCACATACATAAATCTCATAAAGCAACTCCACGCATCTATGTTCTCTGTTGATTATAACATTATTTTTTCACCTTTTCAAGATATACTATTGCATTTTCATTAAAAATATGATATTATTATTAATATTGATTATTGGCATTGTACTATCAATACAATGCAAACGAAAAAATGTACCAAATTAATTACAAGAAAGGCAAATCAAATGAAAAAGAAAGTATTTGCTGCCGCAATGGCAGCTGTTACGCTTGGTACTGCTGTAATACCGTCATCATCGCTTATAAACACGCAGGCGGCAAACAGCTATGATTTAAGCGTAAACGTTAATCTTTATGGAACGCAGAAATCCATAAGTCCGTATATCTACGGCATCAACGATGCAGGCTACCTTGATGATGTAACCGCAACCGCAGTACGTCAGGGCGGCAACCGCTTCTCAGGCTATAACTGGGAAAACAACTATTCCAATGCGGGCGCCGATTGGCAGCACAGCTCCGATACCTATCTTACAACAGGTTACGACACAACACTTGCGCAAACGCCAGGTGCCTGCCCCATTCATCTCTCGCAGGATGCTGCTGCAAATAATGTAGATTATAAAGTAGCAACCATACAAATGGCAGGCTACGTATCAGCAGATAGAAACGGCGCCGTTTCCGAATCCGAAGCTGCACCATCATCACGTTGGAAGCAGGTTGTTGCATCAAAGGGTTCAGCATTTTCACTCACTCCCAACACATCGGATAATTACGTCTACATGGATGAGTATGTTAACTATTTGGTAGAAACTCTTGGCGATTCAACAACCCCAACGGGTATACAGGCGTATAACCTTGATAACGAGCCCGGTCTTTGGTCCTCAACCCACCCCAGAATGCATTCAAGCAAAACTACTTGCGCAGAAATTGTATCAAAATCAACTGAATATGCATCAGCAATTAAAGCTGTTGACCCCAATGCTGAAGTTTTTGGTCTGGCTCTTTTCGGTGTAGGCGCATATATGAGCTTATCCGATGCTCCCGATTGGTCCTCGTATTCTTCCCAGTACAATTGGTTTGTTTCATATTATCTTGATAAAATGCAGGACGCTGAAACTGCCGCAGGCAAACGCCTTATCGATGCAATCGACCTGCACTATTATTCCGAAGATACAGGTCAGTGCCGTATAACAAACTGCACTGATAACAGCCACACATCATGTGTTCAGGCACGTGTTCAGGCTCCCCGCTCTTTGTACGATTCTACTTATATCGAAAACAGCTGGATAGGTCAGTGGTGCTCGCAGTACCTTCCCATTCTCCCCAACGTTAACGATTCTATAAACACCTACTACCCCGGCACAAAGCTTGCTATGACTGAATACAACTTTGGTGGCGGCGACCACATCTCAGGTGCAATAGCTCAGGCAGATGCTCTCGGTGCATTTGCTTCAAACAATGTTTACATTGCAACTTTATGGCCCCTTACCAGCAATATCGAATATCAGCTTTCTGCTATCGACTTATACACCAACTACGATGGCAGCGGTTCTTCCTTTGGCGATACTCTCGTACAGTCTTCAACTTCTGATATATCTCTGGCTACATCTTACGCATCAATCAACGGCTCCGATGCTTCCAAAGTGACAATGGTTCTTACAAACAAAAGCCTTGATAAGACTCAGAACGCAACAATTAACCTCTCTTCCGATGCTGATTATTCCGAAGCAACAGTTTATGGCATAACATCTGCTTCCAGCGAAATTCAGCTTCTTGATGAAATCAGCAATATCGAAGGCAACAGCTTTACTGTTGAAGTACCCGCACTTTCCGTTGTACAAATTGAAATCACTGCCGATAGCTACACAATGCTCGGTGATGCTGATAATAACGGCACTGTTGATGTTGATGACGCACAGCTTATTAAGGAATACATCCACAGAGTTCCCGAAACAGTTGTATCATATCCTCACGCTGATTTGAACTCAAACGGTAAAGTTGAAATTATTGATTATCTCACCCTTGTACGCAGACTTAACGCTTACTATATCCCCGAAGAAACCGACCAGCCTTTTGAAGAAATCAATACAGCTACATGGAAAATCAAAGACGGTATCGGCGGCAAAACGCTCACCTGCACATTTGTGGGCGAGCCCGGCTATAAAGCAAGCTTCGGCTACGGATACTGGGATGACACCGCAAGCGCATGGGTGCAGGATAGCACAACCAATCTCGGTAGTGCAACTTTCAACAGCAATGGCTTGGCAAAGGTCAGCTTTGAAGTACCCGCTAACGCATTAAGCGTGCAGGTTCAGGTATATTATTACGCCTACTACGATCAATCAACAGAACAAGATGTTGAATGTGATATATCAGGTGTTACATTACAAAGCGCAACAACGCATTAACATTTAAACTTATACATAAAAAGCGGTTTTCCATTGCGGAAAGCTGCTTTTTTCTTCAGTAAAGCGGTTATAAAAAGCAAATCCGGAGAAGGTTAAATTTCTTCTCCGGATTTGTTATTATCTCGTCGATAAATCGCAGTTTAGCCGTCCAGCTCATCAAGAAAACCTTTGATAATATCGCCACATTCTTCGGGCTTCTGCTCATAAATCATATGGTCACCTGCAAGACAAACAACTTTGCAGTTACCCATTTTTTCGGCGTACGGATAGATGGTTTCCTGCCTTGCGTTCTCATAAGTGCTAAGGATTTCCTCAAGCTTTGCATCATCATATTCCGTGCGTCTCAACTCCATGTCAAGATCGTTGATTTCAATCTGTCGGTTAATCCATTTGCTGTATTCAATCAGCTCTTCTTCCGTCTGAATACCCCAACTCGCACAGATATACAGCTTTGGCACATCATTGGTGATAATGCCGTTAAACGCCGCCTGCGCATTCTCTGCAAGATTGCAGTCTTCAGAAACAGGAGCAAGGGAATCCAAAGTCATCAGCGTTAGCGCATCACCTAGATACTGTTCTTCCTCTGTATAATTATCGGGGTAATGATAGAAATAGTCCCTCAGCACATATCTGCTAAAGCCCAATTTCGCAAGCAAAGCCAAGAATTTGTCACCCAAGCCAATTTCATAAGCTTCCTCCTCGGCAAAGGCATCAGCGCTAAGCTGTGAGCCATCTACAAAGACAACAGCTTCAATTTCTTCGGGATATTCACTCGCCCAATAATTTGCATACGCACCGCCGATTGAATGTGGCATAAGTATGTAGGGGGCTTCGATACCTGCATTTTTCAATGCTTTTCTGTAATCCTCAACAATATATTCAAGCGTCATGTCGTTATCAGTATCATCGCTAAAGCCGTAGCCTGCACGGTCAATAAAAACCACTTGATTGTCTTCTTCAAGGCACGCTGTCATTTGTCGGGCAGCAACGGCATAATCACCCATTCCAAGACCAGCAAGACCGACTATGGTATGCGCGCCATTCTCATTTCCAAATTTTGCAACATTGAGAGAATATTCGCCGACAGATACGAGGTTGTAATAACCTTTTTCTTTCAAAAGCTCCAACTCCTGCTTTGTCTTCACACTATGAATGATGAAAGTTCCAAGCGTAAACAAAAGTAAAATCGCAAGCATAATCAGCAATATTCTGCCTACAATCTTCAGTGCTTTTTTCGTTGCCATAAATCCTCCCCCCCCAAAATTCTTATTTGCTACCGAATTAATTATATCAAAGCTACCAAAAAAAGTCAATTACACAAGCAATGGAAAGCCGCTTTTTCTTATGCCTGCGCAGTTTTTCAGGCTTTGCCGCAAACGAAATAATATTTTTTTAATTTGTACTTGACAACTGTATATATCCGTGCTATACTGTGTATATCGTATATATACAGATTTCACAGAGGTGCACTATGGATATAATTTTAAGCAATTCATCTGATGAGCCTATTTATCAGCAAATAATCACGCAGATAAAATCGCACATCATGAACGGCGAACTTACCGCAGGCGATGCTTTGCCTTCAATGCGTGCGCTTGCGCAACAGCTGCGAATAAGCGTAATAACAACAAAACGTGCTTATGAAGAGCTTGAACGCGAAGGCTATATCGAAAACTTTGCAGGCAAGGGTTGCTTTGTAAAATCACAAAACACTGATTTTCTGCGTGAGCAAACACTGCGCCAAATAGAAGATCAGCTGACAAAAATTAGCACAAAAGCAAAATTATGCGGCATTTCTCTTGATGATATGAAAGAAATTCTCGATATTGTTTACGGAGGCGATACGAATGAATAATTACGAAAATGCAATCGAAATCAGCAATCTCACAAAAAAATATGATGGCTTCACGCTTGATAACATCAGCTTTGCAGTGCCTAAGGGCAGCATAATGGGCTTTATTGGTCAAAACGGCGCAGGAAAAACCACTACAATCAAAGCAATTCTCAATATAATCAAAGCCGATGGCGGCTCTGTCAAAATGCTTGGGCTTGATAATATCAAGGACGAATACGAAATCAAAGAAAACATCGCCGCCGTTTTTGACGAACTCCCCTTTCATGATGATTTTACGCCCAAAACCTTAAGCATAATGTTCAGTGGACTTTACTCAAATTGGAACGAACAGGAGTTTTTTGAGTATCTCGACCGCTTCTGCCTGCCTAAAAAGAAAAAACTCGGTAAATTTTCAAAGGGCATGAAAATGAAACTGCAAATTGCCGCCGCACTGTCTCACGGTGCAAAACTGCTCGTCATGGACGAAGCCACCACAGGCCTTGACCCCGTTGTACGCAACGAAATCCTCGATATTTTCCGTGAATATCTGCAAGATGAAGAAAACAGCATCTTGATGTCATCGCACATCACAAGTGACCTTGAAAAAATCGCTGATAGTGTAACTTTCATCGATAAAGGCAAACTGCTGCTAACAGGCTATAAAGATGATATTTTGGAAAGTCACGGCGTAATCAAGTGCACCAAAGCAGATTACAAAACAATTGACAAAACCGACTTTATCAGTGCCCGACTTAACGATTTTGGTGCTGAAGTTATGGTAGCCGACGTATATAACGCAAAGAAAAAATACGCGCAATTAAATATCGATAAAACCACATTGGAAGAAATCATGCTGTTCTATGTCAACAAAGATAAAAAGGAGTGGTCGTAATGAAAAAAGCTTCATTTAAGGCACTGCTTTTTCGTGAACTTTTCCTCGGCAGAAAACAGCTGCAATCCGGCCTTATAATGTTTTTTGCCTGCTCAATATTCGGCATACTCATGTTACTCAGCTTCGAAAAAGGTAACCTTGCGCTCATTCCAAAAGATTTGCGTAGCGATATAAAATCCGTGTGTCTGCCCATTATTCAGCTAATGCCCGTAATGGCGGCTGGCTACGGCTCTTCATTCGTATCCGAGTCCACTTCCCGAGATGAACTCAGCGCATGGTCAAAATTCCGCCGTACCACCCCCGTTACCCCTTGGCGCTTTGCACTATCCAGATATACAATATTGCTGATACTCAACCTCACAAGCGTTGCGCTGTCAATTGGCTACACAGCAATAGCCTGTCGCCTTGATAACACAAAACTTACAACCCAAAGCATTGCCTCAGTAATTGCAATACTGCTCTTCACATTCATTTTCGGGGTGCTGATGCAGATATTTATCATGCTGTTCCGCTCTGCCGATATTGCAGGCCTTGCTGTCACAGGCTTAACGATGATACCGATATTTTTTATCGGTTTCAAGCTCAACACCCCAAAATATGCAAATTTAAGCAACGAAGAGCTTTTTTCCATGCTCGGAGATTTCACAAATAAGCTTTTGCCGCTTGCCCCTTTTATTTTTATCATAGTTATGCTCTGCGGATACTTCGCAACCGCAATGCTCTATAAAAGGAGGGAAAAATAATGAAAGGCTTTTTGTTCAAAGAATTTGCCCTTGCAAAAAAAGCATTGCTGTTAATCCTCGGAATTTCTATGATAATGGCAATCGTGATCATCTCATCAATCATCTCTGAAATTGAAGATATCAGCTACGCCAAAAAAGTACTGCCCATAACCTCGGTCTATATTTTCATAATAGTTTCCATGGTAAATCCACAGTTTTTCAAAATCGATGAAAAGCCCACATGGTGTTCCTTCGTTATGTCATCGCCTGCCAACGCAAAGGCTCACGTTCAAAGCAAGTACTGCTTCATGCTGATAATCAATCTTTATTTGCTCTTTACCTGCTTTGTTATGGATACCATTGCCGTTGCCATTGTGGGAACATCGCAGATTTCATCACTCACAATTTGCGCAGTAATATTCTGCCTGCAAATGATAATCAATGCATTTGAATTTCCGTTTTACATACGCTTCGGCTCATCAAAAGGCGGAAATGTAAAAGCCTCGGTTATCGGTATTTTGCTCCTCGTTGCCGCTGTTTACGCCCTTTTCGGAAACATTTCGTTTCTTCTCGGTGACGATCCTCTTGGTGCAATTTACGACTATTACACAAGTGGCAATGCTGTGTGGATTTCTGCGACTTTACCCTATATCACCGCAATATTGTATTTTGTATCCTACAAAATCTCGTTAAAACTCTATCAGAAAGGGGCGCAAAGCTATGAAAGATAAAATAATAGAAATTAAAAGAGTTATCATTTTCTGTATAATAGCTTTTGCCCCACTGTGCATAATCACCCCGATTTTAAACAGCATTTTTGATGAAAAGATTTTTGCGGCAACAAGCGAAAAAACCCTTGCCGCCGCCTATGCATTGGGCGCACTTGGTATGCTTACGCCCACAGTTGCAAATATCCTTACAAGGCTTATCACAAAGGAAGGCTTTGCAAATTCATACCTTGCCGCCAATGTTAAAGGCAACGTCAGATACTATATAGCTTCCGTTGCCGTAAAACTTGCCGAAAACGCTTTAAGCGTTCTGCTTATATGCTTTATATTGCTTGATGATTTAAAACTCTCTGAAATATTTTCAAGCAAAAACCTCTCGCAAAGCTTTGCCGCAATTATAATGCAGCTTGGTTTTTCAATCATATTGTTATTCTCAGCCTTTGGCGAAGAATTTGGTTGGAGAGGCTACTTAATGCCAAAACTTATAAAGATAATCGGCAAGCCTGCGGCAGTTTTTGCAGGCGGTATTATCTGGGGACTCTGGCACGCACCCTTGACAATTTCGGGGCATAACTTCGGCGTTGATTACAAAGGCTACGCCTACTTAGGTATACTGCTGATGTGCGTTTTTTGCGTGTGCATGAATGCGTTTTTTACATATCTTACCGAAAAAACAAAATCGGTATACCCTGCAAGCGTCTGCCATGCAGTCAACAACAATCTTTCTGCCGCATACATATTCACGATTTTTGCATCAGAACAAGCTTTAATCAAACTCATCGAGATTTCTCCCGTTTCACTGTTTTGTGCTTTGTTGCCCGCAGCTGCAATTGTGGGAATAACAAGCTTTGTTCTGCTCATCAAAAAACCAAAAGCCGATAAACAATAGTAATACTTCCCAATACGCACCCAAGCGGATACTGTTTGCATAGCAGTATCCGCTTTTTGTCAAATATATTGGCTTACTTGTATTTTTTTGCAATATATGATATAATTATTAAAAATTTTCATGGTGATATATTTTAAAATGAAAAACACATTTTTTTACAGATTAATCCGCTTTATATTCAAGCCGATATTCAAATTTATATACCGACCCAAAATCATCGGCAGCGAAAATATCCCCACTGCTGACAGCGCAGTTATTGCGGGCAACCACAAACACGCACTCGACCCGATACTTATCGATATCTGCACTGACAGAATTGTCTGCACCCTTGCCAAAAAGGAACTTCACGATGGTCCGTTTGGCTTTTTGTTTCGTGCGGTAGGCTCTATTCCCGTGGATTTGCACAGCAAAGAAAATAAAGCCGCCCTTGTCAACGCAATTGATGTTTTAAACAACGGCGGAGTAATTAATGTTTCTCCCGAGGCAAAGCGCAATTATACTAACGAGCTTCTGCTTCCTTTTAAATACGGTGCAGTGTCAATGTCGCAAAAAACAAACTCACCTATTATTCCCTATGCAATAGCAGGCGATTACAAGCTGTTTTCAAAAAATCTCACAGTAATTTTCGGTGCGCCTTTTTATGTGGGCGATACGCCGCTTGGCGATGCCAATAAAAAGCTTTACAATTGCATCCTCAACCTGCTTTTATCCGTTACTGATAAATCTGTTTTGGAGCAAAAGCATATCACAACTTTTGAAGAATGGAACGAAAAGAAATGAACAGAAGTCGACATTTAAATTATCCAGAATGCTCCCTTTATGAGTTTCTTTTTCAAAACGCACAGCAGTATCAAAACAGCACTGCTTTAAATTATTTCAATCACAAAATCACCTACAAACAATTGCTTGAAAAAATTGATATATGCGCAAGCGCACTGACATCAATAGGTGTAAAAAGCGGCGATGCCGTATCAATCTGCCTGCCAAACATTCCGCAAGCGGTAATTACATTTTATGCAGTCAACAAAATCGGTGCAATTGCCAACATGATACACCCTTTATCTGCTGAAAACGAGCTTATCCACTATCTCAACGTATCAAACAGCCGCATACTCATCGCAATTGATTTAATACACAAAAAACTGCCCGATATTCTTCCCAAAACTAAAATTCAAAAAACAATACTTGCCAGCGCAGATGAATATATGCCGTTTTATCTCAAAACCGCATACAAACTTACCAACCGATACAAGATTTCTTTTTCTGATGATACAATTAGCTGGCATAGCTTTATAAAGCTTGCCGATAAATCATGCAATATAACTCACCGCGCAAATAATAACGATTGCGCCGTAATACTTTACAGCGGCGGCACCACGGGAATCCCCAAAGGCATAATGCTCTCAAACTTAAATTTTAACGCGCTTGCCATGCAAAGCATTGATGCCTGCGGCTGCCTTAAACAAGGCGATAAGGTTCTGTCCGTAATGCCCATATTCCACGGTTTCGGCCTTGGTGTGTGTATACATACTGTTCTCAATTTCGGCGGAATTGCAATCATTCTGCCCAAATTCAAAGCAAGCGAATTTCACAAGCTGCTGTTTAAATACAAGCCCAACGTAATTGCCGGCGTTCCCGCAATTTTCGAAAACTTTATACGCAGCAATGCTTTTAACGGTAAAGATTTATCCTACCTCAAATGTGTCATTTCAGGCGGCGATTCTCTGCAAAGTTCCACCAAGATAAAGCTTAACGAATTGCTTGCAAAATGCAATTGCAAATGTACCGTGCGTGAAGGCTACGGCCTTACTGAATGTGTAACAGGCAGCTGCCTTGTGCCCGAAAAATGCAAAAAACATGAAAGCGTCGGCCTGCCCTATGCTGATACATTTTACAAAATTTTAGATACACAAACAGGTGAAGAACTTGATTTTGAACAAACGGGCGAAATCATATTGCGCGGTCCTTCTGTTATGCTCGGCTATCTCAACGAAAAAGAAGAAACCGCAAAAACGCTTAAAACCCACCCCGATGGACACACATGGCTCCACACGGGTGATTTGGGGTATATGGATAAAGACGGCTATGTATATTTCAAACAACGTCTTAAGCGCATGATTATCTCAGGCGGATACAATATCTATCCGCAGAATATCGAAAATATCATAGCCTCGCATGATGCCGTTCTTACAAGCGCTGTCATCGGTGTTGATGATGAAATCATGGGGCAAAAAGTAAAAGCATTCGTTGTTTTAAAAGATGAAAATGCTGATAAAGAAAAAATTAAAACTGAGCTTTTTGAGCTTATGCAAAAAAATATTGCAAGGTACGCGTTCCCTCGTGAAATGGTGTTTGTAAAAGCACTGCCCCGCACCTTAGTCGGCAAAATTGCGTATAACGAACTTGCAGATTATAAGGAGAACTGATGTGAACTCTTCCAAAAACTTTCTGCTTATCCATCCGGAAATTTCACGCACAAAGTACAATTTTGCAGGTGTTATTGATAACGAACCGTTAGAGCTTGAGTATATCTGCGCAATGCTAAAATCAAACGGATATGATGTTGATATCTGGGACGGACAGGTAGAAAAAATAAGCGTTGAAGAAAAACTAAAAACCAAACATTATGATTACGTCTATGTCTGCGGACGTACCCGACAGGAAAATTTCATGAAGGAATACTGCCGCCTTGCAAAGCAGATTAATGGCAGCGTCACAATCATCGGCGGTTTGCACGCACAGCATAATTACAAAAGGTTTTATGAAGATTATATCGACTATATCCTGAAATCCTTTGATATATTCAAAATCATGGATATCATGCAGGGCAAACCTCTTGATACAATCGACAGTATCTGCTACAAAACGGATAACAAATGGGTAGAAAATAAATCTCTGCCTTTTGATATAACAAAGCTTCCCGCTCCTGACAGAGAATATTTTTACGCCCACACCGATAGATACCGCTACCTTGAGCTTTTGCCCTGCGCCCACGTCCGCACGGCTTACTGCTGCCCCTACCGCTGCAAATTCTGCTACCGCAACAAACTTAACTGCGGCATTTATTCCCCGCGTGATATACAATCCGTTGTTGATGAAATTAAAAATATCAAATGCGATAATATCTATATTATTGATGATGATTTTCTTTATGATGAAAAACGTATTCGTGAATTTGTCCGCCTTGTAAAAGAGAATGACATTCACAAAAAATACGTTTGCTACGGCAGGGCGGATTTTATCGCCAAACACGAAGAATTGATGATAGAGCTTAAAGAAATCGGCTTTTACTATATCCTCGTCGGGTTAGAAGCCATAAACGATAAATATCTTGCCGATTATAACAAACTGTCAGATATATCCTGCAATACTGCCGCCATTGAAATTCTCAACAAAATCGGTATAAACATAATGGGTATGTTTATTGTGGATTTAGATTTTACCCGCCGTGATTTTAGTGCGCTTTACAAATGGATAAAAACGCACAAATTAAAGCACACGGCAATTTCAATATTCACGCCCGAAATGTCATCTGAATTGATGCAGAAATATGAGCACCGACTTATAACACAAAACCCTGAAGCCTGGGACTACCTTCATGTTGTTGCAAAGCCTTCAAACTTAAGCGTAAAAATGTATTATTTCTACTATCACATTCTTGTCGCAAAGCTGTTTTTAAAAGGCAAGCGTGATGGCATTTACGATTTTATCGACTACGGCTTCTATATCAAATCATTCTTGAAAAATATGTTCAAATTCGGAGGATAACCATGCCCGAAAGCTACAAAAACCCCGTTAAAAAAATTATACCAAGCAAGCTGGAAACAAGCTTTCAGCAGTTTCTTTACAAACACGTGGGCAAGCATATTCCCAAAAGTGCCACACCAAATCAGATAACGCTTATCGGTGCTTTAGGCGGACTTTTTGCCATAATTTCAACCGTGCTTACACACATTTCGGCACTGTTTTTCATCGGCACGATATTTGGCATAGCCGTACATCTTGTTGCCGATGACCTTGACGGTTACGTTGCCCGCACAAGGAATATGTCATCAAAGGCAGGCGCATATTTTGATTTAATAACCGATGTAATGTTCTCAACCTTTCTTCTGCTCGCCCTTGGGCTTTCTCCCTACGGCAATATTGAAATAATGGCGTTTGCCGCTCCGCTATATGGCATCATCAACGTAACTGCAATGAATTATATAATATATTTCAACGAATTTCTTTTCCCACGACTCGGTCCGATAGAAGCGCACATCACTTATGCACTTGTCGCCGTTGCCGCCATGGTTTTGCAGTCAAAAACCTTTTTCACCGTATTCAGTCTTGATATCACCATTGCCGATATCATTATCACTATCGGACTTATACCTATGTATTTTGAAATGTTCAGATTGCAGATAAATCTATTCAAAAGGCTGAAAAAAGAAGAAAAATGAAAAACATCTACATAGTTTTAATTAAAGCGCATACGGGTTTGGGCAAATTTGCAAGATTTTTTGGCGGATACGAATACACCCACATTGCTCTGTGCCTTGATAAATCCTTAACTGATTTTATATCCTACTCACGCAAAAAGCACTATCTTCCTTTTGATGCAGGCTTTATGCATGAATATCGTGATTACTACGCTTTCGGCAAGCATCGTTCCTTCAAAGCAAAGGTTTTTGCAATTCCTGTCAAGCAAAAGTGCTATCAGGATATATTAAAGTTTATATCCGAATGTGAAAATGATAAACAGCAGATGTTTAACCTATTTTCCATGGCAACCATGCCAATATTTCACGGCTTTGAAATTTACAAGGCGCACAACTGTATGTCCTTCACCGCAAAGGCAATTCAGCTTTCATCTGCTGTAAAAATGAACAAGCCATATTATAAATATTCTATAAAAGATATCAATGAGCTTTTAAGCGATTACGCTATTTTTGAAGGCAAAATTTGCCGCAAAGAATCACCAAATTATGCACAATATATGCAAAAGCCATCCGTTGCTGAGTATATCTGCGCGTTTTGGCATATAGTTTCCACATTGATTAAACGAATGATTTTCACCACCCCAGCAAAATCTAAGGAGTAATTATGACAAAAATCCCGGCAGATAAACGCCGCTTACTGCTGCGTGCAATGCTTAAACAAAAAGATTTTATCAGAACAATTGAAGCTGTAAACGGCATTGAAGCAATTATTGCTGAAAACGCAGGCTTTTGCGATGAAAACGGTGATTTAAAAGCGTTTGACGCACTATGGTTAAGCGGATTTACCCATGCAGCATTTAAAGGCAAAGCCGATAACGGTATTTTTGATATAAACGATAAAATATCAGCAATAAAAGATATTTTCGCCGTTTCTTCAAAACCGATTTTAGTTGATATGGATAATGGCGGCACACCCGATGATTTATGTCAAAACGCCGCCATGCTTGAAGCTTTGGGCGTAAGCGCAATTGTTGTGGAAGACAAAACAGGCCCAAAAAACAACTCACTCTACGGTGCTGAAAAATCACACATCATGGAAGATGCCGATATATTTTCTGATAAAATCCGCATTGTTAAAGCCTCGCTTGCTACTGATGATTTTATGGTTTTTGCCCGAATTGAAAGTCTTATCGCAGGCGAAGATATCGAAAAAGCTTTGCTTCGTGCAAAAAAATATTTAAGCGCAGGCGCTGATGGTATTGTAATACACAGTATAAATCCCACCGCTAAAGATATTTTTGAATTTGCAAAAGCCTTTAAAGATTGTCACTTCGATATTCCACTGATTTTTATCCCCACGGCATACAACAGCTTTACCGACACATATCTGCACCAAATGGGCGCAGATATCATCATTTACGCAAATCAGCTAATGCGCAGTGCATATTGTGCAATGCAAAAAACTGCAATGTCAATTCTGCAAAACGGCTCCAGTCTTTTTGCTGATGAAAACTACTGTACAGCACCAAAAACAATCCTCAATCTTATTGATGGTGAACAGCAATGATAAACACAAAAGATTTTTTTGATTATTTAATTCATAACAAACTCGAATTTTTCGCAGGCGTGCCGGATTCTTTACTGCAAAATCTTTGCGCCTGCATTGATGATAACTGCGACGCAAGCCATAATATAATCTCCGCAAACGAAGGCAACGCAATTGCGACTGCCTGCGGATATCACCTTGCAACGCAAAAGTACGGCGTTGTGTATATGCAAAATTCGGGGCTGGGCAATGCAATAAATCCGCTTGTTTCCCTTGCCGATGAAGATATATACCAAATCCCACTCTTAATGCTCATAGGTTGGCGCGGTGAACCCGATATTCCCGATGAACCCCAACACAAAAAGCAGGGTAAAATCACCCTTGAATTGTTGCAGACCTTAGGCATTAAAACTATTATTCTCGATGATGACTACAAGCAAAAAATGCAGTACTGCGCAGATTACATGGCTATTCATAAAAAGCCAATTGCCATGATAATCCGCAAAAATACCTTTAGCGAATATAAACACGCTATACCTGCATCAAATTATTCTTTAACAAGAGAGCAAGCGCTTGTAAGCATCACAAAAAGCATATCACCGCAAGATATAATCGTATCAACAACGGGCAAAACCTCGCGTGAACTTTTTGAAATCAGGGAAAAATATAATTTAAGCCATTCAAACGATTTTCTCTGTGTCGGCTCAATGGGACACACATCATCCGTTGCTTTAGGCATAAGCCTTTTTACCGATAAATCTGTATATTGCATTGATGGCGACGGCGCTTTCATAATGCACATGGGTGCGGCAGCTGTAAACGCTCATAATATCCCTAATAATTACCGCTATATTATCATCAACAACGGCGCTCACGAATCCGTCGGAGGACAGTCCACAGTCGGTTTTAAAATCAACATTCCCGATATATTACACGGCTGTGGGTTTGAAAACATCTGCATAGCCAAATGTCAAGAAGAAATAATTTCGGGTATGCATTTTTTAAATGCGCACAAAAAATCAGCAATGGTGATATACGTAAAGCAAGGTTCACGCAAAAATCTCGGCAGACCTACCATATCCCCCTTGCAAAACAAAAAATCTTTTATGGAGAATTTTAATCAATGAAGGTACTGATTTTAAATTCAGGCACAGGCACCCGAATGGGAGAATTAACGCAAAACCACCCCAAATGCCTGCTAAAGCTGAATAATGGCGAAAACATTTTTTCGCGACAGCTTAAGGCTATTGAAGAATGTAACCTTACCGATATTATTGTAACAACGGGCAAGCACAAAAACGAATTGATTAAGCAAAGCAAACAGTTTTCAAAGCTTAAAATCACATTTGTCAACAACCCGCTTTACGCAACAACAAACTATATTTATTCAATCTACCTTGCAAAACAGCATCTTGATGATGACATAATTCTCATTCACGGCGACCTTGTTTTTGATAAAACTCTCCTTTCTGATATTATCGCAAACCCAAAACCCTCGCTATGTCTTATAAACAAGCAAATCCCGCTCCCTTTAAAAGATTTTAAAGGCAGAATTGAAAATGGATATCTAAAGCAAGTATCAATTGATATTTTTGATGATAACTGTCACGCTTTGTTTCCGTTGTATAAATTATCAAAGCAAAGTATGCAGATTTGGCTTGATGAAATAACGGCGTTTGTTGAAAAAGGCATAACAAACGTTTACGCCGAAAACGCATTAAACAGTATTTCAGAAAATCTAAGTATCAAACCAATGCTCACAAACGGACATTATATTAATGAGATTGACACACCCGAAGATTACGTTCGTGTTAAAAACGAGGTATTTATGGCAGATAACAACACTTATTTTGAAATAACCGCATTAAAAAATCTTTTAGAAAAATACAATGCAAAAAGGCCCTTTGCAATCATGGGCAGACACCTGCAAAACAGCAGTACCGATGCTTTTTTGAATACTTTAAACGCAGACCTTTGCAAATACTTTAACGTTAAAGAAAACCCCACCGAAGAAAGCGTGCTTGATGCGCAAAACGCCTTTGAACAGCACAATGCCGATTTGCTTATATCCATCGGCGGTGGCAGCGCAATTGATACAGCCAAGGCGGTAAAATACAATCTGCTTTTGCGCAATCCCGAATATTCAAAGCTTGCGCACATTGCCATACCCACAACGGCAGGCTCAGGCAGTGAAGCAACACGCTTTTCCGTTATTACCTACGGCGGCTCAAAATGTTCACTTACACATGATTTAATCCTACCTGAAAGTGCAATACTTGATAGCACCCTGCTTTATAGCATGAACGCCCAACAGCGCAAGGTTTCGCTTATAGATGCGCTCTGCCACAGTGTTGAAAGCCTGCTTTCTCGCAATGCAACCGAAGAAAGCAAGCGCTTTGCAACACTTTCAATCAAGATAATTCTTGAAAACTACAAAGCCTTTGCCACTAACAACACCGCCGTTTTTGATAAAATCTTTACAGCTTCAAACTACGCAGGCAGGGCTATCAACATATCAAAAACCGCTTTCGGCCATGCTTTAAGCTACACCCTTACAACCGAATATGGTATACAGCACGGTCAGGCGGTTGCAATCTGCCTTATTCATGCGCTTAAATATGCCGAAAACACGGGCAATTTTGCCGATGAACTCAAACACCTTTCAAGCGCTTTGTTATGTGATGACAACCAAACCCCGTCACAAAAGCTTAATGCCATATATTATGATATGGATATGATGCACCCGTTTGATTTAAGCTCCGCCAACGCTAAAAATTTGGCGCAAAAAGTAAATGCCGAAAGAGTAAACAATGCAATCATCAGCTTTAAATCTGATGATTTATGCGCCGTTTATGCCGATATAATTTCAAATTACACGTAAAAAAGCAAAAACCTGAGAAGAATAATTGTTTCTTCTCAGGTTTTTTCATTTATAGATATCAATTAAAAAATCAAGTAAAAAAGTCCTGCCAAAGCTATAAGACCGCCGCCGACAATGGCAAGCACCTTTCCCGCAGTGCTGCTTGCCAAAACAACCTTTTCTGCAAAGGACTGCTCAGGCTTTTCGGGATTGTAAATCACCTGCATCTCACTGCCCAACGGCCATAGTTCCTGCGCAAGCTTATCATAATCGCAATGATTTCCCACTATTCTTATGTGAAAATAATCATTTTCCGATATATACATCTTATTATTATTGCCCGATTTTTCATCCGCTTTCACCAAAGACCTTTGACTTGCCACAACACCCTTGTAATGTCTGTATGCCTTGTAAGCTATGCCGTTTACAAAAAATTCAACAACAGGCGCAACTGACATTGCGTTCTGATTTCTTTTGTATTTATAGTCAACAACCGTTCCTGTTGTTGTTTCTGTGCATTTGTTTTTAACATTGCTTGCGTGCGCCAAAAACGGCACGGAAATAAGCGCAACCAAAAGTCCCGCTCCCACTATTGAAATACACACTATCGCTGTTGCTGTCAACATAAAATCCAAACCTCACAATTTTCTGTTTTATTTCATATAAAGGTTACTGCGGCGGTGAAGCCACCATTGCGTACAGCTCCAGCACCGAACCAAACCTCTGCTCCTCTGAAGTGCACATGGCCGATATCGCAATATATCTCTTATCTTGATTTTCAAAAACCGCAATCAGACATTTGCCCGCATTTGCGGTAGTGCCCGTTTTCAGTCCGATAGCGTCTGCACAGTAATACTGCCCCTCGGGGTTTAAAAGCGCATTTGTGCTGTTCCATGTAATACTCTGCCCCGATTCAAAAACGACGTATTTGCTGTAACAGCTGACAATCTCCAAAATCTCCTCATTGCCGATAGCATAAGTCGAGATAATTGCCAAATCCTCAACAGTTGTATATTGATTTTCATCGTCCCACCCCTCAGGGTTTACAAAGTGACTGTTATTCATGCCAACATACTGCGCATAATCATTCATCAAACCAACAAAATACGCAACAGCATCAGTATCGCTCAAATTCGCATTGCCGCTTTCAATTCTCGCAACATTCACCGCAATCGTATACGCCGCATCATTGCCGGAGCTCATCAGCATACCCGTGAGCAAATCATACAAAGTCAGCATTTGCCCCTGACTTATAAGGCACAGGCTCGAACTGCTTTTTACAAGATTAAGCTCACTGCCCACTGTAAAAACCGTATCGCTTGATACATATTTAAGTGCCGTACACGCAGTAAGCAGCTTTGTCAAGCTCGCAGGATAAATCCGCTCGCTACTGCCCTTTTGGTACAATGGCATAAGCGTATCTGCGGTGTAAAGCCCCGCATAAGCAGGAATAATATCCGTAACAGTTGTGGTAACAGCCGTTGTTGTTGTAATTGGAGAAGTGGTTGTTATTGTTGCAGTTGTCGTCGTAATAGTCGTGGTGGTGGTCGTCGTTGTTGTAGTCGTTGTCGTTGTAGTCGTGGTCGTAACCGTAGTTGTTGCCGCAGTAGTCGCCAAAGTTGTGCTTTCATCAGTTGCCTGCGTAACGCTCATTCCCGATGTCGCCGCTGTTGTTGATACAAAGCTCTTGCCCGCATCTTCGCTATTTCCGCCGCACGATGCCAAACACAATAGCGATACAAAACACACCATTGTGCAAACAGCGCCAAAAATCCTTCTCGTAAAAATCATACCCTTTCGCTTTGTCCTGTTTATATCATGATTGATTTTTCTTAGTTCACTCATCACATTATACCATAGTGTAAAGAATATTTCAACGCAAAGTTTATGCACAAAAAAGATAACCCGCAAAGCATTTTTGCTTTGCAGGTTAGTGTGATATTGGAATTGGATTATCCCTTTCTTAATAACTTTTTCTGCCAAGATTTCTCGTTACATTTCGGACATCTCATATACCTTGTTCTGTTTATGTGAACAGCCCAGAATACACTACTGTATTTGGGAACATATCTGTGTCCGCACTTTTGACATTCATAGTAGCCTGCTTTTTGCTCGATTTTTAGAGCAAATGGAGTTGCAACTAAAAGAGGAATTATACTTGCTAAGGTAATTACTGTGCCTAACCATTCTTCCATCGGCACAGTTTTAACAATTATCACCGAAGCAATAAGCGGTATTATACAGCATATTCCCATTACAATTTCCATACAAAGCAATCTTTTATCACTTTCCTCTTTTTGCTTTACCATTTCAAGCAAATTGTTTTCTAATTCCTTGTTGTAATTATCCATCGTAACTACCTCCCCACTCAACAAATCATTTACAGTGATTTTGAGAATATCACACAATTCAAGCATAATGGACGAGTCCGGTATCGATTTGCCCGTTTCCCATTTTGATACTGCCCTGTCTGTGATATTCAATTTTTCTGCCAACTGCATTTGGGTTAAGCTTGCCTTTTTTCTACACTCAGCAATGAATTTGCCAACTTTTATCTGATCCATAGGTTGTCTCCTTTCACTTTCAGTATAGCTAATTATGGGAACAAAATACACACACCGTTGGTTGAGTGGGGAGAAATCAACCATTGGTGGAGTAAAAAAGCGGCGTCAAATCCTTATTCATCTCTCCAACCATTATATCAACAAAATTTAGCAAAGTCAACAAAACAAAGAACCGCCCGATAAATCGAGCGGTCCTTGTTCCTTTATATCGCACACTTTTAAGATACATAATTGGAAAGCGGAATGTTAAGTCCCTTAATACCGTTTGCAATAATACCCGCAACAACATTTGCACCAGTTTCGGTGAAGTGAGTAAAGTCGGTGCTGCTATCACTGGTAGAGCCCATGTAGTAGTTGTAAACTGTATTATAAGCCGTAGAATTAAAATTGTCAGTCATTGCCTGACCTAAATCAAAGTACGGAATATCATACTTATCAGCCAACATTCTGCAAGCCGAATCAATATTTCTGTAACCTACTGTAAACGGCTGCGACTGATTCTTTATAGAAAGTGTCGGGCTCATCAGAATAGGTGTTGCGCCTTTATTAATTGCACCTTCGATATAGAAAGACATATAATACTCAAACGAGCCTTGAGCAGGATTGTCAACATATCCGCAAACGGGCGCATAACGCTCAGCATTTGATGAAGCGCCATCATTAATACCAAAGCAAACGATAAGATAATCTCCGCTCTGGATAGAATCGAGAATAGTTGTCAATCTGCCGTTGTCATAAAAACTCTTTGAGCTTCTGCCTGCAATTGCATGGTTGCTTACAGTCACTTCAGAACCAAAATAATTGCCAAGATAATATCCCCAGCCCTGCTGCGGAGCATAGCTCTCCTTGTAGCTCTGTGCCGTCGAATCACTTGCGATATAGACTGTTATTCCGTCCGTATCCGTAATTTCTCCGCCGCCTGTGTTCTCTTCGGGAACATAAGGCTCAGCAATAGGTTCATCAGTAAAGCTAAGGCGAACATAATCCATATTAGGTGCACCCTCACTCATTGCCGATGTAAGCGAAATTGTATTAATGCCTTTCTGCAAGGGCAAAACAATTCCTCTTTCTTCCCATGTTGTCCATGCCGAAGTTGTCAAAAAGCTCTGCATCCATACATCTGTACTGCCGCTTACTGAAATCAGCATTGTTCTGTCATTTGCTGAAGCATTAGCGATCTTGAATGAGCAGAGATAATTGCCCGTGTAGGGAACATTTACAGTATATTGCATTGTACTGCCAACAACATTATCAAGGTTAAGGTAATAATCTTTTACATAGCCTGCGTTGTTGTTTTCAATAATACCGCCTGCATAAGTTGCGTCAACACCGTAGTATTTTGCATCGGCAAAAGTGCCTTCACGCTTAAGAATATACTCGTTCAAAACCTTTGCATCTGCACCTGTTATGCTGTAATCTCCGCTGATTTCTGCAGCATTTTCTGCCGCATAATCATCAAAGCCGCCCGTAATGCCACGCTTCATAGCAAGCGTATCAATAATATTGATTGTTTCGTCGCCGTTCAAATCGCCCTGCCAGTAAGGATTATCAAGCTTGCCTTCATTAACCTTAATAAGCTGCCATTGCTGATTGGTTGTGCCGTCAATTTCCCATTCAATAGCATTGGCGCCCTCTTCAGTAGAGCCGGAAGTAATACCTATACAGCTTGCATCTGCTGAAACCTTTGTGCGTATTGTATATGCGCCGCTTGATTCTTTATAAATCTTGTATTCCTGCGCATCGCAGTAGGTGTTTTCGTAAATACCGATATTTGTGCCGTTTGCAGCATTTGCATAAGCAACGTCAAGCATATATGTATTGCCGTCGCCTACCTGAGAGTAAAGATAATAATATCCCTCGTTAGCGGTTTTTATAAATTTCCAGGTATTTGCGCCGCTAATTCCCTTGTTTGCCGATTGACATACGTTTGAATTGTTTGCAGCAACGCCGCCTTCAACTGTAAGATAAAGGCCGCTGTTAACGTTCTTTATCATATAAATGCTGCCGTTTTCAAACTCAGAACCTACCAAAGTACTTGCATTAAAGTTCACAGCCTCGTCCATAAGCTGCGCAAGAATTGTAGCTCCTGCACGGTTGGGATGAAGAGTATCGCCGTCCATGTAAAGCTCATAAACTGCATCCTGACCAATTGAAAGACAATAATCCTGCCAGAGATTAAAAAGGTCAACAACCTCAATGCCAAGCTCCGAACCAATTGTATCTAAAGTGCCGCCAAACCAACGGCCTGTAAGCAATTTGGAAAGCGAAATATCACCTGCACGGCCCTGCTGCTTTACAAGAATAACTCTCATTCCCTTTGCCATTGCACGCTGAGCCATATCCTTAACCGTGGTGTAATATTCATCTGCGTTGGAATAGTTTGTATCGTTGATACCAATCGAGATTACATAAATATCTCCCGATTTTCCGTAGGTTTCAATCGCATCAAACTGACCTGCATCAACAAAACCCTTAGCATACTGTCCACTTGCGGCCATGTTTCTTATCTGCCATTTGTCAGTGCCTATAACCGAAGGAAGCATCTGTCCCCAGCCTGCCTGAGCCGAGGTTTCAAGCGGATAGTAATTGCATACGGTTGAGTCACCGCAAATCCAGATTGTAGGATTTGTTGCAGTGCTCTCTGAAATCTGTGTTATTTCCAAAGCCGAAAGTGTAAACGCATATCCTGCCTTGCCTGCACAACAGCAAATGTTCAACTGACCGTCAGTTATCGGAATCTGGAAAGTATCGGTAGCATTATTGCCGGTAAGGTTTATAAGCTGAAGCATACCTTCTGCCGCAACGCTTGTGCGGTTTGTGTTGCCGAGCCATACCGTTACCTGATAAAGACCGTTGGGCACATCAGCGCAAAACGTTGCAGTGCCGTTGTTTGTAGAGTTTGTAAACTGTACGGCATCACTTAAAGCGCCGCTGCCTGCCGCACTTACATTCGTTACTGTGCAATTTGAGCTGAAACCGTATCCCGTTGACGAGCTGTAACCTGTTGAAGCGGTAACCCCCGTGTAACCGCTTGCTGTACCGCCGTTGCCAAAATCAAACTTCCAATAGCTTGAAGCAGCGTTTACTGATTTGCCACCCGTAAACGAAAACTGCAAAAGTACAAGCAGCATAATTGCAACACTTGCTGCAAAAGCAATTATGCGCTTGCCCAAAGAAATAGATGCTGTGTTTTTCATAAAACAATTTATCCCTTTCATCATATTTTAAACCCTGTGCATCAATTATTAATAATTTTAGCATTGGCTATATTAAAAGTCAATGTGAATTTCAATGATTTTGGTGTCATTTTCTGCTTGCAGTTTCTCAAAAAGGATAGTCTACAACTGCACTTTTTAGCTTATATTTAATCTGACAAGCTAAATAATATATTTTTTTCAAAAAGCTCTTGACAAACCGTAATTATTATGATATCATTTTGATATCACATTAATATTGTTGTGATAGAAAGGGATATATTATTATGGAAGAAAAGATTTTGAGAACGAAGAAGAACGGCATGGCAGTTTTGCTGCTTACAATTATTTTGTACTTAGCCGCAATTGGTGTAACTGTTATAGGTGCAATCAATGATAATACTGCATGGGGTATTGCTTTGGCGGTTGTCGGCATCATTTGGCTGTGCATTGGCTGGATACCTTTTTGCGGACTTAAAGTGTTAAAACCGCAGGAAGCACTTGTTTTAACGCTTTTCGGCAAGTATATCGGCACATTAAAGGGTGATGGATTTTATTATGTAAACCCGTTTGTTTCCGCAGTAAACCCCGCAGCACAGACAAAGCTGCGTCAAAGCGGCGATGTAGCTTCAAACGGCACACACATCAACATCAGCGGAGAAGAAATAAGTGCAACAGTATCAGTAAGCAAAAAAATATCGCTTAAAATCATGACACTTAACAACAACCGCCAGAAAATCAACGATTGCTTGGGTAACCCCGTTGAAATCGGCATTGCTGTTACATGGCGTGTTGTGGACACAGCAAAAGCTGTTTTTGAGGTTGACAATTACAAGGAATACCTTTCGCTGCAGTGTGACAGCGCTTTGAGAAATATTGTAAGACTTTACCCTTACGATGTTGCTCCCAATGTTGATACAACAGGTGATGGCATTGCAGACGAAGGCAGCTTAAGAGGCTCCAGCGAGGTTGTTGCCGCAAGAATCAGAGAAGAAATTCAGCAAAAGGTTGAAATGGCAGGTCTTGAAATTGTTGAAGCACGCATAACCTACCTTGCTTATGCGCCCGAAATTGCGGCTGTTATGTTACAAAGACAGCAGGCTTCCGCAATAATTGACGCAAGAAAAATGATTGTTGACGGCGCTGTTGGCATGGTTGAAATGGCTCTTGAGAGAATTTCGCAAAACAATGTTGTTGAGCTTGACGACGAGCGCAAGGCAGCTATGGTTTCCAATTTACTTGTTGTTTTGTGCGGCAATCACGATGCTCAGCCTGTTGTAAATTCAGGTTCGCTGTATTAATATGGAAAAGAAAAAGCAAGTGCCTTTGCGACTTAGTGAAACTCTTTACAACGACCTTGCCCGTTGGGCACAGGACGATTTCCGATCTATTAACGGACAGATTGAGTTTTTACTGAGCGAATGTGTAAAACAACGAAAGAAAAGCGGCAGGCACACACCCGAAGAGTTTAAGTCTTCTGTTGATGGCGATATTGTGTGTGATGAATTTGCTTGATTTGTAAATAAGTGTTTTTGTACGACCATATAACAATAATTGCCCTCCCATTCGGGAGGGCTTACTTATTGATAAGTTTAATTAGAGTTAAATTGGGTGGGGAATTGCTCTAAGCCTAAGCACGCGGCCGCTTAAATGCCATATTTAATCTTGATGCGTTCAAGCTTTTCGCCGAAAGGTTTTGCAAGAAAATACAGAAAAGTAAAATTCGAAACGCAATACATTATCATGTGCGGCAACGCAGTAACAAGTGCAGCTGCGTAAAGTTTTAGGTTAAAACTTCCGTTATACGAAATTACTGTCCAGATATCCATTGAGGCAGAATAAACAACTCCCGAAACTACACCGTATATCAACAAAAGACACATACTGCGCTTTAAAGGGTTTGCTAAAATTCCTGCAAAAAATCCGATTAATCCCCAAGAAAGCATTTGAAACGGTGTCCAGGGGCCTTGCCCGAAATATATGTTTGAAATCAACGTTGATAATGCACCGACAAGAAAGCCTGACTCGGAGCCGAGGTATATTGCAGTGATGATTGTTATTGCCGATATTGGCTTGAAAAACGGGATAAATCTGCCGACAACACTTAACGCTGTCATTATAGCAACGATTACCATGCGGCGTGAGCCAATTGCTTTTTTTTCAAATCCGCAGGCGAATAATAGAAGCGAAAGCAGGGCTACTGTTAGCGATATGAAAATATAGCGTCTTTCTTCAAACACAACAGCCCCAACAAAAACAATCAGCGGTATTGCAATAAAGGGTATTGCGATTTTTAGCGTGCGGCGCAAAAGCGCATTTTTGATGTATATCATCACGCACCGCCTTTTTTGTTGAGCGCGCAAAGCTGTAATGCATCGGGCAAAGTTACGGCGTTGGCAAAATAGCCGCGTGTCATGCGGTTGATTGCCGTTGTGTAAAAGCTGTTTTCGGCAAAAAAATCTGCAGTTGTATTGCATGATGCAATTGCCCCGTTAAAGAAAAGTGCGCATCTATCAGCAATCCGGGCGGCAAATTCAACATCATGTGTTACCATTACAACTGTAACACCGGATGCTTTAAGGCTTTGCAGTATGTTGATAAGCTTTTGCTTTGAGTGGGCATCAATACCCTTTGTTGCTTCATCAAGCAAGAGCAACCGCGGCTTTGAGGCAAGTACCTTTGCCAACGCTAACAGCTGCTGCTGACCGCCTGATAAATCGTAAGGGTGTTTTGAGTAAAAAGGTGACAAATCAAACGGCAATTCGATATCAAGCGCATTTGCGTCAAGCAATTCTTGCTTGACCGTGTTTTTAAGAAAAACGGTTTGCACATCCTGCGGCAAGTACGAAAGGCAGTTTGTGTAAAGTGAATTATTTTTGTAAGATTTCAGCTTTTGACCGAAAACCTTTATATTTCCGCTGTACTGCTTTGCAAGATTTGCCGCTAAATTTAACATGGTTGTTTTGCCTGCACCGTTTGCGCCTAAAATGCAAAAAATCTCGTTTTCGTATATTTTAAAATCTAAACCTTTGAGAACGTCGGGCAGATTTTTTTCATATCTAAAATAAACCTTGTCAAATTCCAATGCGATGTTTTCTGAATGGGTGTAAACTTTTCTTTCAACGCGTTGAATTTTGTTTGTAAAATTGCTTTGTATAAATCCCCTACCCTGCTTTATATCAAGCGGACAATTTTCTTTTTTAAAACCAAGCGCATGGTACAGCCTTACAGATGACGGCATTGCGGCAAGCAGTGCAACATTATCTTTTAATAGTTTTACAGCTGTTTGGGGTGTATCAAAAACAAGTTTTTTGCCGTTATCAAGCGCTAAGATTTTATCACTTAAAGGGATTACATCTTCAAGTCTGTGTTCTGTGATGATGATTGTAAGACCAAATTCGTTGTTAAGTTTTTTCAGTGTTGCAATAAAATCGGTAGCGGCAATGGGGTCAAGCTGTGAGGTGGGTTCGTCTAAGATTAAAACCTCAGGGTTCATAACCATAACCGAGGCTAAATTTACAATTTGCTTTTGACCGCCGGAAAGTGCGGATATTTTTTTATCGTAAAGATGCTCTATCCCGAAATATGCGCATATTTCAGCAAGGCGACGAGCAATAACATCTTGCGGGATGTGCATACTTTCAAGACCGAAGGCCAGCTCGTGCCAGACGGTATCGGTAACAATCTGCATATCACAGTTTTGCATTACAAAGCCTATTTTGCAGGCGCTTGTTTTATCATCCAATTCAGATAAAAGAGTGCCTTTAAAGAAAATATCACCGTGTTTTTCGCCTTGCAGTAAAAGTTCGCGCTTAAACATACGCAGCAAAGTTGATTTGCCGCTGCCCGTTGCACCAATGACAGTTACAAATTCGCCCTGATTTACAGTGAATGAAATATCACTGATGGCTTTTGTATCATCAAGAGGATAGGTAAAACTTAAATTTTCGACCTTAAGTATTTCCATTTCAAATCCTCCTTTACTTCAATAATTACGGGCAAAAATGCAAGCAGACCGTACATAACGCACCCAAGCTTTGCTTTTGCAGAAAGCTTTAAGGGAGATATAGCGGGGTAGTAGGCAAAATTTATATCATGTATGCAAAAAATTACGGCAGCAAGCAAAGTTATACACAAGGCTGTAAACACACCATCGGAGCGAGTGAAGCCATAGTGCGAAAAATTTGTGCGCTTATGCGTGCCGTACCCTTTTGCCGCCATGCTGTCCGCAGTAGTTATGCCGTTTTCAAGCGCCCATGTTATCATGATTGAAAAAACACGCAGTTTTGATTTTACGCTGTCTATAATATTATCATCATTATACAGTCCCAACGCTTTTTGTGCAGAGCTTATTTTGCCGATACGTTGTTTAAACAGCGGAATATAGCGCAGGCTCATAGACAATATCAAGGAGGTTTTGGGCGAAAATGCGCCAAAGGCATACAAAAGCTTATCGCTTGTCATTATCTGCGAAAAGCTGTAAAACCAATACATGACGGAGATTACCATAACTGCGGCAAAAATGCCGTAAATAAGTGCTTCGAGCGTGATGGGCGAATTATTGACAACAAACAGCACGGTGGCACCATTGTGGGATACAAAAGGGTTGATGAGTGCCATTATTGCAAAAAGCACAAACGAAAACAAATGCGTTTTTGCGTTTTTTGTGCCGTTGCGGATTATATAAAACGAAAGTGCGCCGACGAGCAAAATGCAGAGCACAACCGGATGCATAATGAACATTGCAACCAATGCTACCGAGAAAAAATACACAAACAGAGCAATGGGGTTTATATCTGCAAATGAACGCATGAGATGTGCACCGCCTTTCTAAATTATTGAATAGTAAAAATCTACTGCAAATCTTCACCCATGGAGCAAGTGTATCGCCACTCGATAACATCGCCATCGGAAAGGGCATAATCACTGCAACCTGTATTTGCTTTTTCTCCGTTGACAAAAAACATCCAGCCCGATAAATCTCCAAAGTCAAATTCATAAAGATAATTTATGCCCGATATATACGCCATGCTGTCCGTGCCGTTGTATTCCACCTGTATGTTGTAAAGTCTTGCGGCTTCAATCAATATATCATATACTGTATCACCTTCAGCAATGGCAAACTCGGTATTTTCAAGTATAATTCCATCTGCGGAAATATAATCGGAATTTAGGCTTTGAGATATGGTTTTACATTCGATAGACATTGTAACCGTGCCAATTGCGTTTGGCTTTGACTCAGCCTTACCGTTGTAGTAATCGTCAGCGGATTTGATATCAGTAAAAACAATTATCAAAATTACAATTACAGCGGCGATAATCACCACAGCAAAGTTTTTGATGTTGCGTTTTTTCAACACAACCAAAACCACGCAGACTAAAGCCGCAATTACGGCAACAACACTTATTGCAATTGGTTTGTAGCTTGACTTTTCAGTTTTTAAACTGTCATCAGTATTCTGAAGATTTGATGTGGTTGTTGTGGACGTTTGGGTTGCAGTTTGAATTTTTGTTGTGGCTTGGGTGGTTTGTTCTGCGGAATCATCATCAAAAGAATCAGAAGAGAGATAATACATATTGCCACCGTTTTGCAACATTGCAAGATAGCTTTGTGCCGCGCACAGTGCCTGCACGGTAGCAACCGCGTTGTATTCTCCGCCTAATTCATGGCAAAAGCTGCCGTTTGGCAGTTTATACGTTTCAAGCGCATCAAAGGCAGTGTTGCCGTTTTTGATAAATCTTGCATCGCTATGGGCATTAATGCCGAGAATGGAAAGCGCAATTATCACCTGCGAGGTACTTTCGGAATTGGGTACGCCATAGCTTGAAAAACCGCCTTCATTGTTTTGCAATTGCGACAAGCGATCAAGAGCTTTATCGACAGCGGCTTTAACATCATCATTATCTTGATAATAAATCGCAAGGGCTTGCAATGCCATTGCAGTTACGTCACTATCCGAAGCATTGCCCATAACTGCCCAGCCGCCGTCATCAAGCTGTAAATCAAGCAGATTTTGCATTACGCTTTGCGCTGTATGGTTACTGCTTTTAACACCGTTATTTAAAAGGTGCAAGCCGAAAACATAGCTCATAACACCCTGCGTACCGATTGTATCATCAGCAACAGTGTTTAAAAATGCACTTTCACTTCCGAGCAAGGCAAGCACGAGAGCATATTTTTGCAATGACACGGCGGAGTTAATTTGAGTGCTGTCTACATAATTTTCAAGAGCAGACTTATATATGGAAAAATCATAATCGGAATTATTACGCAGTGCTAAAACATACCATTCAGATGTGCCTGCGTTTTGCGTTAAATCGGTATCAATCCAGCTTTGGATATCGGCGCTGTTTGTTTTTTCAAGCTTAAAGCTGATGATATCATCAACAATGATTTGCGCCTGCAAATTAGCGGCGCTTGCGACGGGCGCATTAATTATACACACAAACGCAAACGCCACACAGAATACAAGAGATAAAATCCTGTTTTTCAAATTATCCTCTTTTCTTGGCAGATGCAACAGCACATGTGATTATAGCTGATGCCAAAACACCAAATGCCAAAGGCGGATAAACGCCTGTATCAGCAGGGGGCTGAGTGTTGACAGATTCGTTTTCACTTGAAGAAACACTTGTTGATTCGGACTCGCTTGACTGCTCTTCTGATGCAGATTCGCTTTCTGAGATGGATATCTGTTCGGATACAGATTCAGAAATGGATTCGGATTCAGATTCAAGCTCGGTATCTGTTACAATATCCTGCTGAGCAGATGCAACACTTACCTTGCAAACGGGCGGCACAAGTGTCTGATTTTCGGATGCAGCACTTAATACATAATCCCCTGCTGCAAGAGTAATTGTCACCTTGCCGTTTTCATCTGTTACAAATTCAGTTGCTTCGCCGTCCACTGTGATTACAGCGTCGCTGACTGCAAGAGTTACGGGATTCCAGTTTGCGTCATATCCGCAATAGGAAAGTGTGAGCGAAAATTCAAGATTCTCCTCGGTTGATACGGTGTTCTGGTCAAAGTAGCAGTAAACATCGGACCAAGCTGTTAAATCTGTATAAGTATAAGCGTTGATATAATCGCCTTCTGCTATTGCGTCGCTAAGGCTCATTGCGCTACTGTTATTAACATAGTAGCTGTAGCTGCCGCCATTGGCTGTTCCCCAAAGCATATCAAGTGACAAGCCGTATTCTGTTTGTGATGATGCATAACCTGCCTCTGCTCCGCCTTCATACGAAGCTTCATGTGCGCAGTAAAGGGCATCATTGATAGTTAATACGCCGTCAGAGTCGATATCAGTTACTGCAACTTGCTGCTGAGTCATTGCAAGACTGCCGTTTGCATCGGAGATAGTTACATAAACCAATGCTGATAAATCATCGACGGCATATACTGAAAATGTGCCAAATGACAATGCGAGCGCAAGAACTGTTGATGCTGTGATAAGTTTTTTCATGGTAAATAACCTCTTTTCTTTAATTTACAGATAGAGCTTTAGATTGGCACACGGATACAAAAAAACTCTCTCAAAATATATATTGAGAGAGTGGGCAGTTATTTATTTCGATTTTTTTATACAACACAACAAGACCTTGCGCTGACAAATAAACATCAGCACAAAGCAAAAAATCGATAAATCGGCTGCACGCTCCACATCCCAATTGTGTTAAGCCCAAAAGGTACGGCAGGTCTCCTGACTTATGACGAAGCGAGAAAAATCCTCACGCAAGAGCAAGCCTTCTCAGAAAAAATATCCAATGGCAAAAATGCTCTTTCTAATCAAACACAGTAATGGCGGTTGCTCCGGATTCACACCGGATTCCCTATTAATCAAGCAGGCTTTAAGCCTTTTTGAACCGTATCTTGCTTTATCCATATTTAATTTTTTACATTATATCATATATAAATTACAATTTCAAGAGTTTTATTTGCTATAAAGGTCACGCTTAGGCAAATCGTAAATAGGATTGCGGTGCGGAATCGGTTTTTTCTTCTTACCGCCGAAAATCCAGAAAATGATAAGACCAATGACAAGTGGCGCAGCGATAAGCGGCACAACAAGCAAAGGGTCAACCTGAACAGCATCGGCATTGACACGCACTGTACTTTGATAGATAGTTTCGATACGGTGCGAACGTAAAAGCAAACGATGCGTATTTACACCGTAGGGCGTGCAGGTCATCAGGGTGACATAGTCGCCATTGGGGATAACAGCAAGTTTATCAACCTCATGCGGTAAGACAATAAGGATTTCTTCAATTTCATAGGTATAGATATTGTTGAGAATGGTTACTGTAAATGTATCACCCACAACGAGTTTATCAAGGTCGGTAAACAGCTTTGATGTGGGCAAGCCGCGGTGTGCTGAAATAACAGCATGAGTGTTTGCACCGCCTATTGGGAAAGCTGTGCCTTGAAGATGTCCTGCGGCGATGTTTAAAACTTCATCAGAAGTGCCGTGATATATTGGGATTTCGACCTGAATTGTGGGAATTGTTACATAACCCATGATGCCCGAGCCCGAAACATCAAGAATATCTTCATAACCTGCAACCTTATCATATTCAGCAAGGGGAGCTGCCAATGCAGCAATTTGTCTATTATACTCACCTGCTTCAAACAGCATAAGCTGTGCTTCACTGTCGTCCAATTCAGCAACAACATTATCATAACTTGCAATTGCACGGCTTTGTACCTTGGAGTTCCACCAATCGCTGATGATGGGGTAAAGCATTACACCAACGCCGACAATGAGAATTATTGTGAAAAATATTGTTGAAATGATGCCTGATTTCTTCTTCACTTCGGCCCTCCTGTAATACTTTCAAATGTGACTACCGCCGATGGCAAATTAATGCCACCGGCGGTTTTTGTCAGCTAATCAAGTTTTTCGCCATTGAGTTGTGTTTTGCCAATTAATTATTTTTTAGAATAACTAAATTATTCTTCGTTGTTGTTCATTCTCTTCTTAGCGATGAGGTAAACGCCAGCGCCAACTGCCATTGTGCCGCCTACTACGTAGAACAATGTTGTACCAATGCCACCTGTTGAGGGGAGAGAAGAACCCTTTTCGTTCTTGATAACTACTTCAGTTGCAGCTACGTCATCAACTGTCATTGTGATAGCTGTTGCAGCGGATGTTGCATTTTCTGCGTGATTAGCACTGATAACAACTTCAACGTCTGCACACTTGTTGTAACCTGCAGGAACTGTTGTTTCCTTCAATGTGTATGTGCCTGCATCAAGACCGATAATGCTGAAATCACCAGTTGTTGCAGCAGACTTGAGTTCTTCACCAGCTTCGCCTTCAGCTACGGGACGGTATGTATCGCCATCCTTAATGAGAGCTACTTCAGCACCATTTGCATCGTAAAGTCTGAAGCCTGCGCCTTCGAGAGCAGCACCATCCTGGTCAACCTTCTGGTTGGGCATTTCGTATGTGAATACCCATACTGTATCTGTGGGAGTTTGACCGAGTTCGGGAGTATCATCTTCACCATCAGCTTCCCAGTTAGGATTGTTGGAGTATTCAAGATCAACAGTGTTGTTGTTTGTATCTACGTTGCCGATGCCAGCGTTTTCATCGAGGTGAGCATTGTAAATTACTTCAACAACTGCATTTTCAAGGTTGCCTGTGCCTACGATAGCAACAAGGTCTTCAATTGTAAGTGAGAATGATCCATCTGTCAAACCTGCAACAGCATCTGTTTCATAAGCATCAGTTTCGGTGCCGTTAACAGTTACGCTTTCAATGTTTTCAAAAACAACGCCAGCAGACAATGTATCGTTGAACTTAACCATGTATGTGCTGTAGGAGTCGAGATCGGAATCGTTAGGAAGTGTAGCAATCAGCTTGAACTGGAACTGTTCGTTAATTGCGTGGTCAGCTGTTTCGCCCCAACCATTAGTATGTCCGTTTTCTGCATCAGCAACTTCGTCCAAAACCTGCTTGTCAACTTCGGGAAGAGCGCTCTTAACTACTGCATCAGCATCACCAACAACTTCAAGAATGAAAGCTGTGTATGCATCGTTTGCGCCTGTAAGAGAAGCATCCTGGTCCTTAACGAGATAGTAACCGGGTTCAAGACCTTCGATTACATAATCGCCGCCTGTTGTAGAAGTAACAGAACCAGCGGGAGTGCCTGTGAGGTAACCGCCCAATGTCTTAGCAGCAGCAGCAACGTTGTCATCTGTCAAAGTGCCTGCGTATGTAGCAGCCTCACCGAGAGCTGCCTGTCCTTCAGCAGAAACGTTAGTACCCCAAGCGATTTCTGTAAGGATGAGGGAACCCTCTTCATTTGTAAGGTCACCCTTAAGAATTTGGTAAGCTTCATAAGTGTGATTTGCGGAAGGGTTGGTGATTGTGATCGAGTAAGTTTCTGTTGCTACAGCAGAAGCTGTCATGCCCATGGGGAGCATTGTGCAGGAAGCGAGTGTTACGATAGCTGCGATACCTGCGAGTTTTCTCAATGTTGTGTGTTTCATAATAATTCTCCTTTAAAATATTGTTTTTTTCGGAGAGTGCGGCGATTTCGTGCACCGCACTTCTCCAGATTTGGTTTGTGGGTTATATGATTGAGCGTCAGCTTTCTTCTTGCTTACGCTTAAATCCGTAAATTCCGGCGAGTGCGCAGAGCATTATGCCAATGCCTGCAATGTAGTATCTTGTTGTGCCTTCTCCGCCGGTGGAGGGCAGTTTTGATCCGGTGTCGTTTGGCGTGTTTTTAACCTTGGCAATTGCGTTGCCCGGGTTTACTGCGTTGATACAGTAGTCTGCGTCAATTCCGACATCGTCACCATCTGCAAAGCTGTAGCTTGGTGTAAAGCCGTTTGCTCCAACCTCTTCAATCCAATAGTAGTAGGGATTGCCGTTTTCATCATAAACGGGAAGATCTGAAACAATCTTTGTCCAATCGGTATCACTTGATGTGATTTTGATTGTTGTTACAAGCTCTGCTGTGCTTGTGTTGTATGCTGCGTACGCCCTTGTTGGCGGTGCGTAAGCAACACGGTTGAGCAACGAATAGCTTGCGGGAGCAGTGGATGCGTAGGTGATGGTGTAATTAAAGCTTGCTGTTAATCCATTGTCAATAACCAGCTTGTTGATATTTGTTGTGATATCATATATTGTCAGTTTTGATCCTTCTAACGAAAACTTAGCACTACCCCAAGTCTGACCAAATGCATATCCATTGTATGTTTGTAAATACGCACCGCCGACCCATGCATTTGTTGTGCTCTCAAGAGAAATGTATGACTGACCACCTGTTGCAATACTTGCTATATCAAGTACAATGCTTGTTATTGTAGCGTCTGATTGGTCACTGTTAAAGTACAGCGTCTCACCATTGGAAATAGTTCCTGTTTTAGTATTCCCACCCGAACCGCCACCTTGTGTAGTAGTTGTTGTTGTAGCGCCAGCAGTGGTTGTCGTTGTCGTTGTAGTAGTAGTGGTAGTTGTTGTAGTTGTGGTTGTTTCTCCTCCACCACCTGTACCGCCGCCGCTTGACGAAGAGCCGTTGGGGGATGCGGCTGAGTAGGTAACTACTGTGCCATCACTGTAAGTAACAACGATGTTGTCGATTTCCCAAGTGCCGCCATACTTAGGTGAGAAGGTTAAGGTACTTGCGGAGCCGTTTACAGTATAGGTAATTGATTTTCCGCTTGCAGTAAAATCATAAGATCCATACTGGCTGTTGAGTGAACTTCCATTATATGTAAGCCAACCAGCATACTGACTTACCTGAACATCAGCGCCATTTACATTAGTTAATTCTCCAAAACTCATAGATATTGTAGATATTGTCTTAGAGCTATCAAGATTAACTGTGTAGGTTGAGCCTGAGTTGACAGTTGCCAACGGACCTGATGAAACAGTAACAGAAACCGTCTTTTCCTGTCCATCCTTAGTTTTTACGGTAATTGTTGCACTACCGTCGCCTACTGCGGTAATCAAGCCCGAATTGTTTACAGTTGCAACTGCTGTGTTGCTTGAATTGTAAGAAGCAACCGTACCGTTTGCGGTTATTTGCTGTGTAGCACCCGTTGAAAGTGTAACTGTTGTGGGCGATATACTGAGCGGAACTGTAATATCAATCGTTGCTTCAGCACCATCACTACGAGTTGCTGTGATTGTAGCTGTACCTGCGCCAACGCCTGTTACAGCACCGTTTGCACTAACTGTAACAACAGATTCATCGCTTGATACGTAAGTAAATGGTTCACCGAACTCGGGTTCGGGTGAAACTACCACCGTACCGCCGACATTTACTGTTTGGCTTGTTGCGTTAAGCTCAAAGCTATCAGCAAGAGTAACATTGAGTGTTGTTTGTGCGGTGTAGGTATCGCCATCGATGGTAAGTGTACCTTCAACAACAACCTGACCCGCAGCCTTACCTGTTAAAGTATTTCCGCTAAGATCAGCATAAGCAGCACCTTCAATAATTGTGTAGGTAATGCCATCAGTTGAAGTTCCATCGGAAAGAGCCGCACTGATTGTTGCCTTTGAGCCTGCTGTGATTGTGTTGTTATCAAGCGCAAGGCTTAATGTGGGTTTATCGGTAATTGTGATTTGAACATCAACTTCGGTGAAACCGTCGCTGATAGTCATCACGCTTGTACCGACTTCGTTGCCGGCAGTTACGGTAATTGTTCTTTCATCAACAGTTGCACTTGCAAGTGAATTGCTAAAGCTAACCGTTGTGCCTGTTTTGTTTACTGTAACTGTGGCTGTTTTACCCTTTGTTATTGTAAGTTGTGCGTTTGTAGGACTTGTTAACTCAAGCTGAATTGGCATTATAGTCAATCCGTCCTGTTTTTCAACCGTATCTCTGTAGATTTCGATTGTAACGCCATCTTCAATAATGTGTTCTTCATCAGCCCATTCCTTTTGGACTGTGATATCGAATAACTCTGTATTGGTGATTGTGATGGTTGTTCCCGTAGCCTGTGCTTGCGCACCGTTTGTATCGCTGTAAGATGTTATATAACCATCAGGTGTTTCTTCAACAACCCTGTAATAATACTTGTTGCCGCTTAAATCAGCTGCTTCAAGATCAGTAATTGTTGTTGTCCACGAATCTGCAGCAGTTATGGTAAATGTCTGCAGATCGTTCCACACAACTCCATCAGAGCTTTGCTGTAATTTAGCTGTAATTTCGTTTGGTCTTTCAGCGTTTACTGTATCCTGCCAAACCTTGTTTACAGTAATTGATGTTTTTTCTGTATCAACCGTGTTGGTGATCGTAATTGTTTCGCCGCCAACAAGCTGACCGTTTGAATCGTAAGCTACGCTATAGCCTGTTGTCTTTTCAACAACGTAGTAAATGTAGTTTACGTTTTGTTTGTTCATTTTGGGGAACTCTTCACTGAGTTTCCATCCATTTGTTTTGAGAATATCGTAAGTACCAACGTGTTCGTACTTAGTGGTATCAGTGATATCCTCAGGAACGCTGTTGATGTCCTTAGGTGTTTCAACCGAGCCGACACCGTAGTAAGTGTTGATTGCAGTCGCCAATGTGTTCGCGATAGCATCATAACCAACTGCTGTCGGATGACAGCCATCAGCCAAATTATCACCTACGGCAGTCTTTGTATCAACATAAACGGGTTTAATATCGCCCGTATATGAATTTACAAGTTCTTGCAGCATAGCGTTGTAAGAGTTTACAAGTTCATCAGACTTCGCTTGATATGTATCCCATTCGTCAGAATAGGGAGAACAATAATAACCTGTTCTTTGCCACCAATCCAATGCGGTAATTCGAGGTACAGCGCAAATAAAGATTACTGTGTCGCTACCGCTGTTTGTGTAAATCGAATCAATCAAGGTCTTCATATTCGCCTTCATTGTATCCATTGAGTCGTTGGAGTTAAGCAAGTCGTTGGTACCTGCCATTACTGTTACGACATCAGCAGTAGATTTGTATTGTGAACTCTCGTAATAACCTGTTCGAATCTGATTGATTTTCATCTGATTCTCTGCAGACTTGTTGACTGTCACAGTACTTCCCAGTAAGTTTTGCAAAACTGCAGGGTAAGTATATGCTTCTGCTACATAACCGTTGAATGTACCCTTTGTAATAGAGTCACCTATTGACAAAATCTGCAATCCATTCGGCAATGTTGTTGTACCGCCTGTCATGCTCGTGTCAGGTCTGCGGTAAACATCAACCTGAATACTATCGGGAAGAAGAGCACTGTCAGCAGGAATTGTTACAAGATTACCATCCTGCCAAGTCTTATTGATTGTGATAGTACCGGGAATGTAGTTGTTAACGGTTAAAGTTTGTGTTTTAGGCAAATCACTTCGGCTGTAGCTTGTGGAATACTCTGTTCCGTCAGCATTAATAACAGTTTCAACTACATAGTAATAATAGCGTGCGCCTGATTCACTCTTATACGGCAACTCAGTCCATGTGTGAGACCAATTGTTCGCTATGCTAAGCTCAACAGGATCAAGATATGCGATACCATCATCTTCAACTCCCTCAAGAGGCTGTTCTGTTGTTGTTTGGTAAAGCTGCATTGTAACACTGTGAGCGCTGTGGTCGTTACTATCCGACCAAGTTTTGTTAACCGTAACGTCAACTTCTGTAGGGGTATTATCCTTATTGGTGATTGTAATTGTACCCGAAGGGCCGTTTGTGTTGTAAGTGTAGCTGACTGAATAACCGTAAATCTTGACTTTATCTGCATCAGAAACATTTTCTACAACTCTGAATGAAGAGTACTTGCTTAAATCAAAATCATCTTCATCAATTACAAGTTCCCAATTTGGTGCCGAAACCTTAAAGGAATCAACCTTACCGATCTGTTCCTCAAAACCTGTTGAAGCGTTAGTTCCGAAAAGAAGAAGCGGAACTTCGGTAAGAGGAATATCGGCAGGATCCATTATTTCGTTATTTGAATACTTCCAGATCTTTTCAAGCTTCAAACCTGCTGTGTTCTGAATATCGATTGATACGGACGTGTTGCCTGCAGCATTTTTATCCGTACTATTATTTGAACCATTGCCTGTGTAAATTGGCTTAAGGGGACCGACAACCTTTTCGCCGTTTTCATCCAGCTTAGGAGTTGTATCTGTCGTGCTGTTTACTAAGATATAATCACCTGTAGCTTCGTCTATCCAGTAAACATCTTCACCAATTATATAGCCTACTTCCTTAACGTAGTAGTAAACAGGTTCGCCCTTATAACCACTGGGAAGAAGTCCCCATTTTGCAGATTCATTCTTAGCAACTGTTTTGGGGTTGGTAAAATCAGTATCCTTTAGAACTGTAAAGGTATCTGAATTAACAATCTGCATATCATTGGGGAAGCCTGTTGACTTTTTAACTGTTGACCAATAGAGCTGAACTATTGATTTAACGTCAATCTCTTCGCCGACAGCATCAAGAGCGGTTTCGTCCCAAGTTTTATCGATTGTTATTTCAATCATTTCGCTGTTGTTGAGCATCAATTCGCCCGTTTGCGAAACAGTTGTTACAGTTTCAGCAAAGTTTGAAGGCTTGTTATATTCACTATCCTGATATGCAAAATAGTAAACAGCTTCAAATTCTGTAAAGAAATCATCATAAGGACCTGTTAAACCTGCAAGATATCCTTGCAACAAGTCTTCGAATACGGCCGATTCTCTGTTATTAGCCAATCTGCTTTCTTCAACCTTTGCTGCATAAGTTGGATAATTTTCAGCGTAGGTTGCCTTGTTTGTAGCATAATCAACAGCTAAATCGTAACCTTCGTATCCGAAAGGCATGCTAACCTCAATAAGCTTATAAAGCTTACCGTTTTCGAGGTTGATATTGATTGAACCAAGCTTGAATGTGTGAGTGCCGCTTGGTATGGTGTTTGCCGTTGTATTGATTGAATTACTGCTTGTAACTGTTGTTGAACCGTCAGTAGTCCATATAGGTCTAACGACATTGGTTTCATTACCATTGCTGTCGCGCACTTTTTCTTCGCCAACTGCGTATACCCAACCGAGATTTGCATCATAATATGCCATCTTAAACTCAGCAGCAACTTCTACGCTGTAGTCGCTTATGCTGACTTTTTTGATAACAGGTGCAGTACCTGCGGTAATTGTACCGAATGCATCGGTGATGACAAATTCAGTTCTTTCTGCAGTAGCGCTTGAACTTGCGTTACCTGTATCAAACGAGACATTGTTGGTAACGTTAAGCTTATCGCCTGCGGTCATATCGATACCGCTGATTGCGTAAGTGTAAGTAATTACAAGCGGTGTTTCATCGGGAACGGACATGTAAAGTGTTGATGTGGAGTACTTTGTGGTTGTTGTGGTTGATGCAGATACATTCGTTGCGAAACCGCTTCCCCAAGACTCATTAGCACTAACGATTGCAATAAAGTCTAAATTAGAGGTTACAGTGTATGTTACAGTCCACTGTTTCTTGGCTTCATCATAAGTTGCACCCGAATAAGTTCTAAGATCAGTATTTGTCCAATCATTACCCAATCTTAAGCACAACAAATAGTCATGCTGCGCTTTTTCAGTGGCATCTATTGTGAAAGTAATAGTATCGCCAACTTTATAACCAGTTGTTTTCCATATATCATAATTGCCTGATTTTTCATAGGTAAACTCAAGGTTATTAACAACAGTTTCCGTACGTCCATCGCTATCAACACGGTAAGAGGGGTTAAGGTCTGCGACCTTATCGTATTCAACTGTGCCGTACTCGGTATAAGTGATATTTTCTGCGTGTTCAACGGTAATTGAATGGAGCTGAGCCTGCATCTGAGCAAGTTGCTCTGCCGAAATTGAACCGCCGCTGTTTTTGAGGATGTAATCAACGATGTTGAAATCGTCGATGAGGTCGATTGTATCGCCGTTGGAAAGGTTTTTACCTTCGGGGTTGAGAACGATTGTATACTTAAGAGTACCGTTCATCAACGAAGCGATTTTATCGAGAAGAGATTCATCCTCTGTGCCCGGAGTGGAACCGCCAACTACAATCTTGTTGGTTGTAGAAATGCTGCCGTCACTATTAGGCTTAACAGTATTTTCAATCGAAACACTGTTATTATCTTCTATCTTACCGTCGAGAGTTTCAACGGGCATATAGATGTAATAAGTTATGCTCTTAGCTGAATTATACTTAATATACAAGCTACCGTTTTCCGTTGCAGTATCACAAGAGTAATTGTAATACTCATTGCCGCTACCACTTGGAAGAGCATAAGTTGTGCCCCAACCGTAATCAATCTGTGGCTTGTAGGGGTCTGCTTCGCAGAACTTCCAGCCCTTAGGCAAGCTGTCATTCAACTCTTTCGCAGAACCATCGGGAGTGAGCTGATACTTAATTACATAACACTGAACTCCATCAATAGTTGCTTTTTCGAAAGAATCAGGTTTTACAAGCGTACCGCTTGGTATTACGTTGCCGTCCTTATCAAAAGCCTGCTTATCAATCTTTTCAGCCTCAGTATTAGTAATTTCAATAGTCTGATTGCTTATGGGATTAACGCCATCGTTGTTGTAGTATGTTGTAACAAAACCATCAACATTCTTTTCAACAACCTTGTATACATATTCACCGGGAGATGTTGCTGTGGGCAATCCGGAAAGGTTGTAAGTCCAATTTCCGTCAGAATCAGGTGTGATTGTGATTGTATCGTACAATGTCCAACTCTGAATTGAATAATCAACAGACTTGATATATTCAGGAGTGTTGGCATTTGCGAGTCCACACCACCATGTGTTTACCGCGCCATCAACAAGACCATTAGGCACTTCCAAAGTAAATGTTTTGCTCTTATCCCAAGAATACAGCTGTACGGACCAATCATACTGGAACCATTCGCCGTTTTCATCCACACCGGCTACGCAACCGTTGTAAGTACAATCAGCATTTAAGCTATCAATTGCATTGATTGTGATTGTAATCTTATCACCTGCGTTAAGTGTTGGCAACGCGAAAGCACCGTTACCGTTTTCATCGGTTGTACGATCGGTTATAGTGCCCGTTTCGGAAGGTGCGCCATTTACTGTTTGATAAATATCAACGGTAATACTTTCAACATCGGGTGTAAAGTTATTTCCGCTCATATCCTTCCAAACTTTATTCACCTTGATGTTGTTGTAGGTGTTGGTAATGTTTATATTACCACCCGAAATATTGTTTGCGCTATATGTTGTAACATATCCGTCCATCGACTGTTCCTTTACAACATAAGTAGCGTTCGGGTCAAGACCGTACCATGTAACAGACTTATAAGAAGCTGAGATATCGCTGATAGTCTTGCTGCCGATTTCAGTTTCGGTACCGTCATCATTAACCTTGTAGAGTGTAACTACAACAGGCTGACGTTTATCTTCGTTACCGCTGTCTGCCCAGATTTTGTAAACTGTAAGGTTATTTGATGTGTTTGTGATAGTAACATTCTGGTTGGTAACACCATCTACACTTACATTATCAGACGAGCCGTTGTAAGTGGTGATGTAACCCTCGGGTGAGCCTTCTTCAACTACTCTATAAATATAGCTGCCGTTAAGCCCGTACCAAGAATGGTTAAGTTTGTCGCTTGTAAGCGTTACGGAACAAATATTTCCATCAGCATCGGTATAGTCGTTCCAAGTAGTGCCATTATCAGCACTGTACTGAAGTTTTGCGGTGATTTCAGGTATTTCTGTATCAGCTTCCATACCCTGCCATTGTTTTGTAACATTAACTGTTACCAAAGTGTTGGTAATGGTAATTTCACCGCTGGTAATACCGCTGTTATTTGTATACGATGTTTTGTAACCATCAACGTTTTCTTCCAAAACTCTGTATTCATACGTTGAAGGATCAATACCTGTGAAGGTGTAATTCCAGTTGCTATCAGCATCAGGCAGGGTTGCTGTTGCATCAGCAACATTTGTCCATGCGTTTGCATCAGTTGAGCCCTTAGGACGCTGCTGAAGCTGAATTGTTATAGAATCAGGTCTGGTACCATAAGTATTGTGGCTGTCAGACCAATTCTTGTAAACTTTTATAGAATCAAGCGTGTTGATAATTTCAATAACGGAGCCATAGTTTGTGCCGCCGTTGCCATTGTAGGTTGTGGTATAACCTGTAACCTTGCTTATCTCTTCTACTTGATAATATATTGGCTTCAAGCCATTTTCATAAGTTGTGGTTTTGGGCAGATTTTCGATAACAAGTGACCATACGCTTGAATTATCAGTAGCGTTTGATGTGGAAACTGTGAAGATATCAGCTTCGCCGTCACCGTTGCCATCGTAATATGTCCATTCGCCGTTGTCAATTTTCTGCTTAAGCTTGAACTGGATCGAATCAGGTCTTGCGAGGAACTTATTGTTTTCATCAGACCAGGTCTTCTTTACAGTTACATCAATAGTTTCAACGTAATCGCCGGGGATTTCTGTGTAGTAGAAATCATCACCTGACGAATTTGAGCCGAATGTTGCATTGTTGTTAAAGGCTGCGATTGTTCCGCTACCCTGCCCTTCAACACCTGAAACATCTGCTGTTGTTTTATAAGTGATTTGAATGTATCTGTAATTTGCCGAGTCGATTGTAGATTTAAACTCTACCTGATAGCCTTCGTAGTTGCCGTCGCCGTTGCTATCAACACCCGTAACGGTGTAGTAGGTATCATTTAATTCAACATAGCTATCAGTATTGAGTGATTTAGCTTCAATCTTTATATTTGCAAGCTGATCGGCGGTCATGTAATGAGAGCCACCGTTTGTTGCGGTAAGTGAATCTACAAGGATTTTGCTGTTACCTGAATAGCCGTCATCCTTGCGGATATTGATTGTCCACTCAAGGTCATAAGCTGACTGTTCTTTGCCGTGAACCTCAACGTTACTGCCGTTGTAAGTCTTTGTGAATACATCATCACGCTTGGTAACGGGAATAGTTGCGGTAGCATCCTGCGAGGGACCTACGCCGCTTGGATGTGTGCCAATAACGTTTGTTGCTGATTGTGCGGCAATTTGTTCCGGTGTAGCTTTGGTCTGGTATGTAAATGTTATTTTAAACATACCATAATAGTAGCCATCGGTATGATTACCGTCATCAACAAAGGTCAAAGTACCATTTTCAGGATTAAGAATGAGTTTACCAAAAGTATCATACTCATTCCAAACAATTATTTCATTACCTTCCTTGGTCTTCTGACTCAAATTATGGTAACTGAAAATACCGCTTGATACGTTGATATTATCAACAGACAAACCTTCAAAAGATTTATCATAAAGAACTACGCCATCAAGAGTTGTAGGCGGATTAGCCCACTGGTTTGTACCGTTTTGAATTGTAACCTGCCATGTAAGCAAGCCTGTTTCGGGGTCGTATCCGAGACCGGACTTACTCATACTGTAAGGATTTGTAACCGTAACCGAATCACTTACAACATCGGGCAATTTATTCGAGCTTACTGTGTTTGTTTCGGATTCGCCATCTCCAGCGGTTGCTTTGGTGCGATATGTCAATTTAACATATTGAGCACCGTATCCGTTTGAAGCGTTGCTGAATGTAATTGTATCGCCGCTGAGTGACATTGAACCATAAGCGGCATTATCACCGAAAATGTATCCGTCATCAGTCTTGGTTATCGGAATATTCCACTGAGTAGCACCATTATATCCGTGTATGGTGGATATTTCAATTTCTGTACCGGTTGCAAGGTTTTTAAATGCATCGTCGGTAAGGGTTACACCGCCGAGTGTACCCGACTGATTTTCGACAATAACTTCCCAGATGATAGTTCCTGTGGAAGCATCATAAGTACCGGATTTGCTGAGTTTGTAAGGGTTGGTAACTGTAACGGGTGTTGTTACAGATTCAGGATTGTTTCCATCAGGAACGGTTGCAGAAAGTTCATTGGTTACTGTAACACTTTCTGACGCTGCCTTGCGGATATCTTCCTGAGATACAGTCTTGGTATATTTAAGACCAATATCATTAAATCCTTCAGCCACATCGCTGAAAGTTATAGTGCCTGCATCGCTGTTAACTGTAAGTGTTGCAACAGAATTACCGTTTGCATCCTTTACTGTTATAACGTTTCCGGCAACGGACAAAGTAAAGTTGTACTCTCCGCTTGTATTCTTAGCCCAATCAAGAGCTATATCGTATGGGCTCATTCCCACAAGAGCTAAGTCGGTTAAAACAACGCCGTTAAGAGATGCTGTATCCAAAGCAGTATTGTTTTTAGCGGATATTTTCCACTCAATAGTACCATTTGCAGGATTATACGCGCCTGTTTTGTTAATGGTATACTGACAAGAAGGTTTTACAGTTTCGGTTCCGCTGTTATTGCCGTCATCGCGATAGTCATTCGAAACTGAAGTCTGACCATCAGCAAGTTCAGTTGTGTAGCTGAACTGCACCATTGTAATGCCGTTCGAAGAATCAGAACTATCGATAGTAACATAGGAGTTACCCGAAGCAGAAGCGAACGCCATTGAACCATAATTACCAAATGTAATTGTAGAACCATCATTGCTGATTCCGGTAATTTCAGTAGAACCGGAATATGCCTGCTCAATTGTAATATCGGAGAAGCTAAAATCAGCATCATTAAAGAACGAGTCATAAATCTTATAACTATCAAGCACGCCGATATATGATTGTGCAGTAACAAACCATACTACGCAATTATTCTCAGGATCATAAACACCCTTTTTGCTAAGGTTTGTTGATTTTTCGTAATTGACTGTGGAACTATCTGTATCAACAACAGTGCTGCCATCTTTAAGGGTTACGTTGTTGGTATAGCTTTGTCCGCCTTGCGCTTGTGACTGATAAGAAATAACAACTTCGGAATAATCGCCATTGATAGTGATATCATTGTTGTTGATAACACAATCAGCGTTTGCAACGTTGTTTGGATCCGTCGTCCAGGTAAGTGTTTTGCCATCTGCTGTAATAACAAGAGTATCCTCGCCATCGGCACCGCTAAACTCTCTCTGATTAAGTTTGTTATCAGTAACAGTATAGCCATCAAGCGAGCCGCCGTAGGGATGAGTTACGGTAATTTCCCAATTAATACGATTGCCGTAGCTGCCTGTTTCATAATCGGCAACGCCTGTTTTTTCCATTGAAGGCTTTTCAATGTAAGCGTTGTTCTCAGCACTGTCGGTAAGACCATCGGGGTTTGTTATTGTAACGTTGTTTTTTACAGTAACAGAATTCTGATCATACATAGCATCAATTTCAGATGCGCTTAATGTCTGAGTATATGTAAAAGTAACGCTGGATAAATTATCGTCGAGATCGCCAAAAGTAAATGTGTTGCCATTCCATGAGCCTGCTACGCTCGGAGAAATTGTAACGCCGCTGCCACCGCTGGGGAAGCTTGCGTCGGAAACCGACCAATTATCAAGACCGTAACCCATATTATATACTGTTACAGTCCAAGTGATATCCGCACCGCCGTTTGCATTAGGCTTTACTGTACCCTGTGACTTAGAAACATCATTAGGCTTATCATCAAATTCAGCTTCGATTTCAAAATCGCCTACGTTAAGGCTGTTATCGCCATCAGCTGTATCGGAACGACCCAGTGTACCACTGAGCGAGAACATACCTGTTGCACTACCCTTTGTTTTAAGGTAGTTAATGTAAGCTTGTGTAAACTGAATAACAATAAGACCCGAAGAACTATCAACAGAAACATGGGCTGCAATATCACCGTTGTTATATTCAGGGTCGGTGATAACCATATCAATACCAAACAAATCCTCAAGAACCTGGAAATTATCCGGAAGAACGTAGTACATACAAGGTTCTGCAAGGGTAAGCTTACTGATATCGGCAGAATCAAGTTCGTAAGAGAGATTCAGCTTAAACTCTACATCTTCAGCTGAACCTGCGGGTATTGTCACCTTACCATCAGCAGAAGGCTGATAAGTTGTTTCCTTACCTGAGTTGTCTGTAATTGTTACGCTGATATCGGAAATGCTGGTTTCCAAATCGTCTGCGCCCTTAGGTATGTATTCACACACTTCGGTAAAGTAGCCTTTATGCACGTTACCGTTTCCGTCAATACCATTACCTGTTGCCGGCGCGCCTATCGAAGTTGAAGTTTCAATACCTGTAGTATCGCTGAGTAGCGAAGCACCGCCTTGAGTATCGGCTGTCATACTGTTTGCAGGTTGAATCAGGCTGGCAGGAACCGCAAATGAAACGAGTATAGCAAGCGCCAAAAATGCCGCAAGTATTCTTTTATTTCTGTCGTGCTTGAGCACGTAATTTTCCATAACAGAACGTAATTCTTTCACGGATATCCCCCCTTATTTTTATTTATACTATTTATATAGCAACAATATACTGTTCAATATCAATTCTAATTGCCAACAAATCCGATTCTTCCCCGCGGCCAGAGCCTGAATACAACCCTGCCGATGATATATTCATCAGCTATACAGCCAACCGTTGTTGAACGGCTGTCTATTGAGGTTGCCCTGTGGTCACCCATAACGAATATACGATTATCAGGCACCTGGTAAGGAAATTCAATATCGCACTCACCAAGGGATTTTTCCGCAACGTAGGGCTCAATAAGCTCTTCACCGTTAACATAAACCGTGCCGTCTTCTTTGATGTCAATCCAATCACCTGCGACACCGATTACGCGTTTAAGAAGAATTTTGTTGTTGTAGTAAAATGCAATGATATCGCCGCTTTTAAAATCACTTCGCTTGCTGCAAATCACAAGCTCATCATTTTGCATTGTAGGCGTCATGCTTGTTCCTGTTACTCGCAAAACCGGCAAAAACAGCATTGATACAAGTACTGCAATAGCTGCAACAACAAGCAAAGAACCTATTGTATCAAGCATCGTTTTCCTGAAGTTTTTGCGATAACGCTTTTTCCTTATAAGAACATCAAGCTGGTCTGCCGTGGGCAAATCACGCACTTGTGTATCCTTACTTTCAAATTCTGTAATGTTATCCAAAGCCGAAATACCTCAATCCTGCGGTTTTTCAACGCGGCGCACGTTAACTCTCGGTGAAAAAGATTCGTTAATGGCGGCGCTGACCGTTTCTTTGATTTTTTCCAAATCGGTTTCGGAAAGCGTTAGAGAAGATGTGAGGTTGTCCACCTGACAACGCAAATGCTCATTCTCTTCCTTTAATGTATCCATCTCCTTCTGGAGATAGAATATGATTTCTAAAAGTTCGGGCTTTTTTAGTTTTTTTACTTCCTTATCAGTCATTTGTTCCACCGTTATCGGTCGTGTGCCGAATTTATCTATATATAATATCGTTAATAATTGTGATGGAGTAAAAATATCAATAAAAATATGCACCATCCGCTTTATACATTATACTATCACATGGCATTAAAGTCAAGCCATTTGCACAAAATTGCTATCATTTCCAATATATTACACATAAGAATTTTGAGAAGATTGTGCAAGATACACAATTTATTACACACATCTATCACATTTACATTATTATCTCAAAAAACCGAGAGAAATTAAAGCCAACTGATTTTATAATGTATGAAATTAATGTAAAAAAACCTTGTATTCAGCAGTGCAAACTCACGACAGAAATTGCACAAAAATGATATTTTGTAAAAAAGCACGCACACCCTGAAATGTTACATCTTTCAGGGTGAGCCTTTTTAACTTAAATTTTTGTTATTTTCGCAAAATTTGCCATAACGCGCTTTGTGCCTACTTTATCAAAAGCTATTTCAAGCATATTATCGTTTGCGGCGGGCGTTACCTTAAGCACTGTTCCTTCACCAAAAACGCTGTGTTTAACTCTATCACCTACGGTAAACACTATATTATTCTTGGCTTGGGGCTTTGACATGCTGTTTTTCTTGGAAAGCTGCTGAGCAAGACCGATTGAGCCAACCGTGCCTATGGGGTTATCCTGCTGTGACGCGATACCTGCGGTTGCATCTATCTTTTCGATCAATTCTTTTTTAATTTCCTTGACGAAGCGTGAGGTAAGGTTGCGGTTGGTCATACCGAAGAGCATACGCTGTGAAGCCTTGGTTATATAGAGCTTTTTGCGCGCTCTTGTTATTGCAACGTAAGCAAGGCGGCGTTCCTCTTCCAAATCCGCTTCACTGCCGAGCGAACGCTGTCCGGGGAATATACCTTCTTCCATACCGATGAGGAACACATTGGAAAATTCAAGTCCCTTTGCAGAGTGAACCGTCATCAGCACAACTTTATCAGTTTGTTCATCAAGCTTATCTATATCGGTATAAAGAGAGATTTCTGCAAGAAATTCTGACAAGGTAGGTTCGGCAACGCTGTTTGAATATTCTATCATTGTGGATTTTAATTCCGCAATATTTTCAAGACGCATTGCACCCTCATCGCCCTGCGATTTGAGGTAAGTTTCGTATCCGCTTTCATCAAGCAGCAAATCAAGCAGTTCATCAAGCGGGGTGCCATTGTCGGCAAGTTCGCCAAGTTTATCAAACATATCGGCAAGTTTGCGCAAAACTGCGGATTTTTTAGAAAGCAAGGGGTAATCGTCTGCCTGACGCATAACCTCGATAGGAGAAATATTGAACCTTTCAGCAATTTCTTCAAGCATACTCAATGTTGTATCGCCGATTTTACGCTTAGGCTCATTGATAATTCTCTTAAGGCGTAAAGTATCATTTGGATTGTTTACAACGCTTAAATATGCGATGATATCTTTGATTTCCTTTCGGTCGTAAAAGCGCAGACCACCCACAACCATGTAAGGAATACCGTTTTGAACGAATGCTTTTTCAATTACGTTTGATTGTGCGTTCATACGATAAAGCACGGCGTTATCGGAATACTTGCCGCCATCCTTTACGGCTTTAAGTATAGTATCGGCAACAAACGAGGCTTCTGAGCGTTCATCAACCGCTTTGTAAAGCACAACCTTTTCACCTGCGTTGCTGTCCGTCCACAATGTTTTTGATTTTCTGCCCGAATTGTTGCGGATAACCGAATTTGCCGCATCAAGAATATTCTGCGTGGAGCGGTAGTTCTGCTCTAATCTTACAACTTTACAAGCGGGATATTGATTTTCAAAGCTTAAAATATTTTCTATTGTAGCACCGCGGAATTTGTAGATGCTTTGGTCATCGTCGCCAACAACGCACAAATTGCCGTTTTCTCCCGCAAGCAAGCTGACAAGCATATACTGAGCGTGGTTGGTATCCTGATATTCATCAACGAGGATATATTTGTACTTGTTGCGGTAATACTCGCAAACATCGGGGTTTTCGCTTAAAAGCTTTACTGTTAGTGTGATGATATCATCAAAATCAAGCGCACTTGAATTGAAAAGCCTTTTTTGATATTCGGCATAGATTTTGCCGATTGCGACTTTTCGGAAATCATTTTGGTTGGTCTGGCGGTATTCATCAGCATCTATAAGCGAATCCTTTGCTCTGCTGATTTCAGAAAGCACGCTTTTGGGCGGAAACTGTTTATCGGACAAATCAAGACTTGCCAAACACGCTTTAATTACACGCTGACTGTCATCAGAATCGTAAATAGTAAAATCCTTAGCATAGCCTAATCGGTCAATTTCACGACGCAGAATACGAACGCATGCAGAATGAAAAGTGGCGGCGGTTATATCGTTTGCCGTATCACCGAGCATTACGGAAAGACGCTGGCGCAGTTCGCCTGCCGCCTTATTTGTAAAAGTAATAGCGAGTATATTCCACGGTCTGACGGGGTTAACTGCAACAATATCGCGCAGTCGGTCAGCATCGGTTGTTTTGCCTTGAGCAAAATCTGCCAGAAAATCTGCGTCGTCAGAATCTATATAATCAAGATTTGTATCATCATTATATGCATTGCCAAAATTTACAAGATTTGCAATGCGGCTGATAATTGCGGTGGTTTTGCCGCTGCCTGCACCTGCAAGCACAAGCACCTGTCCGTTTACAGCAAAAACGGCTTCACGCTGAGCATCATTTAAGTTGGAAAAATATCTGCACAACGCCTGTTTTTTTAATGTAGATACATCTGCCATTATAACCCTCCTCAATCAAGCGTTTGCAAAACAAAACGCCGCAAAAATATCTTCGTTTAAAATAATTATAGCATATTTTTTTATCTTGATAAAGGGGGATTTTGCATATTCGGCATTATGACGGAATTTATTAAAAATTATTGTTGGTTTTTGTGGGCGAAATTGAACAGCGTTTGATAGATATCTGCTTGATTTATCAATATTGGCATGGTATAATTAAGCTGTATATTTGTTCGACAATTTTTATAAATGGGGGTTTTTTATGAAAAACGCAAAAAGAATATCTGCAATGTTATGTGCTTTTTGCATGGCTTTTGCAGGCTTGAACGGGATAAACACTGGCACGTTTGAAGCTGACGCCGCCGTACAGAAGTACGAATTTGAAAACGGCACGTTGACAGGCTGCGAGTATGATGCAATTGCATGGGAAACCGTTGATGAAGACGCGCAAGGAAACGTGTGCGACATGACGGGATTTTCCGGTGATGGCTATGTTTACGTTGACCAGAAAGGTGCAAAAGTCAGTGTTGACATCAGCGTAGATCAAGCAGGCCTTTACCAGATTGATATGGCTTACATCCAGTGCTTTGACGTGGGTAAAAAGGTGCAGTATTTTAACGTTAACGGCGCAAACCAGGGTGAAGTAAGCTTTCCTTTCAATTCAAATCAGGGCTGGACGACAATTACCGCAGGATATGTTCAGCTTGATGCAGGTGTTAATACTATTGAAATAGAAAGCTATTGGGGTTATACTTTCCTTGACTATCTGACCGTGCAGGAAGCACCTGAATATCTGACAAATTTATCGCCCACAAGAACGCTGACAAACGAAAACGCAAGCGACAATGCGAAACGACTTTACATCTATCTTTGCGATGTTTACGGCGAGCACATAATATCCGGTCAGCAGGAAATGTGCGGTTCGCACTGCTACAACATAAATTCATATCAGCAATCGGGCGTGGATTTCAGCTACTTTGAGGACAATGAGCAGGAGTTTACTTACATAAAGGACAAGACGGGCAAAACACCCGCTATAAGAGGTATTGACTTTTTGAATTACAACTCCACCACAAGCTACGATGACAACGCCGACGAAAGAGCAATTGAATGGTACAACGATTTTAACGGAATTGTAACATTGAGCTGGCATTGGTGCGTTCCTTCCGAAGAAGGCGGCACAACTGCGGCGTTTTACGTTCAATCGGCAAGTGATAATTACACAACATTCAGTATTTCTCGCGGACTTACCGAAGGCACATGGGAAAACGAAGTGCTGATGAAGGATATTGAAGTTATTGCAGGCAGGCTGCAAAAGCTTGAAGACGCAGGCGTTCCTGTGTTGTGGAGACCTTTGCACGAGGCAGAGGGTGCATGGTTCTGGTGGGGTGCTGAAGGCCCTGAATACTGCGTTGAGCTTTACAGACTGCTTTACGATCAGCTTACAAACGTTTACGGCCTTGATAATCTTATCTGGGAGTGGACATCGTACACTTATGCAACGTCACCGCTGTGGTACCCCGGTGATGATGTGGTTGACATTGTAAGCTATGATAAATACAACGCTGTTAACTATCAATACAATTTAAGTGCAATTTCGGCTACTTTCTATTCGCTTGTGGCAAGCACTAACGGTGAAAAAATTGTTGCAATGAGCGAAAACGACACCATCCCCTCTCTTGAAAACATCCAGAACGAAGACGCATCATGGCTTTATTTCTGCCCTTGGTATGGCAACTACATAACAACCGAGGCATTGCAGCCCGTGAGCAATCTTGTTGAAATGTATCAGAGTGATTACTGCATTACGCTTGACGAACTGCCCGACTTAAGAAACTATCCGCTTGATAATTACGGCGCTGAAGTGGAAATTGAAATTCTTTACGGCGATGCAAACGGCGACGGCAAGGTAAACGCAATGGATGCAACACTTGTTGCAAGATATGCGGTGGGAACTTACGCTCTTAGTGACAACGCTTTGATATCGTGCGATGTTAACCTTGACGGCAAGGTAAATGCTATGGACGCTACTTTGATTGCAAGGCACGCAATCGGTGCAATTGAAAAGTTGCCCGTGTAATAAATATTAAAATATATGGAGATAAAAAATAATGAGCAGATATGTAAAGACTTTTCCGACAAATTTGACTTTTGAAGAGTTTAATTCGATTGTTACAAATTACATGACAACAAACGGATTTAAAGCAAAAATGGTTAAAAACGAACCCGTATGGCAAAAGGGTGCGGGTTGGCTTACCGCTCCGCAATTTATGACAACCGCTTACACACCAAACGCTATTACAATTACGGCATTTATAAAATTTGCGTATATTCCGGGAGTTTGGTACGGCGGTGAAGCCGATTTGGAAGGCTTTGTGGCTTGCATACCCAAACAGGCTTTAAAGGGTATTGTTGATAAATTGGAAAATACCTTACAGCAAACAGCTTACAACAAGCAGGTGTACATTAATCAGCAGCGGGCGGCGCAAAATAATCAATAAAAAACATATTTAAACAATTATACCGAGTTTGATTTTTCAAAAAAATCATGCTCGGTATTTTTTTGGCTTTGCTTTAAGATTATTTAAAGGTTGCATGGTTATCATAATATACAGAACAAGAGATATATATAAATTTTAAAGCAAAACAAAACATAAATACAGAGAAAAGAGGGCGATTTATAATGAACGAGAATTACAACAACCCAAACGGCGATACAAATATGCCAAACAACGCACCGTACCCTGAGCAGTATAACCAGCAATACGGTCAGGTTTACAATCAGCCGCAGTACCCTGCACAGCAGTATATTCAGCCTGACAATACAGCTTACAACCCGAATATGCAGTATTACGGCAATCCTGCGGCAATACCCAACGAGGTTTACGCAAGCCCGAAAAAGCCTAAAAACGAGGGCAGCGGCAAGGGTTTGAAAATTATGGCCGGTATACTCGGCGGTGTGTCGATTATGCTGTTCACCATCTTAGGTTGTTCGATTTTTATGAACGCAGGCGAAAACGGCAAGGATAATCTGAAAGCAGAATCTTCGATATCACAAGAAGATAATGATAAAGCCGACGACAAGACTGCCGCATTTGACGATGACAAAAATGAAGATACAGAAGATAAAGATGATGAAACATCGGCTGATAACAACGCTATCGACAGAGGCGATGTAAGCAGTTGGATTGAACTTGCATCAAAGGGCGATGCGTTGACTATACCCGAGGTTGTTGAAAAGGTTATGCCTTCGGTTGTGGGTATTTCAGCCACGGTTGAGTATGAATACAACTACGGTTTCCAAAGCGGCACAACAACTGCAACATCAACAGGCACGGGCGTTGTTATGAGCGAGGATGGTTATATTATTACCAATGCGCACGTTGTTGATTCGGGCATTGATTTTACCGTAATTTTGCTTGAAACCAATGAAGAATACAAAGCTGAACTTATTGCTGCTGATACGCAGGCTGATTTGGCTGTTTTAAAGATTGAAGCTGATGGTCTTACAGCGGCAGAATTTGGCAACAGCGACGAACTTGTTGTTGGTGAAACCGCAATTGCTATCGGCAACCCTTTGGGATTTGAACTTTCAGGCTCAGTTACCTGCGGTATTATTTCAGCGCTGAACCGTGAGATTACCGTTGACGACCGAACAATGACTCTTCTTCAGACAGACGCCGCTATTAACTCGGGCAACTCGGGCGGTCCGCTTGTAAATTGCTACGGTCAGGTAATTGGTATCAACTCAATCAAAATGTCATCGGGATATTCCGAAACCTCAGTAGAAGGTCTTGGCTTTGCAATACCTTCAAACGAAATGAAAGAAATTGTTGAAGATTTGCTTAACTTTGGTTATGTAACGGGCCGTCCGCAATTGGGTTTAACCTGTGTTGACGTTACTGAAGCGGTATCTTCAATGTACAATCTGCCAATGGGTGCTTATGTCCGCGCATTTGCCGATGACAGCGCCGCTGAAAAGGCAGGCGTTCAGGTGGGCGACGTTATTGTTGCCGCAAATGGTATTGAAATCACAACGACGGACGAACTCAACCAGATAAAGAATGAGTATGCCGCCGGTGATACTATTACTCTTACAGTAATACGCAACGGAAAAGAGATAGAAATAGACGTTGTACTGCAAGAGCAGGTAGATAGCAATTAACGTGCAAAAAGCCGAAGATTTAATCTTCGGCTTTTTGCTTTTATTAAACGTATCCTCTATCTATTTTAACAACTGCGTTAGTGTTTTCTAAACTTTGGCTGATAACGCACTCGATAGCGGTTTTTACTTCCTTATCGGAACCGTTAAATTCAAACGGCACAACCGCATCAAAAATCACATTTGTATGTGTAGGACCTTTTACCATGCGAAAATCATGTATATGAATACTTGAGCTGTACTCACGCAATATTCCAATAACCCTTAGCTTTGTGCTGTTTGTTTCTTCATCATCGGTAACAATCGGGTCCATGTGAATTACCGCTTCACAGCCAAATTCATCGTGCAGGCGGTTTTCTATCAAATCAATGGCATCATGCAAAACAAAAATATCACCCTTGCCATCAACCTCGGCGTGAAGTGAAACCATTATTCTTCCCGGTCCGTAATCATGCACAACCATATCATGAACGCCGATGACATTTTCATTCGCAAGAACGGTTCTTTCGATATTTGCGACAAGCTCGGGGTCTGGTTTTTGTCCAAGAAGCGGACTGATTGTATCACGCACGGAGTTGATACCTGCATACATAATAAGAACAGAAACTATACAGCCGCAGATGCCATCAACGTTAATGCCTGCAAAATGCGATATTATCATGCTTAACATAACCGCAAAAGTTGCAATGCTATCGCTTAAGCTATCAGAAGCGGTTGCCTGCATTGCACCCGAATCAATCTTTTTGCCGATATTTCTGTTATAAAACGACATATAAAGCTTTATCAGAATAGAAACAGCAAGCACAAGCATGGGCACGATGCCCGTTTCAATATCGGTGGGATTGAGTATTTTTTCTATTGAGCTTTTGGCAAGTTCAAAACCCATTAAGATTATCAAAAACGATACAACAAGGCCTGATAAATATTCCATTCTTCCATGACCGAAGGGGTGCTTGCTATCGGGCTTTGATTTTGCAAGCTTAAAGCCTATAAGCGTAATTACGGAAGAACCTGCATCGGATAAGTTGTTAAAAGAATCAGCCATGATAGCGATTGAATTGCTGATTACACCTGCAAAATACTTGGCAGCAAACAGCACTACGTTAAGGAAAACACCAAATATCCCACACAGTATGCCATATTTATAGCGCACTTCAGCATTTTTGTAGTTTTTATAATCCTTGATAAAAATACGGCTCAAGAGATTGATCATGATGTATGTTTCCCCTTTTATGTTATGTTAAAGCTACACCGCACAAAATACTATATGCTTTGTGCGGTGTGATATTTACCTTAAAGTTTTTAAAGTCTTTCTACGATAACTTTGCCGATTTCAAGTGCTTTTTCAAGCGTCTGATCCATATTGTAGTATTTAAAATCTGCCAATCTGCCGCTTAAGTATAAATTTTCAACCATATCAAGCTCATCACGGTATTTTTTATACATAGCGTTATTATTATCGGTAAGAATTGGATAGTACGGCTCAGCCTTTTGAGAAGGATCATATTGCAAAGGATATTCAACCGCAATAACGGTTTTGCCGTTTGTCTGCTGATAAGGTATCTTGGTATACTCGGTAATTCTTGTATATCCCTTTGCCTGCGGATATGCAACAACGGGTGCATCCTGATAGCTGTCAACATTCTCGGTTTTAAGCTCAAACCTTAACGAACGATAAGGCAGAATACCGTATTTGTAATCAAGCAGTTCATCGCACGCGCCTGTGTAAAGCACGGGAATCTGCGGCTTTTCGCCGTTTACATACAATGCGCCGTCTTTTACCTTTATAATATCACGAGCATCTGTATTGAGTGTGATTTTGATATTTTCGTGATTAAGCAGATTTTCAAAGAAATGCGTAAAGCTTAAAGCAGGCATTACCTGATAATCATCATCAAAATAGCCCGTTTTATACGAAAACATAACGGGTACACGTTTTAAAACGCTGACGTCAATCTCGCTCGGAGATATACCCCACTGTTTTGCGGTGTAAAGGCTGTAATCTTTTTCGAAAAGGAAATCGGCATACTCCTTTATCAATTCGTCCGAAGATTCAAGCATTTCAACAATTGTCGTTTTGGGTGCATCGCCGTAGATATCGGCTATGCGCTGTTTAATAGCCTGCGCTTTTTCCTTATCAAAAAAGTCGTCTATGGTCTGAAAATTAAAGGGTGTGGGCGTAAATTTGCCGTCTATCTGCGCCATGCAGGTCAGCTTGTATTCTTCCCACTCGCCATATTTTTGCACATATTCATAAAGTTCGCGCTTGGTTGTGTGAAAAGTATGCGGACCGTATTTTTGCACCAAAAACCCGTTTTCGTCAGTATAATCATACATATTTCCTGCAATATGATTGCGGCGCTCAATAATATGCACTTTTTTGCCCATATCAGCCGCCATGCGAGCAACAACGCTACCCGTAAATCCGCAGCCGACAATTAAAAGGTCAAAATTTTCCACTTGTTATCAAAAGCCTCCGTAATTTTCCATAAACTGCGCAAAGGTCTGCAAATTCAAATCCTTTTCGGCAAGAATAATCTCGTCCACTCTGTCCGTTCCCCAGTCGATAGCAAGCTCGGGGTCATTATACATAATGCCGTCGTCAAATTCGCCGTAAAACTTTTCAGCGCATTTATACGAAACTATTGAGTCTTCAAGCACAAGGTAGCCATGTCCGCAGCCTGCGGGAACGAGAAGTTCTTTTTTATTCTCCTCGGAAAGCTCAAAACCAAGCCATTTTTTGAAGGTGGGAGAATCTTTTCTCAAATCGCAGACAACATCATAAACCTTGCCGTAAACACAGCGCACCAATTTAGGCTGTTGTTTTTCACGCTGAAAATGCAGCGCTCTTATAACGCCCTTGTGGGAGTTTGTGTAGAAAACCTCCTGCAAATCGTGCGTGATGCCGTTTGCCTCGAAAACCTCTTTAGAGTAATCCTTTATAAAATAGCCGCGGTTATCCCACGCAACAAAAGGGTCTATGAGATAAAGTCCTTCTATTTCCGTCTTTTCAAAGTTAAATTTCTGAATCATTTTTTATCCTGCTCCTTTATCCACTGTGCAGTGCGTTTAATGCCCTCAACAAAGCTGATTTGCGCCTTAAAGCCTGTATCTTCAAAGGTTTTTGTACAGTCAAATTCTTGTAATGGCATATTGATGCCCGTAAATGGAACATCACCGAAAATAAATTCCTTATCCTGCCCGATTGCCTCTTTAATCTGCAAAATGAACTGCTTTAACGGCGAAGCGTTTGAACTGCCGATGAGATAATGTGAAAAGGGCTTGCCGTTTTCTCCAATTAAATAGAACGCTCTTGCGACATCGTCGATATAGACAAAATCGTAATTCTGCGTAGCGGCGGTGAACTGCAAGGGTTCATCGTTAAATATCTTGCGGATTGTGGTGTTGATAAACCTTGGTGAAAGCTCGCCCGCGCCGTAGGCATTTGTGATTTTTGCCCAGAGCAGATCTATGCCCAAATCAGCGGCAACACTCATCGCCATGGTGTGCGCAACAAGCTTTCCGCTGCCGTAAACATAAGCCATGCCCGGCTTGTTGCCCTGTGCGTAGGCGGCACTGATGGTTTCGTGCTCCATAATACTGCCGGCGCATACAAAGCGTTTGCAGCCAACCTTTGCGGCAAGCCGCAGGCAGTCTATCGTCCACTGTGCATTTTGCAGCTGCAAAGCTGTATCAGCTCTTTGCGGGCCTGCCGAACCTGCCCAAGCAAAGTGATAGAAAATATCGCAATCAAGCGGTGCTAAAACGCTTTCAAGCTCGGCGGTCTTATCAAGCTCATGCTCGATAAATTTAACCTTGGAACTATTGGGAATGTTTGAGTTGCACCCCGCTCTATCAAGGCAGATTACTTCAATATCATGTAAAATAAGCTCTTTTACAAGAGCGGAGCCGACGAATCCGTTGGCTCCCGTTACAATTGCTCTTTTCATTTTTTACTCCGAATAATTATTTTAAATATTCTCTTATCTGTTCTTCCATGCACGATGCTACATTACCGTGAGAAAGCCAGATTTTGCTCCACTGAACAGTTTTTTCGATTGCATTATCAATATGCCATGTGGGCGCCCATTTGAACACGCTTTTAATTTTGCTGCAATCGAGCTTTAAAAAGTTTGCTTCGTGCACGGCATTTGCTTCGCAGACATTTTTCCATGAAGCGTTTTCGCCCCATTTTTCGCAGAAGATATCCACAAGATTGCCTGTGTTGACGCAATCGCAGTCATCGGGGCCGACGTTGTAGCAATCGGCAAGGGATTTATCATCATACTGAGCCATGGCTATCATCAGATAAGCGCAAACAGGCTCCAGAACGTGCTGATACGGTCTTGTGGAATAGGGATTGCGCACAATGATATCAGTGCCGCTTTCCATAGCTCGAACGCAATCAGGGATAATTCTATCCTTGGCAAAGTCGCCGCCGCCGATTACATTACCTGCACGGCAGGTTGTAACTGCAATATCACGGTTTGAGAAGAACGATTTTTTATAGGAGCTTGTTACAAGCTCCGAGCAGGATTTTGAGTTTGAATACGGGTCGTAGCCGTCGAGAGCATCGTTTTCACGATAGCCCCACTCCCACTCGTTATTCTTATAAACCTTATCGGTTGTAACATTGACAACGGATTTGACGCTATCGCAGTTGCGAACTGCTTCAAGAACATTTACCGTGCCCATTACGTTTGTTTCGTATGTATAAACGGGGTTTGCGTAGCTCTCTCTAACAATGGGCTGTGCCGCCATGTGAATTACAATTTCCGGTTTTGCTTCAACCATTGCGTTTTTTAAAGATTCCAAATCACGCACATCGCCGATAATATGTGTGATGCTGTCTGCAATTTTGGCTTCATCAAATAAGCTCGGACTTGTCGGGGGTTCCAATGAATATCCCACAACCTTTGCGCCGAACATTGTAAGCACCTTGCACATCCACGAGCCTTTAAAGCCTGTATGTCCTGTTAAAAATACGGTTTTGCCGTTATAAAAGGAAAAATCCATTAGTCTTGCCACACCTTCCACGGAGCTTTGTTGGTCTGGATAAGTTCTTCGAGATAGGTCTTATCACGCAGAGTATCCATGCACTGCCAAAAGCCGTCGTATTTATATGCCATGAGCTGACCTTCGGCGGAGAGTTTTTCAAGCGGCTCACGCTCAAAGGTGGTCATATCGCCTTCAATATAATCAAACACCTCGGGCTCTAACACCATAAAACCGCCGTTTATCCAGCCGCCGTCTTCCTTGCGTTTTTCAGCAAAGTGGCTGATATTACCCTGCTGTGTAATTTCGAGTGTGCCGAAGCGTCCGCCGGGCTGAATTGCCGTCATTGTGGCAAGCTTGCCATGATTTTTATGATACTCATACAGTTTTGCAATATCAACGTCGCAAACGCCATCACCATAGGTAAGCATAAAGGTGTTCTGTCCGACATAGTCTTTAATGCGCTTAACACGACCGCCTGTAAGGGTGTTTAAACCTGTATCAATAATTGTAACACGCCAGGGTTCTGCAACGTTGTTGTGAATTGTCATTTCGTTGCCTGATCTGAAATCAAAAGTAATATCGGAGCGGTGCAGATAATAATCAGCAAAATATTCTTTAATAATATGCTGTTTATAGCCTGCGCAAATAATAAAATCATTAAAGCCGTAGTGTGAATAGCATTTCATGATATGCCACAAAATAGGCTGGCCTTCGATTTCGATCATCGGCTTGGGACGAAGATGACTTTCTTCAGAAATTCTTGTACCAAGTCCGCCTGCAAGAATTACAACTTTCATATATATTACCTTTTTCCTTTATTCCTTATTGTAGATAAACACTCGTCTTGCCATGAAATTCCAAATTAAAACAAGACCTGTGCAGATAATTTTAGATATCATATCGCCTATGCCGATTAGTTCTACAAAAAATGCCATAAGCAACAGATTGAGAAGCAGACCGACGATACTTACAAGCACTACGGGGAGCAAATCGCTTTTTACAGCACACTTTTGAGCAGCCTTTTTAAAGGTGATAACCCTGCCCAAGATATAGTTTACCGCAAGAGCAAGCACAAATGCAATAATAGTTGCGGGCGTCCAGCCGAGGCAGAGAATTTCGTTAAAGAGGGCGAACACACCCCACTCAACCAATGCTGCGCTGCCGCCAACAATGAGATAGGACAAGAACTGCTGCAAAAGCTTGGACACAGCTGTTTTGTTGCGGTATTTTACAATGCAGTACAGCGTTAAAAATCCGTGGCGGAATTTTACTTTTTTGCCCTCGCTTGTGGGACGGGGGTAATATTCAACGGGGACTTCTTTAATGCTGTAACCCTTTTGCGCAATCTTACCTGTAACCTCAGGTTCGAAGCCAAAATTATGCTCTACCAATTGAATGGATTTTATAGCATCTTTCGAAAATGTCTTGTAGCAGGTTTCCACATCAGTGACGTTAAGACCTGTCATCATGTTGGAAAAGCTTGTTAAAACCTTGTTTGCAACATAGTTCAAAGGGCTGCCCGTTGCATGATTTTCCTTAATAAATCGCGAACCGTAAACTACTTGAGTTTCACCGTCCAGAATAGGCTGAACAAGCTTGGGGTAGTCCTTTACGGGATCGTATTCAAGATCGGCGTCCTGAACGACTACAATATCACCCGTTGCGGCATCAAAGCCACGGATAAGTGAGCCGCCTTTGCCGATGTTTTTCTCGTTATACAAAACCAAAGCTACTTTTTGTTCTATCTTTTCACGCAGAATTTCTCTTGTTCCATCAGTGGAGCAGTTATCAACTACGATAATTTCCTTTTTGGCAATGGGCGATTTGATAACCTCATCTACGATAGCCTCAATCGTATCTTTTTCATTATAGCACGGAATAACTACCGACAAAACGTAATTATTAGGGTCAATTTTTGAGGCTTTCTGCTGTGCTTTTGCTTCTTCTAAAACCATTTTTATTCCTTTCGATATCAAAACGCATTTGATGCGCTAAAATACATAATATTGGTGTGCGATTATTAGCTAAATCCGCACATACATACATACAATAGCATTATATCATAGCTATACGCAAAAGTCAACAAAAAAATAATCGCAAATAGTGCTTGATTTTTGCACTATGCAACAGTTATACCTGTTTTGCTTTTATAAAATCAATAAGAAATTCGTAAAATTCATTCGATGCCTTTGCGTTGTGTCTGCCGCTATGATAGCCAAGTATAATTTCTCGTTGGCAAACAACGTTATCAATCGGCAAAAAGACGATATCTTCGGGCTTTTCACCCCAGGAAAATGCAGGCCAGAAGCCGATGCCGATGTTTGAGCATATCAGATTGCGCACGGATACAGGCGAGTCGGACTCAAAGATTATTTTAGGCTCAATCTGAGCTTGGCGGCACATCATATCGCTTAACGCACGGAACTGACGAGAGCCTGCAAGGCTGATAAAGCTTTCATTCCTGACCTCGTGCAAGTTTATGCTTTTTCGCTGAGCAAATTTCGATTTTGTTGAAACTGCAAGGTATATATCTTCATGAACAATACATTTTTTTACAAACGGCGGCAGACTTACATCATCAACTGCATTTGTAGAAACGGAGATATCGCAGTATTTTTCGGTTTCGTTCTGAACGGCCTGAAAAATTGTTTTTGGGTTGTGCTTTTTGTAATTAACGATTGCTTCCGTTACAATTGCCGATGCCGCAAGAACATTTACATTGACAGTATCTGCCGATTTGCCCTTTATATCGTCAAGCTCCGTCTGAATTTCATCTAAAACCGGAAACACGCCGTCAAGCCGTTCTTTAAGCATTTTGCCAAACGGTGTAAGATAGATATTTCTTTTATGTCGGTAAAACAAAGGCGCGCCCAGCTCGCTTTCCAGCAATTTTATTGCTTTGGTTAGCGACGGCTGTGCAATGTGCAGCTGCGCAGACGCACGGGTTATATGCTCACACTTGGCGGTTATGTAAAAATAATACAGCTTGTTAAAATCCATATATACCTCTCTTTATTCATAGCTAAAAGCTATTAATATTATAATTATTATATATTTTACATTTATCAATGTCAATGCTATAATTTAAAAAACAAAAGAAAAGAGTGTGTATTTTTATGGCAACAATGTTTGAAGGTATGATGCTTTTGTGCTTTGGCTTATCGTGGCCGATTTCTGTTTACAAAAGCATTACGTCAAAATCCACAAAGGGCAAAAGCGTGATTTTTATATCAGCAATACTAATTGGCTATATTTGCGGTATTGCGGGGAAAATCGCATCAGGCAGCATAAACTATGTGCTTGCAATTTATATTTTTAATTTTACTGTTGTAAGCATTGATTTTATCCTGTACTTTATCAATAAAAATGCAGAAACAAAATCCAATGCTATCGCTATGCAGGCAAAATAACTTAATACATTTGCAAAACCTTGCGCTGAATTATCAACGCAGGGTTTTTTAGTGATAATTTATCAGTATTTTCAAAAAATTCATGACATACAGCATCTTTTGTGGTATAATGTTTTTGTATGCAAATTCTGCCATTAAGAATTTCGCAAAATAATCTCTTTCATCAGGAGGAAAAAACATTATGAAACCAAAATATTACATCACAACCGCTATTGCGTACACATCAAGAAAGCCGCACATTGGCAACAGCTACGAAATTGTTATGACCGATGCCATTGCAAGATACAAGCGAATGCTTGGCTATGACGTGCGTTTTCAGACAGGTACCGATGAGCACGGTCAGAAAATAGAAGAATATGCCAAGGAAGCAGGCATTTCTCCCAAGGAGTATGTTGACAAGGTTGCAGGCGAGATTAAAGACATCTGCGATTTGCTTAACACCACCTACGATCATTTTATAAGAACAACTGACGATTATCACGAAGAGGCAGTACAGAAAATCTTTAAAAAGCTGTACGAGCAGGATGATATCTACAAGAGCGAATACGAAGGACTTTACTGCACGCCCTGCGAGAGCTTTTGGACACAATCTCAGCTTGTTGACGGCAAGTGCCCCGACTGCGGCAGAGAAGTAAAGCCCGCAAAGGAAGAAGCATATTTCCTGCGTCTTTCAAAATATCAGAAGCAGCTTGAAGAATATATTGAGCAGAACCCTGACTTTATCTATCCTGAAAGCCGCAAAAAAGAAATGCTGAACAACTTTATCAAGCCCGGCTTGCAGGATTTGTGCGTTTCCCGTTCCTCTTTCAAATGGGGTGTGCCCGTTGATTTTGACGAAAACCATGTAATTTACGTTTGGATTGATGCACTTTCCAACTACATTACCGGTCTTGGATATAATCCTGACAGCGAAAATGCTGAGCTTTACACAAAATATTGGCCCGCTGATGTGCACATTATCGGCAAGGATATTGTTCGTTTCCATTCTATCTACTGGCCGATTATGCTTATGGCTCTCGGTCAGCCGTTGCCCAAACAGATTTTCGGTCATCCGTGGATGCTTTTTGGAACGGACAAGATGAGCAAATCAAGAGGCAACACGATTTATGCAGATGATCTTGTTAATATGATAGGTGTTGACGCCGTGCGTTATTATCTGCTTGCTGAAATGCCTTATGCTCAGGATGGTTCGATAACATACGAAACAGTTTTTGAAAGATACAATTCCGACCTTGCAAACACTTTGGGCAATCTTGTAAACAGAACTGTTGCAATGGTTAACAAGTATTTTGACGGTGCAATCCAGCCAAATGATGCAAAGGAAGCTATTGACGATGAGCTTATTGCATTTGCGCTTGATACGGTTAAGAACGTTGACAGATATATTGATGAATTTAAAATCAGCGATGCGCTTGACAGCGTGATGAACCTTGCAAGACGCAGCAATAAATATATTGATGAAACTATGCCCTGGGCACTTGCTAAGGATGAGGAGAAAAAATCAAGGCTCGGTACTGTGCTTTACAACCTGTTGGAAAGCATTAGATTTATTGCTGTTTTGCTTTCTCCCTTCATGCCCGATACTGCATCTGCAATTTTTGAGCAGATAGGCACTGACAAGGTTGACTACGCAAGTGTTGAAAGCTTTGGCGCCACTGAAAGCGGCAAGAGCGTAGGCACTGCAAAGGTGCTTTTCACAAGACTTGATGCTGAAAAGTTGCTTGAAGAAATCAGAACAAAGGCTGAGGCTGAAAAAGAGCAGGAAGCTCCCGAAATTGAGGTTGAACCCATTGCACCCGAAATTGTTATTGATGATTTTGCAAAGGTTGATTTGCGTGTAGGCAAGGTTATCAAGTGCGAGAAAGCACCCAAATCCAAAAAGCTGCTTGTTATTCAGCTTGATGACGGCATGGGCGGCAGACAGATATGCTCGGGCATTGCACAATGGTATGCCCCCGAAGACCTTATCGGCAAGAAGGTTATGTTTGTTGCAAACCTTAAGTCCCGCATGATGATGGGACTTGAGAGCTGCGGCATGATTTGTGCGGCAGATTTGCCTGACGGCTCAGCAAAGGTTATGTTTGCTGATGATGCTGTTCCCTGCGGCGCTAAGATTCATTAAACGGCGTGCTTAGGTTTTGAGCATTTCCCTGCCCAATTTAACTCGAATTAAACTTATCAATAAATAAGCCCTCCCGAATGGGAGGGGTGCGTGCACGCACTGTGCAATTGCCGGCTGCTGCCGGCGAAGCAATTTCGTTGTATAAGTCAACTAAATTGTTTTTGTTGATACTCGACTATATAAGATATACAGAAAAGTCCTCGCCAACGGCGAGGACTATTTTCGTTATATGGGTACGATGCGTTTTTCAAAAGCAAAACATTCAAAAGAGTTTTTTGATATGTTTGTTTCAACCCAAACGTGAGGATGGGGTTGAAGGAAAGGGGGTTGGTAAGGGGGAAAACATCAAGGGGAAGGGGAGATACACGCTCGTGAGCGTTTCCTTCCCTTCCCCTTATGGTTTTCACACTTACATGATAACTTAGAGAAATATATTTTGTTATATAGTCGTGTCAAAACAAATACTAATGAGTCAACAAAGCCCCGAAATGCTCAGCCGACAGCAGTCGGCTTATAAAGTCCAATCAATCTCACTGAGGTTGTTTTTGCGTAAAAAATCGTTTGTTTTGGAAAAATGCCTGCACCCGAAAAATCCATTGTAGGCGGAAAGCGGTGATGGATGCGCACAGGTTAAAATCAAATGGTGCTTATTGGTAATAAGCCTTGATTTTGCGCGTGCATTTGCACCCCAAAGTATAAACACCACGGGGTCGGGGCGATTGTTGAGCAACTCAATAATCTTATCGGTAAGGTTTTCCCAACCAATCCCCTTGTGGCTGTTTGCACACCCCTTGCGCACAGTCAATACAGCATTAAGGAGTAATACACCGCTCTGCGCCCATTTTGTCAGTTCAGTACGCCCTGTATTGTCAATACCCAAATCACTTTTTAATTCTTTGTAGATATTCTGCAGTGACGGCGGTGCAATGTTGCCCTGCTTTACCGAAAAACAAAGCCCATGCGCCTGATTGGGCTCGTGATAAGGATCCTGACCGATAATTACTGCGCGCACGTCAGAGTATGATGTGAATTTTAATGCGTTGAAAATATCATACATATCAGGATAAACAGTGTGCGTTTTGTATTCAGATATCAGTATTCTGCGTAATTTTTGATAGTATTCGCTCTCAAATTCGCTCTTTAACAGAGCGTCCCATTCGTTACCTATGTTAACCATAAAAATTTCCTTTTTGTACCTTGCGCAAAGCCTTGCTAAAAACGCTTTGTTGATGTATAATTATATGTATATTTTGATTGTAAAAGCGGGTGATTCAGTGAATTATATGAACCGTGCATTTGAATTGGCACAAACAGCTTATAATATGGGCGAAGTGCCCGTAGGTGCGGTTGTTGTGCATCGTGCAAGCGGCATAATTGTAGGTGAAGGCTATAACCGCCGCGAATGTGACAGCGACCCCATTGCGCACGCTGAAATCATTGCAATAAAGCAGGCAGCAGAAAAGCTCGGCTCATGGCGGTTGTGCGGGTGCGATTTGTACGTTACACTTGAACCGTGCCCCATGTGCTGCGGTGCAATTATAAACTCCCGAATTGAAAGGGTTTATTTTGGTGCGTATGATAAAAATGCAGGCTGTGTTCATTCGCTTACAGATATGTTTTTGATGCCTTTCAACCACAAGCCCGAAGCTTATGGTGGCATAAACGAAGAAAAATGCGCCGAGCTTTTAAAAAGGTTTTTCGAGCAGCGGCGCTGATATATTTTATTTTACGTAAAAAGCCTTACAAAAAGCTCAGGGAATCCGTAGCAAATAGTGCACATAATTGTGGCGGCAAGGCACACGCCAAGCAAAATTGCAGGCACTGCTTTTTTTGCTTTAATGCGTCGCAAAACAGCAATCAAAGAGCCTGTCCATGCGCCTGTGCCCGGCAACGGAATGCCAACGAAAAGCATTAGGAATATAAATTCGCCGCGTTCCATAGTTTCACTCTTGTTCATCGATTTTTCTTCAAGAAGAGTAACAAACTTGCAAAGTCCGGGTACATTGTGCTTTTTTATCCATGCAAAAATCTTGTCGATAAACAGCAAAATAAAGGGAATCGGTATAATATTACCGATAATGCATACCCAAACTGCCTTCCAAAGTTCAAGATTAAGCAATCTTGCGGCAATAATACCGCCTCTTAATTCAACTATAGGTAAAACGGAAACCAAAAAAGGGATAATCCAATCGGGAATACCTCTTTCTGCTAGCCAAGTTGTCAGCGTTTCAGCCATGATGTTTTCTGTTCCTTTCTGATGTTAGATTTTCAAATCCTATATAGTATCGCACAAATCGAAATAATAGTCAAGTTTTTTTCAAAAAAATATTGTTAAAAACTTAGATTTGTGTTATTATATTACTATATGACATTTTTTGACGAATATTTGCGGGAGTGACTTTGAATGAAAAAATATCTTGAAGAATATCTTGAATATATCGCAAAAAAACTGTCAGAGCATGATGACAGCACCGATGTGGCCAAACTCAAATCCGAGCACCTTGTAAAAATACAATTCATGCAGCACGAAAGGCTTGTGCATTTCTTGGTTACAATGCTTGTTGTGCTTGTACTTATTTTAAGCATCTGCACATATATTTTACAGGGTTCAATTATGCTTTTGCCGCTTGTGCTTATTGTTTTGGGGCTTACCGTGGCTTATATCATGCATTATTATTTTTTAGAAAACAGCGTGCAGAAAATGTACAAACTGTACGATGACATTTGCAAATGGGAAGAAGAGAAGAAAAATGGCTGAAAATAAAAAGAATAAAAGAATCAACAAAAAACCAAACCTAAAGCCCGGTAAGTACAGCGTAACCTATGCGGCTAAAAAGCACAGCTTTGTGCTTAATGTACTTGTTATTGTTTCAATATGCATAATGGCGCTGTCTTATTATTGTGTCGGCGTGGTTGAGCGTCATTCGATGGACGAAATCATGGAAGTACGTCTTGATAAATTAAGCGAAGCCGCCAAAGAAAGCACTACCGAAAGCGAATTGATATATAACAGATTTGTAACGGATTGCGAATGCAAGGCACAGGCGGTTGCTGTTATGATAGCGCAAAATCCTAAGCTTATTGCCGATGAAATCGGTTTGGAAGAACTCTTGGCAGTAACCGGTGTTGATGAAATAACCATAGCTGATGAAAACGGAGAAGTATTACTTACTACATCCGCTTCCTATGAGGAGCAAATTGGTCTTGATGATGTTTTTATTGAAAATGCAAATAAAAAGAATTTTTCTCAAACAATCAATACCGAGCAAAACGGAAGCCCCGTGCTTATATGCGGTGTTTCAAGAAGAGATGCAGCAGGCATTCTAACAATTACCTGTTCTGCCGATATTCTGCGCCAGGTGGAAGAGTATAACGATATAAGCGAGGTAACATCAAGGTTTCCTTTGATGGAACACGGCATTACCGCAATTATTAATGCCGATACAATGCAGTATATCAGCCATACTGACAGCAGTCTTGTAGGCTCTGTAACTGAAATTGAATCTGCCCGATTTGATGATGACCGCGGCAGTTTTAAATGCAAGCTTGATGATGAGGACTGCTATGTAAAATACGAGGTTGATGATGGCAATATCATTCTTGCCGCTATTCCGGAACACGAACTGTACGAAGGAAGAAACAATGTTCTTAAATGGCTTGTTTTTGCCTGCCTGATGTGTTGCTTTGCAGCGGCACTTGCTTCCCGCAAGGTGTTCCTTGATAAACAAAATGCAACCAAGTGATAAAATTAAAATTTCGTCAAACGCCTTGTATGCTGTAAACTGCCTTGCACAGCACGGATTTGAAGCGTTTGCCGTTGGCGGTTGCGTGCGTGATTATTTGATGAATATCCCTTGCAGTGATACAGATATCACCACAAATGCACTGCCCTGCGATATCAAAAAGGTGTTTAAAAATTACACCACAATTGATATTGGTGAAAAATACGGCACAATTGCCGTTATTATTGAAAAAGAGCAAATCGAAATTACAACATACCGCACAGATAATGAATACAACGACAGCCGCCATCCTGCAAGCGTTACCTTTGCACGCAATTTAAGCGATGATTTAAGCCGCCGTGATTTTACTATCAACGCAATGGCATACAACAATGAAATAGGCATTGTTGATTTGTTTGGCGGACAAAGCGACATAAACAACAAACTTATACGCTGCGTGGGTAATGCAAAACAACGCTTTGAAGAGGACGCTTTGCGCATTATGCGTGCCATAAGGTTTGCTTCAGTTTTAAATTTTGAACTTGAAGAACAAACAAAAACAGCAGTTTTTGAATGTGCGGATATGCTGAAAAACATTTCTGCTGAAAGACTGCGTGTTGAACTTTGCAAGCTTATTTGCGGCAAAAATGCAAAAAAAGTTTTGCTTGAATACGCAAATGTTCTGTCTGTGTTTATTCCTGAAATTAAACCATGCATTAATTTTAATCAGCACAGCCAATATCATAAATATGACGTGTGGGAACATATTGCCGTTGCAGTTTCCGAATCTAAAACAGATGTAAACGCAAGGCTTGCGGCACTTTTTCATGATATTTCAAAGCCTTCAGTTTTTGTGCTTGATGAAAACGGCCTAGGTCATTTTAAGGGCCATGCCGCAGTCTGCGCACAAACTGCTGAGGATATTATGAAAAGGCTTTGTTTCAGCACCAAACAGACAGAGCTTATCAAAAATGTAATTTACTATCATTCTGATGTGAATTTTACCCCAAAAAGTGCAAAACGCCGCATTGCTAAACTTGGATATGAAGGCTTTGAGCTTTTACTTGACTTGCAATGTGCCGATAACAGTGCAAAGCATGATTTTTGCAAACAAAGGCTTGAAGCGATAAATTCGTGGCGCAATTTTGCACATAATCTTGAAGACAGTAATGCTTGTATTTCACGCAAAAATCTTGCAATTAACGGCAACGATATTATCTCGCTTGGCGTTTGCGGCAAACAAATCGGTAATGTGCTGGAAGCCTTGCTGGCAAAGGTTATCGATGAAGAAATCGAAAATGAACATGATGCTTTGATGAATTGTGCAAAAACAATTGTGTCTCAAACAAATTATTGATATATCAACATTAATTTTTTTATGGAAAAGAGAGTGGCTTTATGAAGAAAAAGGATATCAACAAGAACAGAATTTTGCTTGAGCTGTTTGATTTGGTTCTTATAGCTCTTTGCTGTGTTGCGTCCTATGTGCTGTTAAAGGTTTTTTCTGAGCCGCTTAACCCTCAACGTGCTGACTTGATCGTTTCTGTTATTGCAATGCCCTTGTGCTGCGTTTTAGGAATGAGCGTCTGCGGTGCATACGGCGCAATCATTAAATACTCAAACGTTACAGACTATTTCCGTTACCTACTCGGTCTGCTTTGCGGAACAGTGCTTTATTATGCGGTTATTATAACCTTTAATTTATCAGGCAAATTTGAAATCCCGCTTTCTGAAGTTTTCGGATTGTTCTGCAACTTTCTTACATACGCAGCAATTATTGCTTCAAGAATTTGCTACTATTACATATACGATATGAAAGTGCGTTCCGGCAAGCGTCAGCTTGGTTCAAGAACGTTGATTGTCGGCGGTGGTGAGCTTTGCCGTCAGATTTTGATAGAAATGAAGCGCAGCAGCGAGTATCGTCCTATCTGCATACTCGATGATGATCCCAAAAAGCTTTCCCGCAAGATTGACGGTATACCCATTGTAGGCACAACCAACAGTATTCGTGATATCTGCATCGGCTATGATATCGATACAATATTCATAGCTATGCCCTCGTGCACGGATAAAAAGCGCAGAAGCATACTCAAAAAATGCTCTGAAATTAACTGCCGTGTAAAGCAAATACCCTATATGCACGAGCTTATCTCTGATAATCTACTCTCTCAGGCAAACAACATTCATACCGAAGAATTACTTGAGCGACCTGAAATATCTTTTGATAACGAAAATCTAAAGGGCTTTATCTGCGGCAAGGTTTGCCTTGTGGCAGGCGTGGGCTCAATCGGCAGTGAAATTGCTCATCAGATTGCCCGCTACGCCCCAAAAACGCTTATTTTGCTTGATTATTACGAAAATAATGCTTATGATACTTTACAGCAGTTGAAAATGGAACACGGCGACAAACTTGATATTGTTACTATTATTGCATCGGTGTGCGATTACGACCGTATGCGTACTGTTTTTGAAACCTACAAACCCGATGCTGTTTTCCATTGTGCTGCTCACAAGCATATTCCGCTTATGGAAACACAGCCCATGGAGGCTATCAAGAACAATATTCTCGGACTTTTAAACGCAGCAACTTTGGCCGAATTTTACAGCATACCTAAATTTGTTTTTGTATCATCAAACATTGCGGTTTACCCGAAAAACGTGCTTGGCGCAACAAAAGCGTGCTGCGAGATGATTATGCAGTATATGTCGCAGAACGATAACGATACCGACTTTATCACAACACGTTTTGGCAACGTGCTTGATTCAAATGGATCTGTTGTGCCGCTTTTCCGCAAGCAGATAGAAAACGGCGGTCCCGTTACCGTAACCCACCCCGATATTGTGCGTGATTTTATCACCCTGCCCGAAGCCGCTTCGCTTGTACTTCAATCCGCAGCAATGGCTCAAGGCGGAGAAATCTTCGTTTTGTATATGAACAGACCTGTGCGTATTGTAGAGCTTGCTGAAAAGCTCATAAAAATGTACGGTAAAATTCCGCATGAAGATATTGAAATTAAGTTTACAGGACTTCGCCCCGGCGAAATGATTTCTGATAGAGTTTTGTTTGACAGAGCGCAGGTTAGCGCTACTGAAAATGAAAAGATTTTCATCGGCACACAGCCCAATATCGACGCAAACGTATTCTTTGGCAAGCTTTCAGAGCTTAAAGCGGCTTCAAACGCCAACGATGCAGATAAAACCGTTGCCTTGCTGAAAGAAATTGTCCCGATTTTTGATGAAGATTAACCCTGCACCGTGCTCGGTGTAGAGCAATTCTCCACTCAATTATAGTTGAATGAAACATAAAAATAAATAAGCCCTCCCGAACGGGAGGGCAATTTTTGTTATATGGTCGTGCAAAAACAAATATTAATGAGTCAACAAAGCCACAAAATGCGCTGTCGGGCGCACCCGACTTCCCCTTATGTTTTCCCACTTACACACAGTTATTGTTTCTTATTTTTTAAGAATTGATATTACAGTAATTATCATGCCAACAAGAGTTATAACGTTAAGCGTTCCAAAAATCTTTGTACCGACGGAATCTCCGTCATTTGCCGAGAGTATACAGAAGAAAATGAAAGATGCCAGGCAAGCGGAGAACAACACCAAAGCTGATGCTATTCTTTTTCCTTTCGCCAAATCCTTATCATTTGCAGCATCGGATAACAACTCGCCTATGAATAGAACGATCAACTCAATTATATCACCAAGCACAAAATAACCCCTCTGCGATAATTCAGCAAATTTACTGTCGCATCAAAGCCTCAATCGCTTTTTTCAATCTTGCGACGGGCAAGCCGACAATGTTGAAATAATCTCCGTTGATTTCTTTCACAAACAGTGAAGCTTTGCCCTGTATTCCATAGCCGCCCGCTTTGTCATAAGGCTCGTCGGAATCAATATAGGCAAAGATCTCATCATCGCTAAGCTCATAAAAGCTGACTTTTGTCACTTGCGAAAAACTAACCCTTTTGCCGTTGTAGGCAAGGCAAACGCCACTAATTACCTCATGCGTGCGGTTGGAAAGCATACGCATCATTTTTTCTGCGTCGCTGCGATCGCAAGGTTTGCCCAAAATCACGCCATCTACTGCTACAACTGTATCGCACGAGATAACGAGTGCATCTTTTTTCAGAGAGTCTTCAAGTGCATCGTTCTTGCGGATTGCAATAATTTCAGGAATTTGTGCAACATCAACACCAATCGGAACAGTTTCGTCGCAATCTGTGGGGATTACATAAAATTCATCAAATATTAGCTGCAAAAGCTCTTTCCTTCTCGGTGATGCCGATGCAAGAATTACTTTTTCCATATTATTTCTCCGTTTTTGATATATTTTGCTATTAAAACGACCGCAAAGTTAATGCCTTTGCGGTCTGTTTTATTTTTCGATTATTCTTCAGTTGCCAAACTTGCAACAACTTCATCAAGAAGAACCGAGGGAAGCGGATCGTATCTGAGGAAGTCAAGCGCGTAGGAACCTCTGCCCATTGTTACCTGACGGATAAGCATTGTATAATCATGCATTTCTCTTATCGGAACTTCAGCAAGAACTTCAGTCATAGGCTTGCCATCAATAGGATTCATGCCCAAAACTTTACCTCTACGCTTGTTCAAATCGCCCATGATATCACCTGTGCAATCGTTGGGAACTATAACCGAAAGACTGCCGATAGGCTCAAGCAATACGGGCTGAGCGTTGTATTTAGGATCTTTAAGCTGTTTGAAAGCAAGTGAAGCAGCTGTTTTGAACGCCATTTCTGAAGAGTCAACAGCGTGGTAAGAACCATCAACAAGAGTAGCTTTGATTTTAACTACGGGACAACCTGCAAGTATACCCTTCTTTACACATTCCTGCAAGCCTTTTTCAACTGCGGGGAAGAAGTTCTTGGGAACAGCACCGCCGAATACCTGCTCTTCGAATACGAGTTCTTCGCTTTCGCAGGGTTCGAAAATAATTTTAACGTGACCAAACTGACCATGACCGCCGGACTGTTTCTTGTGCTTGCCTTCGATAGGTTCAGTCTTTTTGCGGATTGTTTCTTTATAAGCAACCTTGGGAACGGACAGAACTACGTCTGCGCCGAACTTGGATTTGAGTTTAGCAACAGCAACGTCAAGATGCAATTCGCCCAAACCGCTGAGCACCATTTCCTTAGTGGTTTTATCAAGCACATAGGACAATGTGGGATCTTCTTCAAGCAATTTCTGCATACCTGTACCGATTTTGCTTTCATCGCCCTGTGATTTTGCCTTAACCGCCATGGAGAAGCAACCTCTGGGATATTTAACAGCAGGACAGCTTACAACGCGTGAAGCAGAGCAGAGTGTATCTGAAGTATTTGCTGAAAGTTTTGTAGCTACTACGATATCGCCTGCGTTTGCACTTGAAACTTCAATCTGCTTTTTACCCTGAACAACGAAAATCTTGCCGATTTTTTCGGTTTCGCCCGTGGTTGAATTAACCACATCATCACCTGTTGAAATCTTACCGGACATAACCTTGATGTAGGAAAGTTTGCCGAAAGGATCAGCGCAAGTTTTGAAAACAAACGCAGCCAAAGGAGCATCTTCTTTATAATCAAGCTTAACATCGCCTGCAACAATAGGATTCTGATCTGCTGAGAAGGGCAGATATGTAGAAATCATATGCAGAGCGGTTTCGATACCGATAAGTGTTGTAGAGCTTACGCAGATAACGGGAATAACGCTGCCGCTGAGCAAGCCTGCATGCATGCCCTTGAGCATTTCTTCAGGGGTGAATGACTCGCCGGCAAAGAATTTTTCCATATACTCTTCACTGGTTTCTGCAACAGCTTCGCTAATTGCGGAAATGTATGTATCCATATCAATATCTGCGGGGATATCAACTTGTTTGGAAACGCCCTTATCATCAAAAGCAAATGCGCAGTTTTCGGGGATATTAGTGATGCAGTCGATTTTGCCGTTTGTAACGTGGGGCACGCAAATAGGTGCAACGCCGTTACCAAAAGTTTCCTTAAGCTGTGCAACGGTTTTTTCAAAGCTAGCGTTGGGATCATCAAGGTTTGTGATAACAAACATCTTCGGCTTTGAGCCAGCAGCTTCAAAAGCCTTTTCGGTGCCGACCTTTACGCCATCCTTAGCGGATACTGTGATGAGTATTGAACCGCCTGCACTTACGCCTTCGGCAAGGCCGCCTGCAAAACCAAACAAGCCGGGAGTATCTATAATATTAATTTTAAGATCCTTATATTCATAATAAGCAAGAGATGTACTGAGAGATGTTTTCCTCTTGATTTCTTCTGGGTCAAAGTCGCACACTGTGTTACCGTCAGCAACTTTGCCAAGACGGTCAATCATCTTTGCTTTAAAAAGCAAAGCTTCTGCAAATGATGTCTTACCCGAGCCGCTATGTCCGGCAAGAGCGATATTTTTTATCTTGTTTGCTGAAAATTGTTTCATTTGTTTCTCTCCTGAAATACTGAATTGAGCTTTAACACGCCCTATGTGAAATTATACAATATTTTTAAAATAATTTCAACAGAATTTATTAATTTCAGCGGTTTACACAACAATTCATATATTTTTAATGCAATTTAACCAAAAAAACATTTTTGTGTGTTGAAAAGTGGGTATTATGCACAAACGGCACAAATTATGCGTAATATCAAAAAAACAGTAACTCAAATCAAAAAAGGTGCGATATCGTTATGATATCGCACCTTTTATTAACACCCTTACGGGCGGAATTTTTGAAATCCTTGTGAGATTTACTTTGAAAAATTACGCAACGGAATAACCAACGTTATTCTTTCTCAAAGCAGCCTCAATGATTTCTGCGTCATGCTCAGTATTCGTTGTAATAGTTACCGGGCGGTTGAGGTCCAGCGAAAAGAATCCAAGTACGCTTTTTGCATTTACGGCATAGCCGTCGGATTCGTTTTCTGCTACAACATCTGCGCTGCAGCGCTCAGTTGCCGCAAACACTGTCTTCTGAACAGTAAGCGAATTAAGCATCACATTGTACTTTTTTGTCATCAACATCATAGCTGACTCCTCCTTTGTGCAGTGCACAGCGTTCTTTCTTTTTATGCTGTGCTGTTTCTTTGTTCTTCACATATTATCTATGCGTCAGGATTTATTCTCTTTCTCAACCCTGCGACTACATTATACAATGGTTGAAAACTTTTTTCAAGACTAATATTTGACGAAACACACAAACAATATATGTTGAATTGTAGCATATTGCACAAATCGCAGTCCGAAAGGATGTCCCCCGAGAGCTTGTATTCTCGGGGGACACGATTATTAATTTTGAAGAAATTTAGATTAAACGGGAAGTGAATCTACTGAACCTACTGCAAATCTTGCAATAAGTGTAGCATCAAGTGCGTTTATCTTACCGTCGAGGTTAACGTCGCAAGCGATTTTTGCCGTATCGCTTAAGGTATATGTTCCCACTGCAGATCTTGCAACAAGAGTTGCGTCCATAGCATTTACTTTACCGTCGTTATTTGCGTCGCCGTAAAGTATAGATGCACCTTGAGTGTAGGAAGCTGTGATTGTTACGTTTTCTGCGGGCATTGTAAATGTGTAAGAACCATTTGAACCGCTGTAACTTAATGTTGTGCCTGAAGCAGTTTTAATAGAAAGCTCAGGTCCTTCAGGATTATCAACAGTAGGTGTGAGTGTGAAGGATACGGATGTATCAGCTTCAGCGTTGGTTGTTGAAAGAGCAATTGTGCAGTTTGAAAGGTTAGTTGAAATATCGTATGTTGCTGCTGTCTGAGAATCAAGGCAAACCTCAATTTCGTCATTGATGTAAGTAACAACTGAACCTGTGCCGTGAATTTCGTAAAGACCTGCAAGAGCGCCCACGCAAGCTGCGTTGTAGTCAACTGCAATTTCGTTTGCAGTGTAGTCATTTACAGAGTCGGTATAACTGCCGCTTTGGCTGGTAGGACCGCCAACAAGTGCGCCAATGAGAGTGTGGCCGCTGCTTGAATAGCCTGTTTTGCCATTAACACCGTTAGATCCGTCGTAGCTATCATAACCCGAAGCTGCTCTGTGGTGAGGATATTTAGCGGAGTTATCTCCAAGACCGGTAATAAAGCAAGCCTTTGCACCATTTCCGCCAAGGATATAGGTCATCTGCCACTTAGCCCAGTTTTGATAATTGCTGTTGTTTGTATGCTTAGCAACAACAAGTGCACAAAGCTGCATTGCCGTATTGTATCTTGCAGAACCCCACTGCTGCAAGAACCAATAACTTGAATAAGAGGAACTGATCTGTCCGTTGATGTAATTGTTTGCAGCAGACCAATTGTTGTTGATGTAGCCATCGAGGATTGCATTGCCGAGATTTACATTGTTCCAGCAGTGAATCCAATATACAGTTGAAGGCTTGAGGCTGTCGAATACGCTTTTATATGTAGATTCTTTTGTTGCAAGGTAAAGCCAGCCTGCTGCCCAGCCGATATCATCCGTACAAGCTTCGGAGTTATAGAACGACACAGCATAATTTGAACGATACTGATTTGCAAAATTAAATAGAGCCTTTGCGTAAGTCAAATCTTCTGCATTGCCGAAGTTGATGTACGAAATTGCAAGCGCTGCCGCATATTGAGCAGCAATGTTGCTTGCACCGTTGGAAGTCCAGAGGCAACGTCCCCACTGACTCTGAGACTGTTTTTCGGGAGCACCCCAGTAAGCATGGTCCGTATTACCTTCGCCGGCTTCGTACATGAAGTTTGTAACAGAACCGTTAGAAAGCTTTGTGCAATCCTTAAAATACTGGCAGAAATGATCGCTTACCATCTTAAAATGAGTTGTAAGTCCAAGTTCTTCATAAACATCGCTGTATTCGTAATATCCCCAGCCAAGCGTTGAAGCCGCATAGCCCTGAGGCAAACCGAACATAACGTGGTCACCTGCGTCATGATATCCGCCGGGAACATCGGAATATGTGTGACAGTCATCACGCCAGGTAACGTGCGAATGTTCGCCAACCTGGTCGCCGCACATATTTGCATCATAGAAATAAAGAGAATACTGCAGTGCCTTTGCGTAGTCGCTTGTATCAACATTTGCAGCTGACGCAGTGGTAACAGAGCCCGTTGCTATTGATGCAGCAATACTTGCCGACGCAAAAACCGCAAGTGCTCTTTTGAATAGACCTTTTTTCATAAAATAATCTACCCTTCCTTTCGGTAATGATTTTTGTTAAAGTTCCAAAAAATACAAACGCACAAACAACGCAGATACAGCAACTTGTAAACTGCACAAAATAATTTGATATGTTTGTATCTAATTGGTTTCATTTTACAATATATTCGTGCCGATTTCAATAGCAAAGCTGTTTTGTTTACATATTTGAAACATATTATTTTCCGTTTATCAATATAACAGCTACTTGTTCGTGGTAACGATTTCAACACAAATATCAAAACATTTTATTAAAAATAGTACAAATTACACCAAAAACACTTGACCTGCCACACGTTTTATAGTATAATGTATTTGTGATATTTTGCTAATTTAAGGAGGAGATTATTTTGAAATCAGCAAAAAAACTGCTTTCAGGCATAATGGCGTTATCAATGCTTTCCGGCGTTGGTTTTACTGCTTCTTCGGAAATAGAAATGCCTGCTGCTGCCGCAACGGTTGATGATACCTGCGATGACTGGTTGCACGCTGAAGGTGGCCGACTTTACGATATGAACGGAAACGAAGTCTGGCTGACGGGTGCAAACTGGTTTGGCTTTAACTGTACAGAAAACCTTGCGCATGGCCTTTATGCCACAGACTGTGACGCATTTCTTTCGACAGTTGCCGACCACGGCATTAACCTGATACGTATCCCTGTATCAACAGAGTTGCTTGTTTCATGGATGGAAGGCACACCTTTGAAGGTCTCCAGCGTAAATGCAGGCTACAATCCGCCTACGGACGTTGTAGGAGAGGACGGAACCGTTACTCCTGCAGGCGCTTATGTAAACATCAATAAGGATTTTGTTCTTGAAGACGGAAAAACAGTTAAGAACAGCATGGAAATTTTTGATGTTATCATGAACAAATGCAAAGACTACGGTCTTAAAGTTATGGTAGACGTGCACAGCCCCGCTGCACACAATTCAGGACATAACTACAATTTGTGGTACTATGAAAGCAGTGCCGCTGACTGTGACGGAATGGCAACAGGCGCTTTTTCGGGCGAGGAAATGACTTGGGATTTATGGAAAGACTCTATTACCTGGCTTGCCGATAAATATTCCAACGATGATACTATTCTCGGATACGACTTAAAGAACGAGCCCCACGGCAAACGCGGATACGACGGTACAACTTGTCCTGACAGCATTGCAAGATGGGACGACACTGAACTTCCTAATAACTGGGCTTACTCAGCAACAGAATGCGCAAATTCCATTCTTGCAGTAAATCCTAATGCGCTTATTTTCGTCGAAGGCGTTGAGCAGTATCCCAAAACAGAACTTGGATATACATACGACACTGCTGATATCTGGGGCGCTTCTGCTGAAAATTCGCCATGGTATGGCGCATGGTGGGGCGGCAACCTCAGAGGCGTAAGAGATTATCCTATTACACCCGATACAGGCACAAGCCAGATTGTATATTCACCCCACGACTACGGTCCTTCTGTTTACGATCAAACATGGTTTAATAAGGACTTTACCACTCAGACCCTGCTTGATGATTATTGGTACGATACATGGGCTTATATTGTTGAAGAAGATATTGCTCCCTTGCTTATCGGCGAATGGGGCGGCCACATGGATGGCGCCGAAAACCAAAAGTGGATGACACTTTTGCGTAACTATATGATAGATAATCACATCAGTCATACATTCTGGTGTCTTAACCCTAACTCAGGTGATACGGGCGGACTTTTAGGATACGACTTTTCGACATGGGATGATTCAAAATACGGATTATTTGAAACTTCGCTTTGGCAAACTCAGGAAACAGGTCAATATATCGGTCTTGACCACCAGAAATCTCTTGGCAACAACGGCACCGGACTTTCGCTTAACGAATTCTACACAGATTATGCTCACACAGAGGGCAGCAACCTTGACGGCGGCACCGTTCTTTCTCAGCCGGGCAACCCCGTTGAAGTAGGCGGAACGATTACAGCAAGCAAATATTCAATCACATCTTCACTTGAAAACTGTGAAATTTCCCTCTCTGCAACAAAGGCAGAAGCAGGCGAAACTGTTACGTTTACACTTACTCCCACAGTTGAAAGCGACGAGGCTCCGAGCGTTTCGGTAGCAACAGCATCGGGCACAGCGGTTGCATTTGATGAATCCAACGGCACTTACAGCTTTACAATGCCTGAAGCAGCAGTTAAAATAACAGCAGTATACAAGGAAAGCGTAGCTGTTGATTTTGTTTACGGTGACGCAAACGGCGATGGCAAGGTTAACGCAATGGATGCAACACTTACCGCAAGATCCGCGGTGGGAACATACACATTAAGCGAAACAGCAAAAATTGCATGCGATGTTAATCTTGATGGAAAGGTTAACGCAATGGATGCAACGTTTATTGCAAGATATGCAATTGGCGCCGTTGAATCGCTGCCGGTATAACATCAAGCGGTTTTTAGCTTTTGTTAATTGTTAGATGATTATTTTCGCACGACCATATAACAAAAAGGCCTCGTCAAAGGCAGGTTGTCATAAGGATATCTTATATCCAATAATATCAGCCGATTGAAGAGTGCAAAAAAACAGCAACCGATCAACAATTATTGGTCGGTTGCTGTTTTTATTTGAATTTTTCGTAAAAGAACGGTTTCGCTCAAAAATCTGTTTTTATAATGTAAATCAAAAGGACAATGGGATCTGCAAAAGCTGTATAGGCTTAAAATTTTTGCCCAGCAGTAAAATCTGTCCAAATAGTAAAACACAGTTTGAAATTGTAAGCCAAGTTCCGAATGAGAAAAAGGCAAATTTAACACTGACAACATTCGCAACTGAAGAAATGGGAGAAACTCCAAGTTCCCCGTGTTTTGTAAGCGCCACACCGATTCCCATAAAAGAATAGGCACGCTATAAACAACAAATATCGCTTTGTAATTTCTTTTTTGTTAATATATTCACTCATTTCCATTTTTGTAAATCAGTTGCATTTTTAATGTGTATATTATATAATATACTTGTGCATTAGTCAAATAAATGATTTTGGCATTTGCTATCGAAAGTTTCGATATAGAAAGGGTTACAATGGAACTGCGAAATTTAATCACGTTTATCCACGTTGCCGAGCTTGGGAATTTTACAAAGGCTGCCGAACAGCTTGGTTATTCACAATCTACAATTTCTTTTCAGATAAAACAATTGGAACAAGAGTTAGGTTGCCTTTTGTTTGAAAGAATTAATCATACCATCACACTCACTGAGAGCGGACACGAACTGGTTTCCTATGCTCACGGAATACGTACACTGATGGATGAATTTAAAGAAAGCTTAATGAAAGAAGAGCTTTCAGGTTCTATACACATCGTCACTCCCGACTCGATATGCGATGATATGATAAACTCTCACTACATCGACTTTCATAAAAAGTATCCATCGATCTCCATTCGGTTTACCACCGGCGATTCGGGCGTTATGCTTAATATGCTCGATCATAACGAAGCAGACTTTATCATAACACTGGATAACCGCATATATAATAAAGATTACATCATTGCCAAAGAGCAACCACTTTCCATGCACTTTGTAGCAAGTACGAGTTCAAAATTTGCGGGTAAGAAGAATCTGTCTATTAAAGATATTATAAATGAACCTTTTATTCTAACTGAGAACGGTCAAGGTTATCGGCGCGTTTTTGATAAAGAACTTGCCAAAAAATCATTAGAAATAGATCCTGTTCTTGAGATTGGCAGAACCGATATTATAACTTCACTTGTAGCGAAGGGAGATATGATTTCTTTCCTCCCCGATTTTGTTACAAAGGATTTAATTGATAGCGGTGAGCTTTGTTACCTCGATGTGAAAGATATGAATGTCGAGATTTGGAAGCAGCTTATTTACCACAAAAACAAATGGATGTCCAAAAGTCTTAAAACATTTATCGACTACGTTAAAGAAAACGAATTTTCAAATTAAACATAAAAACGAGAGAATCTCTAAAGTTGAGATTCTCTCGTTTTTTTACTTTGAAAGTAATCCGTCAACAAATTGTCTGGCAAGGCGGGCAGATCTGCCGCCGCGCTCTAAAGCAAAGCGTTCAGCGAGAAGCTCAATTTCATCTTTTGGCATATCAATTTCGTTTTCGTCTGCCAAGTGATGCACGATATGAAGGAATGTTTCCTTATTCGGTTTTGAAAACGTAATATGAATTCCAAAACGTTCAGACAAAGAAACAAGTTCCTGCATCGTATCGTTACGGTGGATATCATCACCCTCACGGTCAGAGAATCTTTCTTTGATAATGTGTCGTCGATTACTGGTAGCATAAATTACCACGTTTGAGGATTTTGCCGTAACCGAACCTTCCAGCACCGCTTTAAGTGCGTTAGAATTATCATCATCTTTCAGGAAAGAAAGATCATCAATAAATAACACAAATTTCAGCGGGTTGCTTGACAGTTCATCCAATATCTTCGGAATACTGCGAAGCTGATCCTTGCGTACCTCAATGATGCGAAGACCCTCGTCCCGCAAGGCATTGGCTACCGCTTTTACAGTGGAAGATTTACCCGTTCCGGCATCACCTGTAAGCAGAATGTTTGCGGCAGGTTTGCCCTGAAGTAAGGCCTTGGTGTTATCAATGATAATGTTTCTTTCACGCTCGTAATCCACAAGATTAGAAAGTTCTGTTTTATCAGGGTGCAGAACGGGAACGATATTGCCTGCCTCATCTACGCTGAACATATTATATTTGGCATAAATGCCGTATCCGTATTTGTCAATATTCTCTGATCTGTGGAGATATATCTCTTTCAATCTGAGCTTGGTGGTTGTAAATTCAGGCAAAAATCCTTTGTAGTCAAGCAAAGTACATAGTTTTTCCTTGTCAAGCTCCGATACCTCTTGTAATATATCAAGCTCTGCCTCAAGCGTAGACAACATATAATTCGGAACGCTTTTACAAAGACCGAGTTCTTTCACATATACATTCTCACTATTAAAACAAAGTTCCTTGATATATTCACTTAAGCTTCCGCCGTTTGCTTGATAAAGCACCGCCACAAACTCGGCATACGCCGAGCTCGTAGGTTTTTCAAGATAGGTGCAAAGCGAGGAAAGCACCGTATCTTTCAAGAGTTCTCTGAATATACAGAGTGTACCGAGTTTTTCTTTTAAATCTTTCATATCAGTTTAAAATCGCCCCTGTAGCCCCTCCGGAAACCAATGCCGCATAGCGTTTTAAGTAACCGGAAAGCTCTTTTTTCTTAGGGTTAAAGTTTTTCATACGCTCGGCAAGGACCGCCTCGTCGACCTTTAGTTCGATGGTATTTTCTGGGATGTTGATACTGATGATGTCGCCATCCTCTACAACCCCAATCATGCCACCCGAAGCGGCTTCGGGTGTTACGTGACCGATACAAGCGCCCCTCGTTGCGCCGCTGAAACGTCCATCTGTGATAAGTGCCACGCTACCCCCGAGTCCCATTCCCATAATCGCAGAGGTAGGATTCAGCATTTCACGCATACCGGGGCCGCCTTTGGGACCTTCATAACGGATAACGACCACATCGCCTGCTACAATATTTCCGCTGTTAATAGCAGCTTGCGCTTCTTCTTCGGAATCAAACACCTTAGCAGGACCAATGTGAACCAGCATTTCGGGCAAAACGGCAGAGCGTTTTACAACACTGCCTTCAGGTGCCAAATTACCTTTGAGCACAGCAATTCCGCCCGTTTCGCTGTAAGGATTTTCTATTGGTCGAATAATATCATAATTGAGATTAACACAGCCTTCTATATTTTCTCCGATGGTCTTGCCCGTTACGGTCATACAATCAATATTTAAAAGATTTTTCTTAGTGAGTTCATTCATAACAGCATAGACACCGCCTGCTTCGTTCAAGTCTTCCATATAAGTGCGACCAGCAGGAGCTAGATGACAAAGGTTCGGCGTTTTTGCGCTGATTTCATTAGCAATATCCAAATTCAGTTCCACATTGCACTCATGAGCAATAGCAGGCAGATGCAGCATACTGTTGGTGGAACAGCCAAGTGCCATATCCACAGTAAGAGCGTTCATCAGAGCCTCTTTTGTCATAATATCACGGGGACGGATGTTCTTTTTCAGAAGCTCCATGACTGCCATACCTGCATGTTTAGCAAGCTCAATACGGGCAGAATAAACGGCAGGAATGGTGCCGTTACCTTTTAGCCCCATACCGAGCGCTTCGGTCAGGCAGTTCATAGAATTAGCGGTATACATACCGCTGCAAGAGCCACAGGTCGGGCAGGTCTTGCATTCGTATTCATAGAGTTTTTCATCGTCTATTTTGCCGGCATTATAAGCACCCACCGCCTCGAACATAGAAGAAAGGCTTGTTTTTTTGCCCTCCACTCTGCCTGCAAGCATTGGGCCTCCGCTGACAAACACGGTAGGAATATTCACTCTTGCCGCCGCCATTAAAAGACCGGGAACGTTCTTATCGCAGTTGGGCACCATAACAAGACCGTCAAAGCCGTGAGCAATAGCCATGGCCTCGGTAGAATCGGCAATCAGGTCACGGGTGACAAGAGAATATTTCATTCCCGTATGTCCCATGGCAATACCATCGCAAACGGCAATGGCGGGGAACACGATGGGAGTGCCACCAGCCATTGCAACACCGAGTTTAACAGCATCCACTATTTTGTCAAGATTCATATGTCCCGGTACGATTTCATTATAGGAACTAACAATACCAATCAGCGGGCGTTTTTGTTCTTCTTCCGTCAATCCCAAAGCGTGAAACAAACTGCGGTGCGGCGCATTTTGTACGCCTTCCACTACATTTTCTTTGCGCATAATCTGCACCTCCTGTTAATTGTTGATAAGCTTATCCTCATCGCTCCAGCTATAAAGCTTACGGATATCGGCACCCACTACTTCGGAAGGATGCTCGCTCGCTTTCTTTCTCATAGCATTAAAGTGAACCTGTGCACCGGCAGAGGACATATCCAAAAGGAAGTCCTTTGCAAAGGAGCCGTCCTGAATATCGGCAAGGATCTTTTTCATTGCTTTTTTCGTATCCTCGGTGATGATTTTAGGACCAGTGATATAATCGCCATATTCGGCAGTGTTAGAGATAGAATATCTCATACCGGCAAAACCGCTTTGATAAATAAGGTCAACGATCAGTTTCATTTCGTGGATACATTCAAAATAAGCGTTTCTCGGATCATAACCTGCCTCAACCAAGGTTTCATAGCCTGCCTGCATCAATGCACAAACACCGCCGCAAAGAACTGCCTGTTCACCAAAGAGGTCGGTTTCAGTTTCGGTGCGGAAAGTGGTTTCAAGCACACCTGCACGAGCACCACCGATACCAAGAGCATAAGCCAAACCTAAATCCCAAGCATCACCCGTAGCATCCTGCTCCACAGCGATAAGGCAAGGAACACCTTTGCCTGCTTGGTATTCGCTGCGAACAGTATGACCGGGACCTTTGGGTGCAATCATAATGACATTGACATTCTTCGGGGGCTTGATACAGCCGAAATGGATATTAAAGCCGTGAGCAAAAGCCAAAGTCTTACCTTCGGTGAGGTTGGGTTCAATGCTTTCCTTATAAAGTGCCGCTTGCTTTTCATCGTTGATAAGAATCATAATGATGTCGGCTACCTTTGCAGCTTGGGCACTTGTCATAACCTTGAGTCCCTGCGCCTCTGCCTTTGCCCAGCTTTTTGAGCCTTGGTAAAGGCCAACAACAACATCAACACCGCTTTCTTTTAAGTTGAGGGCATGAGCGTGTCCCTGAGAGCCGTATCCGATGATAGCAACGGTTTTTCCGCTGAGTTTCTGAAGATCGCAGTCCTGCTGATAAAAAATTCTGTTTGCCATTTTAATTACCTCTTTCTATATCACAAATTTAAGTTTTGACGCAAAGTAAATGCGCCTTTTTCAATAGATGCCGTACCTGTTCGGCAGATTTCAAGAATGGTATGATCCCGCATAAGCGAAATAAAATCATCCATTTTTGTGCTGTTTCCGATAACTCGAAGCACGATAGAATCTTTGGCGTAATCAATCGTTTCCGCCTTAAATGCCTCCGCCGCTGCATGGATTTCGTCACGAGATGACGGATCATTTTTGAGCTTAATCAGCATCAGTTCACAACTTAGTGAATTACTCCCCGTCAATTCTTTAATAGAACAAACATCGGGCAATTTATAAAGCTGATTGATAAGCTGCTGTTTTCCGTTTTCTTCACCATCAAAACTGAAGGTAATGCGAGAATATTCGCCGGATTCGGTTTCGCTTGCGGTAATTGAACTAATATTGAACTGACGGCGTCGGAACATACTTGTAAGTCGATTCAGTACGCCGAACTGATTTCGTACCAATACCGCTAACGTATATCGGTTCACAATTCCACCTCCAGTTTTGTGATGATGTCATCCATGCTGCCACCCGGTGGCAGCATGGGAAGAACAAACTCGTCTTTATCGATCTTGCAGTCGATAATATACGGACCTTCGGTTTTAAATGCCTTTTCAAGCGCCTTATCGAGTTCTTCAGGAGTAGTAACTGATTCTCCATCTGCACCAAAGGATTTAGCCATCGCTGCAAAATCCGTTTTGCGCTCCAAAACCGAATTGGAATAATGCTTATCATAAAAAAGCGTTTGCCACTGACGAACCATTCCGAGTACGCCGTTGTTCATAATGATGACCACAATGGGAATATTGTAACGGACAGCGGTTGCAAGCTCATTGAGATTCATACCGAAACTGCCATCACCAGTAACCAAAACGCTGCGTTCCCCCGTACCGTATGCTGCACCGATCGCCGCACCGAAGCCATAGCCCATTGTTCCAAGGCCGCCGCTGGATGCAAATCTTCTTGCAGTTTTGAAATTCAGACTTTGCGCTGACCACATCTGGTGTTGACCAACATCGGTACAAACGGCGGTATTTTCGCCTAAATGCTTGTTAAGTGTTAAAATTGCCCTTCGCGGAGTCAATCCCTCACGGTTATCAAGATAGTTTTCTTCTTCCTTTCTAAAAGCATTAACCTTTGCCATCCAATCAGGTTTTAGTTCTTTGTTTAAAAGCGGAAGAAGTTTTTGCAAGGTAAGTTTCACATCTCCTCTGAGTCCGCAAACCGAGTTCACTGTTTTGTTAAGCTCCGAACCGTCCACATCTATATGAACGATTTTTGCGCCCGTAGCAAATTTTGTGCGGTTGCCTGTAACACGGTCGTTAAAGCGAACGCCAAGTGAAAGAATCACATCTGCATTGTGCATAGACATAGAAGATGCGTAGTGTCCGTGCATACCTTGCATTCCAAGAAATCTCGGTTGGTCGGTCGGAATAGCAGAAAGTCCCATTAATGAGCAACCAATCGGAGCATCTATTCTCTCGGCAAGAGCGAGTACCTCGTTTTGCGCATCTGCCGTAATCACTCCGCCGCCAAAGTAAATAAAAGGTCGCTTTGCGGAATTGATAATGTCAGCAGCTTCTTCAATACGAGCATCCTTTGCAGCAAAGGCTTCATCCTTTTCCACGGGGGAACCAACTTCATATTTGCACTTTGCAATTTGAACGTCCTTCGGAACATCAATCAGCACAGGTCCCGGTCTGCCTGATTTTGCGAGTTTAAATGCTTCACGAATTGTGTTTGCCAAGTCCTCAACATCGCTTACAAAGTAATTGTGTTTGGTAATAGGCAAGGTAACACCTGTTATGTCGATCTCTTGGAAACTGTCTGTTCCGATTTGTGTTGTCGGTACATTACCGCAAATTGCCACCATTGGTATCGAATCCAGATAAGCGGTAGCAATACCGGTTACAAGATTGGTTGCTCCCGGTCCCGAAGTGGAAATAACAACACCTACTTTTCCCGTAGTCCGAGCATAGCCGTCGGCAGCGTGTGCCGCACCTTGTTCGTGAGCGGTCAACACGTGATTAATTTCATTTTGATATTTATAAAGGCTGTCGTAAACATTAAGTATCTGACCTCCGGGATAACCGAAAACGGTATCACATCCTTGTTCAATTAAGGTTTTAACTAAGATATCTGAGCCGCAAAGCTGCATCAAATCACTCCTTTTCTAAAAATCTAACAATCAGGACTCCGCACTGTTTACAGCCGATATCCTGCATCAAGGTATTTACTTAAATTCATCATCTCTGTTTACTCTTTTTCTGCAATCACTTCAACCTCGACCAAAGCGCCTTTAGGAAGATCTTTTACTGCCACACAGCTTCTGGCAGGCTTCTCTGTAAAATACTCAGCATATACTTTGTTAAATGCGGCAAAATCCTCCATATTTGCCAGGAAACATACTGTTTTTACAGCACTGTTTAATGAGCCGCCTGCGGCAGTCAACACGGCTTCTAAATTTTCGCAAACACGATGGGTCTGCTGAGATATGTTTTCGCCTTCCAAAACTCCAGTTTCGGGATTTAGCGGAATTTGACCGGAGGTATAAATGAGATTTCCTATAACTACTGCTTGTGAATAGGGACCGATTGCCTCCGGTGCTTTATTTGTCTGAACTTTATCTCTCATAACTTTATCTCCTTTATACTAATTTGAATCCTTCATCACGAAGTGTTTTTGTGATGAGGTTTACATGTTCAAAATCTCTTGTTTCCATTTCAATGCGCAGGAAACAACCATTAACGCTCTCAGTGTTGCCTTTTTCATAATGAACACCGGTTACATTTCCTCCACAATCAGCGATAATGCGGGAAATCTCTTTCAATTGCCCGGGTTTGTCGATCAGTTCAATCAGTAAGCTTGAGGAACGACCGGAATTAAGAAGACCACGATCAATAACACGAGAAAGGCTTGTAACGTCAATATTACCGCCCGATACAACCGCAACCACTCGTTTGCCTTTTAAATCAAATTTTCCTGCCATCACAGCCGCAACTGCCGTTGCACCTGCTCCTTCGGCAATCATCTTCTGCTTTTCGATGAGAGCAAGTATAGCACTGGAAACTTCATCATCGGTAACAAGAGCAATTTCATCCACATATTCACTGACATAGCGGAAGGTGTTCTCACCCGGTTTTTTTACGGCGATACCATCTGCAATGGTGGAAACCGAAGACAAACATTCAATTTCACCATCCTTTATCGAGTTGTACATACTCGGTGCGCCTGCCACTTGAACACCGTAAACCTTAACAGATGGTCTGATTTGCTTTGCAGTATAGGCAATGCCTGAAATGAGTCCGCCACCACCGATGGGAACAACAATGGCATCAATATTGTCAAGATCGTTTAGAATTTCAAGCGCAATCGTACCTTGACCCGCAATAACGTTTTCATCATCAAAGGGATGAACAAAGGTATACCCTTCGCTTTCTTTTAATTCCAGCGCTTTTTGGTAGGCATCGTCATAGCAACCTTCCACCAAACACACATCTGCGCCAAAACCTTTTGTTGCTTCCACCTTTGAAATAGGGGCAGTATCCGGCAAGCAGATTAAAGATTTAATTCCGTTCTTGGTTGCCGCAAGCGCCACGCCCTGCGCGTGATTTCCCGCCGAACAAGCTATTACGCCTCTTTCTTTTTCTTCCTCACTGAGCATCGCAATTTTGTATGCAGAGCCTCTTACCTTGAACGAACCTGTGATTTGTAGGTTTTCAGGTTTTAGATATAGCTCGCAGTCGTGTGCAATACCGTATGCTCTTACAAGCTTGGTTTCACGAACGATATTCTTTAGAACCGTTTGTGCATTAAATACTTTGTCGAGAGTTAGCATTTTCATTCCGCCTTTCTGTTTTAAGTGTATGCGTTTCAGATTCGCTTTAAGGCAAAACAAAAACCCGCCTCAAAGACTTTAATTGCTTTGAGACGGGTGAAAAATACTTTATCACTCGCGGTACCACTCAAATTGCGGATATAAATGATCCGCCACCTCTTCGAAGTCAAACAACTTCTATGCACTGACGTAGCATACACGGGAAACGCCTACTAGGTGATTGTCCTTTGGGGCTTCCGGCTCAGAAGGGATGGGAAGTCTACAGTCCTTTACCGGGATCGCACCATCCCCGGCTCTCTGAAAAATTCGTTGTAGTTTCCGTCTTCATCAACGCCTTTGTTTTAATCGAAGTCAAACAACTTCTATGCACTGACGTAGCATACACGGGGTCCCCTACACACTCACCGCTTCAGGTTCCCGGCTCAGAAGTGAGAGGACAAGGATAACAAACACACTGATTCGCACCAACCATCAGCTCTCTGTGCTGTTTCTCTCGATGACCATTCTTCGTCATAGCCTTTACAATATTTAATTTTTATTATATATTACTCCTTCGATGTGTAGATGTCAAGCATTAGCAACATAAATGTTTTCGAATATAACTATCGAAAATTTCGATAGCAACTTAAATAATATCAATAAATACTGATGGGAATGTATTTTCAATCGAAAAATACCCGGACATGAGGAAAGTATTGTGATATATATTTGTTACAGAAAAAGGAACGCCAATTACTCTACGCAATTACACCAAGCTATACCGAAAATGTTTTGCGCAACAGCAAGAGAAGCAAAAAGAAATTGCACTGTGCGAGTAGTCGACTGCTATTCATCTTCGGGAGAATACTCAAGAATATCACCCGGTTGACAATTCAGCGTTTCACATATCGCTTCAAGTGTAGAAAACCTTATTGCGCTGACTTTGCCCGTTTTTATCTTTGAAAGGTTGACGTTGGCAATGCCAACCTTTTCTGATAATTCGTTTAAGGAAACTTTTCTGTCTGCCATAACTCTGTCAAGTCTTAATATAATCTTGCCCATGATTCACCTATTAAAGTGTTTCATCTGCTTGACGCTGCAACTGTGCGCCAAAGTCAAAAATGTAAACAAGAACGATAATCATTGCAACAACAAGTATTGATACAACGTCAATATTAATGCCTATATTAACGCCGTTTACAACACTGCCATCAAAGCAGCACAGCACTGCCCAGGGAATCATTGAAAAAGCAAAGCGTTTCATGTTCTTCACAACGCCTTCTTCAAAGGGGGATTCGCAAATCGAGAGTGCTTTGGCAAGCTTGTGTGCAAAAATCATGATGATGTAAACTACCACAAGGAAAAGCGCAGATATTATCATGCCGACACCGATTGCAATTGCAATTGTTTTTCCATCAAGATTGAAAAGATGCATATCCATTAACAATCCAAGCTCGCTGTCGCTTTCGGATATATCGGTAACATTGAGAGTAAAATCAGAAAAATCAACGTCGATATCCTGCAGTTCTTTCGACATGTCTTCTACCGAACCGGAGAACATAAAGGGCAACTCATCACCGTTGATGTGGATTTCAGCGTCTGCGTTTACATCTGCTGAAATAAAATCACCGGGAACTGTAAGCATTGCAATGCCCGTAATCAATGTTACTACAAAGCCTATAATAAGTATGATTTTGCCTAAGATAATAACGCCGCTTGATACCTTGCCGATTGTGTTTATCTTTTTGATTGTGTTATTGTTTTCCATGTTTTTTCTCCATTCCAAATATTGTAATTTATTATTTCATTTTTCGGCCGTGATTGTATTATAGCACATGATTTTATGTTTGTCAAGTATTTTTTAACGATAAACATTAATTTTTTTATTTTTTGCGTTTTAGCGGATAAAGAAAGAGGTGTATCGCAAAAACGATACACCTCATAAATTTCCTTTATGCCGCATAAACAGCGGCAATTTGTGCCAATAATTATAAGTGCAGATTTAAATAATATAAATCAGACTGCTCTTGTCACCTTGTTGGAGCGGAGGCATCTTGAGCATACATAGATGTGGCAGGGAGTGCCCTTAACGATAGCCTTAACTCTCTTGACATTGGGTTTCCATGTTCTGTTGGTTCTTCTGTGTGAGTGGGACACCTTAATACCGTAAGAAACGCCTTTGCCGCAAATTTCACATTTTGCCATTTGTCGCACCTCCTTTGTGCAGATTAAAAGGTTAACGCATATATTTTATCAGATATGAAACAAAAATGCAAGTGTTTTTTGTGATTTTCTCAAAAAAAATATATTTTGTGCAAATGTCCACAAATTCGCTTGAAATTTTAGCTATAATATAGTATAATATATTTTGATTATACTTATATATACAAATATAAAATACATTATTTGGAGAGATGACAAAGTGAATACTTATATACTGGAATTGCTAAGCGGTTTGATTGTGCTTATGCTGATTTTGCCTTTCCACGAATTTGCCCACGCATGGACAGCCAACAAACTGGGCGACACCACTGCCGAAGAACAGGGCAGATTGACTATTAACCCATTAGCGCACATTGATATTTTGGGCGGAATATGCCTTGTTTTGTGCGGTTTTGGTTGGGCAAAGCCCGTACCCGTTAATCCTTATCGTTTCAAGCCGATGAGAAAAGAATATGTAACGACAAAATCGGGCAAGCAAAAGCTGAAAAAAACCGGCATAAGTATGCGTGCAGGCATGGCAGTTACTGCGGCAGCAGGTCCAATTTCAAACGTTATTGCGGCTTTTGTTACCATAATTCTAATCCGTGTTGCTGAAATTTTCTTATTCAAAGATGTAAACGCAACATTTATGTGGCTTGTTGACAGCGGTCTGATGCCTTCAGACGAGATGCTGCAAAAATACTTTTATATACTTTACGTTCTTTACTTTATTGCAGTAATCAATATAAATCTTGCAGTGTTTAATTTAATACCTATTCCGCCGCTTGATGGTTCGAAGATACTTGGATACTTTTTGGGCAGAAAATTTGAAGGCTGGATGTATGCAAATCAGCAAAAGCTTTCCATGGCATTTATGATAATCATACTTGCAAGCAATTTTATGCCCGCTATCAGCAGCATTGTGTTTGCACCGCTTACATGGCTTTCCGGCATTATTTTCGATGGCTTGTGGTTCGCAACGGGCTGGATACCTGCACTTGTTGGGTGAGATATGAACGATATTACATTTAAAGTTGATAATTTTGAAGGCCCGCTTGATGTACTTTTGCAGCTTATTTCAAAGCATAAGCAGAATATCTGCGATATTGAAATAGTGTCTTTAGTTGACCAATATCTTGCATTTATGGAGTCGCTTTCGGACACTGACTTTGAATTGCAAAGCGAATTTTTGGAGATGGCGGCAAAGCTTATATACATCAAGGTTATGTCACTTTTGCCCGAAAACAATGAGGCAGAAGAAATGAAAAAGGAACTTGAGGGCCGCCTGATTGATTATGACAGAGCCAAAATGGCGGCAATGCGCCTTTCAAAGCGCTTTTGCGGATTTGATGTGTTTGTGCGTGAAAGCGTGAAAATCCCCGTGGATAACACTTATTGTCTTAATCATGATGCGTTTTTGCTGCGTGATGCAATGGAAATGCTTTCAAAGCGTCCGCTGCCGAAAAAAGAGGTTACAGCTGATAATTTTTCGAAAATTGTAAAGCACAAAACCTACTCGGTGCAGGTGAAAATTGTGGCACTGCTGAGAAAACTTTACAACTGCAAGCGCGCTTCGCTTGAAGATTTTTTTGAAGGGCAGACACGCTCAGAACGAGTTGCGGCTTTTTTGGCTGTACTTGAACTGACAAGAGCCGGCAGAATTTGTTTGAACGATGACAACACCGAGGTATATTTTAACACAGAGAACAAGCTGCCCAAGCACGCAGCTGTTACATAACAAGGAGAATTTATGGAATTAAAAGAAAAAACAGCAGTTATTGAGGCCTTGCTGTTTTCATGCGGAGAGCCTGTGGAAATCTCACGGCTTTCATCGGCAAGCGGAATTGATGAGGAAACGGTTGAAAAGCTTGTTATGCTTTTAAACGACCGCTATGATGAAGCTTGCAGCGCTTTGCGTATAATAAGGCTTGACGATGCCTTTCAGATGTGCACGCACGAAAGATTTGCTCCACAGATACGCTGTGCGCTTGAAACAAAGAGGAACACTCCCCTTTCATCAGCGGCAATGGAAGTTTTAGCGGTTGTTGCGTACAATCAACCCGTAACCAAGGGCTTTGTCGAAAATGTCAGAGGTATCGACAGCTCAAGCGTTGTAAATTCTCTTGTAGAAAAAGACCTGCTATGCGAAGCAGGCAGACTTAACGTTCCCGGACGGCCTGTAACTTATGTTACAACAAAGAATTTTTTGAGATGCTTTAACTTAACTTCGCTTGACGACCTTCCCGATTTGCCTTCCAAGGACGGTCAGGTGAGTTTTTACGATTTGCAAAGCATGGAAAACGATAATCAATCCGCTGAAAATGCAACCATAACACAAAGCGGCGATATACAGAATACGGATATATAAGCATATAACAATAACATTACGAAAGGAGAAGGCGCATGATAGCTTTGTATATCATTTTAGGCATTATTTTTCTGATATGGCTTGCGCTTTTTCAGTTCGTTACGGTGGATTTTGCATATATCGGCGGCAAGCTTAAAGTTAAGATAAAATATCTGTTTTTTACGCTGTTTGATTTGGACGAATACAAAAAGGAAAAGGACACTGAAGAGCTTTCTGATAAAAATGCAGACGAAAATCCCAAAAAAGCCAAGGATACAGAAAATAATTCAAAACACATATACAGTGATGAAGGCAAAACCGAAAAGAAATCAAAGGATTTGAAAAAGGCTGAGAAAAAATCGGAAAAGCAATCAAAATCTGAAGAATATCCTGAAAAGAAAAAACGCAAAAAAACTATTGAGGACAAGCTTTTTGATTTGGGTGATAAAATAGACACCTTAAAACAGCTTTACGATATCGGCATAAAGCCCGTTTTTAAAATTTTAAAAGGCATACATTTAACAAAGCTTTTTATTGATTTTGACATTGCCAACGAGGATGCCTACGATTGTGCAATAAATTTTGGCCGCATGAATGCGCTTGTTTTTAACGCAGTGGGCAATCTTGCCTGTCTGTTTACTGTAAAGAAAAAAAGTATTGATATACATTGCGTTTATGATAGCGCGCCCGCAAAATACGATGCATCGTTTTATCTGCGGCTTCGTCCCACAACGGTGGTTGCTGCTGCGGCATCATTCGGCATAAAATATCTTATACATTTTATTATAAAACCAAAGCTTAAAGCTAAAAAAACAAACAAAAAGAAAAGCACGCCTGCGGTAAGCGGTTAAAAACGTGCGGAAATGGAGCGAAAAAATGAACAGTAATCATCCTATTCAAAGCGTACTTGAAACGGCACTCGCAAAAATCCGTGATGTGATCGATTCAGAAACAATTATCGGCGACCCCATAACTTTGGCAGAGGGTGCCGTGGTTATCCCCGTTTCAAAAGTTTCCTTCGGGTTTGCTTCGGGCGGAAGCGATTTGCCTACCAAAACTTCTAAGGAGCTTTTCGGCGGCGGTGCAGGCGCAGGCGTTTCTATCAAGCCTGTGGCTTTTATCACTTTCTGCAACGGCGAGATTAAATTAATGCGCATTGATGAAAACGAGCCTGCAGCTTCGGCATTGCTTGGCAAACTGCCCGAAACTATACAGAAATTGCAGGAAACACTCTCCAAAAAGAAAAAAGACGACGCACAAGCTGAATAACGCATTTTTAAGCTAAAATGCCCATATCATTAAAATATAGAATTTAATGATGATAAGGGGTATTTTATGAAAAAAGCTGTGGCTGTTTTGTGTGCGTTTGTATGCATGATTGGATTGGGCGCAAACGCTTGGAGTTACAATGCTGTGTATAATCAGCCCGATATTGAAATATCGGCAAAAAGCGCTGTGCTGATTGAAGCTGATACGGGGCGTGTTATTTGGCAAAAGTCTGCCGATACGACTTTACCCATGGCAAGCACAACAAAAATCATGACGACTTTGCTGACACTGGAAAGCGGTAATCTGCATGAAGAATTTACCGTTGATTCCGATGCAATTACCGTGGAAGGTTCATCTATGGGGCTTTGTTACGGCGATATTGTAACAAAATATGCACTTTGCTGCGGTATGCTTTTGCCCAGCGGTAACGATGCAGCCAATGCCGCCGCTGTAAAGGTGGCAGGCAATATGCAAAGCTTTGCGGACATGATGAACGCTAAGGCTTTGGAAATAGGAATGGAAAACACCCATTTTGTTACACCTTCCGGACTGCACGATGAAAATCATTATTCCACAGCTTACGATATGGCTTTACTTGCACGCTGTGCTATGAAAAACGAGGATTTTGGGCATATATGCTCACAAAAAAGCATGAGCGTTAACTTTGGCAATCCGCCTTACGCACGCACGCTTTACAACACAAACAAGCTGCTTGATAAATATCAATACTGCATAGGTATTAAAACAGGTTTTACTGACGAAGCAGGAAGATGTCTTGTTTCGGCGGCACAAAAAAACGGCGTTGAGTTGATTTGCGTGACTTTAAACGCAAGTGATGATTGGAACGACCATATAAAGCTTTATGATTACGGTTTTTCATGTGTTGAACTGACAGATATTCCTGAAAAGACGGCATTTATTGAGGTTGTTGGTGCACAAACCTGCTATGTAGGGTTAAGTCCGGCAAAAAAGCTGTCAGTTGGAGCATTTATGGGTGATGTTTCGGCAGTATCATGCAAAATAAAAACCGCGCCCTTTGCCTATGCGCCAATAAACAAGGGCGATGTGCTAGGCATTGCGGAGTATTATTACAACGATGAAATTATTGCACAGATTGAGCTTTTGGCAAGCGAAGATGTGCAATATTGCATAAATTGATATACAAAAAGGATTATTTTGATGGAAAAGACAAGAGTACAAAAAATCATGTCCGAAGTCGGCTACTGCGGCAGACGCAAGGCTGAGGAGCTTATCTCGCAAGGGAGAGTAACCGTAAATGGAAGAAAAATCAAGCTTGGCGACAAGGCACTTTACGGAAAAGATATTATTGCGGTTGACGGCGAAAAGCTTTATATGCCGCGTAAAAAGGATTATGTTTACATTATGCTTAACAAGCCCAGAGGATATGTAACAACATTGAGCGATGAGCTTGACAGAAAATGCGTAACCGATTTGCTTGAAGGGCTTGAAACAAGGGTTTACCCCATTGGCAGACTTGACAAAAACTCGGAAGGACTTTTGCTTTTAACCAATGACGGAGAGTTTGCAAATTCTGTTATGCACCCTTCAAAGCAGATTACAAAAACTTACCGTGTAACTGTTCGACCCGATATCACCGAGGAGCAGGTTATTGAACTTTCAACCGGTGTTGTTATTGACGGCAAAAAAACCGCACCCGCAACCGTTAACGTGCTGACCAAGGAACAAAACCGTGTGGTTATGCTGATGACTATTCACGAGGGAAGAAACCGTCAGATAAGAAAAATGTGCGAAGCATTGGGACTTGAAGTTGCAAGACTGCGCCGCATAAGCGAAGGTCCCATTAAGCTTGGTATGTTAAAGCCGGGCACATGGCGTGAGCTTACTGCTGAGGAACTGCGTGCTATGAGAACGGCTATCGGAAAGGTGTAAGACTATGCTTGAAATGAAAGCTTGCACCGATGTTGCAAAATACGCTGATATTCTGCCCCAGACTTGCCTGGCACCAATGATTGTTGAATCGGTTGACGGCGGCGACGTTAAAGGGTTTGTTATATTTGAATACGATAAAAATCTTGTTGTTATACACGCATTGGGTTGCAACGATGACCTTGCGCTTTGCGATGGACTTGTCCGCACGGCACTTTTTAAAGGCTTGTTGGCAGGAATATTACAGGCAAGATTTAATCTTGCTGATGATGAAAAATCAATTGAAATGTGCAAAAAACTAAGGTTTTTTGAGAATACCGACGATATTATAGATATTGATAACGTTTTGGGCGGCTGCAAGGGCTGCACAAAAAAATAAATCCGCAACCAAAAAAATCTTGCGGATAATGAATAAATATAACGGAGATAAACAATGCCAATTAAAATACCGCAGAATTTGCCTGCTTACCACACGTTAAAGCAGGAAAAAATATTTGTTATTTCATCAGCTGTGGCTGAGCATCAAGACATCAGACCGCTTGAAATTGTGATTTTAAACCTGATGCCGAAAAAAATCGAAACCGAAACACAGCTTTTACGTCTTTTGAGCAACACACCTTTGCAGGTTAACGTAGAATTGCTGCACATGGCTTCGCATATTTCAAAAAACACTCCGATTACTCATTTAAGTGATTTTTATACCGATTTTAACAGCATTAAAAACAAAAAGTACGATGGTATGATTATTACAGGCGCGCCCATTGAGCAAATTGATTTTGAAGCTGTTGACTATTGGGACGAGCTTTGCGAGATTATGGAGTGGAGCAAAACGCACGTATATTCAACCATGCATATATGCTGGGGTGCACAGGCGGCGCTTTATTACCATTACGGTGTGCCTAAATACCCTTTAGGCAAAAAGATGTTTGGCATTTTTGAGCATTATGTTGTAAACGAAGGCGATCCGCTGTTGCATGGCTTTGACGAGGTTTTTATGGTGCCTCACTCAAGACATACTGAAATTAAAGCAGAGGATATCGCTAAGGTGAAAAATTTGCGTGTACTGACAGAATCAAAAGATTCCGGCGTGCATATTGTAAGCACTAAAAATTCAAGACAGTATTTCATTACGGGACATTCTGAATATGACCGCTTTACCCTTGCGGGCGAATATTTCAGGGACAAGGACAAAGGTCTTGAAATTGAAGTGCCGAAAAACTATTTTCCCAATGATGATATTACAAAGCTGCCCGTTTTTTCATGGCGCTGTCACGCAAACTTAATGTTCTCTAACTGGCTTAACTACTGCGTTTACCAAAAAACGCCGTATAATCTTGATGATATTAATTAAATATTTTTTGCATAAACCGCTCGGTCGAAATATCGCCCGGGCGGTTAAATCTTGCCATGGAATACAAGCTGTCGAAATCATCAATAGTGACTATATTGATTTTTTCTTCACACCCAAGGGTAACCAAAAATCCTAATTCTTTAAGTACAGGCACACTCTCGGCGCTGATTATGCCAAAGGGATATGTAAAGCAGATTGGCGTCAGACCGGTATTTTCAAACATTTTTGTCTGCAACAGTGAAATATCTGCATAAAGCATATCGCTATACTCTTCTTCAGTTTCGTAATACTTTTTTGCTGCTCCCTTGCGGTTTTCAAGACTGTGCAGAGAGTAAGTGTGGTTTGCTATTTCAATTCTATCTGATTTAAGCAAATCGTTGATATCGTTCCATGTAAGGTATGAGTAGGCCGCACAATGTGGGTCGGCATTTGCGTTGATATCAGTATATTCACCCACAATAGAGACAGTTGCGGAAAAATTGTATTTTTCAAGCAAGGGCAAGGCATAAAACAGATTATTGTAGCACCCATCATCAAATGTAAGCATAACACATTTTTGCGGCAATTGTATTTTGCCGTTAACAAATTCTGCCAATTGAGAAGGCAGAACTGATGTGTAGCCGTTTTGCTTTAAATGCTGCAAATCGTTCTCGAATATTTCGGGAGAAATGATATATTCACCTACATTATTCGGGCTTATACTGTGGTACATTATAACTGCCAATTCAATTGATGTATTTCCGGCACTGCAAGTATCAAAACAGCCGCTTGTGTTGATAAATAAAGACACAAGCGCAATAAGAATTGCATCTAACACAAGCAGGTGCAAAAAGCGCTTAACATTACAACAGCGGTACATATAATCAGTCCTTCCGTGGCTAATTATATGACCGCTGTTTTGTGTTTTATAACTTAAATATAATAATATTTTTGCAAAAGCGTATATGTTCCGCTTTTAAGCTGATTTATAAAATCGTCTTCTGTATTTATCGGGTTTTCAAACTCACATCCGCAAAGTATTTCATCGGTTTTGTGGGCATCGGAGCCTGCCGTCATGAGAAGATTGTGTTTTTTGGCAAAATCAAGTGCTCTTTCGTTAGTACGCTCGGGTGCGTTTTTGCCGTTAAACACTTCAACTGCGTCAACGCAATCGGGGAATGTTCGCATTTCTTTAACGTACCACGCTTCTCTGAAAGGGTGCGCATGAATAACAAATGCGCCGGCATTTCTGAAAAGCGTCAATGCCTGCTCAATATCAAGCCACATAATCTCGGGGTGTGCCTTTAGCCATTCCTTGCTTGATTTATATATCAAAAATTCGTTACCCATGTTGTTAAACTCAAGCCCGAAAAATACTTTTATGCCAATTTCATCGCCACGTTTTTTTGCATTTTCATAGCCTTTAAAAAACTCATCAATCTGCTGTTCCCATTCAAGAGAACGATCGATTGCGGTGTTGCCGTTGAAAAAGTGATCGGTAACAAACACCGCAGAATAGCCCTTTGCCTTGCAGGCGTCAATCATATCAGCGGCGCACACTTCGGAGCAAAGGCTTGCTTCCTTTGCGTGCAGATGAGTTTCTACCAAATATTTTCCCATAAATTAAAAATTACCTGCCCTTTATATTTTGCTTTTAGCTAAGCTCCAACTCTTCAAAAATTTCTTCAAAGCGTTCGGAATATACTTTTTCAGAAAACATTTCTTCATACGCTTTACGGGTTGAATATCTCATGGTTATAAGCTTTTTTTCATCCATAGCCATGATTTTTGCGGCACATTTTTCAATATCATCATCAATATTAACACCTGCGCCGTATTTATCAATTATCCATGATGTATCCGATGTAACGTTATTTATTATCGGCACGCCTGCCTCAAAATAATCAACCGATTTCATTGTAAGACCTATACAAACACTTTTTTTGAGTATATTGATAGCAAAAGCGCATTTATCCATAATTTCATGCTTTTTGGCTTCGTCATACAAAATGCCGTAATACTCGGTTTTAATATTATCGGTTTGTTCATCAAAGCCAAGCAATGCCTTTGTATTCTCGCCGCCGCCGATAACATGCAGTACCAAGGGGCGATGCTTTGCCATCGCACGCAGCAAAGCCATAATGGTTTCGATATCAATAATATTATTGATTGAACCAAGGTAGCATATATTAAGCGGTGCAGTGCTTACACGCAAAACCTTGCGCCTGCCATAATCGGTTTTGCACAGGTGAAGAATTTTGGATTTTTTATCGGATAGCTGATCTTCAAGCACCATTCGGTACAAACCGCATTCGGTAATGATATAATCAGCCATATTTAGACCTGCATCACGCACGCCACGCCAACAATAAAACGCCGCACGCAGCAATAAATTTTTTTTGAGCGACGGAAAAGTTTCGGGCCAAAGATCGAACAAATCCATCAAAACAATTGTATCTTTATGTTTTTTCTTATACTTTGCAACTACCCTCGACTGAGAATTTGGGGGTACGAGTGTGTAAATCAAATCAGGCTTGATTTCTTCTAAAATCCGATAACATTCATTAGCAGAATCATGGTGGGAATAAAGCCTTTGTACCGATATATTCTTGTAATAGGGTCTGCCTCTTACCTGAATGGTATTTTCACGCTCAATTTTGTATTTATACTTTATATAGTGGTCAAAATCAGAAGCGATGTAGGTTACGTCATATCCCTTGCCGGCAAGAAATTTCTCGGCAAATAACACCCTATTATCATAATGATTAAATATGCTGATGCATACTGCCTTTTTCATAAAAATCTCCTGCGCAAGAGCATTGCTTTAATTTCTTTCACTTAAAGCAATGCTCTGCTCAAAGCCGACAATGTTGTAATCGCAGTTTTCTATCTGTGACATTGATTTTTCATACACAAGCGAGCCGAAAAGCTTATTTATTGTCGGTACTTTACCGACTAAAAGCTTTATCAGCGGGTTGAACAACTTGGTTTTTTTGATACTTCTGCCGTTGCACCTTGCAATTTCGCTAATAAGAGCGGTTGTGCAGATATACTCACTATTCTGCGGGCAAAATATTCCGCTAAAGCGGTTTTCGCACAAAATGCGCAAATGTTCGCACAAATTCTGCACATAAATCATACTGCGTTTGTTTGAAAAATCAGGCGCAAAGGGCAGTTTTTTCGTCAAAGCCGACAGCCTTTTATAGTTGCCCGTACAGTTTTTTCCATAAACCATAGGTGCGCGCACTGCACACACGGCAAAATCATCGCTTTGCATTGCAAAAATAAGCTTTTCGCCCAAAAGCTTTGATTTGCCATAGTATGTTGTGGGCTTTTCCAAAGTATTTTTTGTTATTATACCCGTTGAAATGCCGTAAACACTCATAGAGCTTAAATAAACAAACTGTTTTACTCCATTTTGTTTTGCCTTTTTGCAGATTTTTTCTGCCAAATCGGCATTGGTAGCAAAATACAGCTGTTCATCGCCTTTTTGTTCCTTACGGTGTGCGATTCCGCTGAACATTACAACGGAATCGTAACCGGAATAGTCAAAATTCTCCCACTCGCCGCTTTTAGCGGATATCATATCAACCTGATATGGCAAATCATGATTTTTCAAGTGGTCGGCAAAGCTTTTGCCAAGATAGCTGTTTTTGCCGATAATGAGTATTTTTTTCATATATTACAGTATTACAGTGAGAAATATTTTACGCCGTTTTCAAAGATGTGCTGATCTTTTCTTCCGCCAACGTTCTTTGCAACGTAAGAACCGATACGCTCGGAGTGACCCATTTTGCCGAATACTCTGCCATCAGGAGAGGTAATACCTTCGATAGCATCGATTGAGCTGTTAGGATTAAAGCGGATATCCATTGTGGGATTGCCAGCTATATCAACATACTGAGTTGCAATTTGACCGTTTGCTGCCATAGTTTCAAGCAATTCATCAGAAGCGACAAATCTTCCTTCACCGTGGGATATTGCAACGGTGTGGATATCGCCCTGTTCGCAACCATAAAGCCAAGGTGATTTGTTGGAAGAAATTCTTGTGGAAACCATCTTGCTCTGGTGTCTGCCAATGTTGTTGAACGTAAGTGTGGGCGCAGTATCATCCATATCTCTTATTTCGCCAAAAGGAACAAGACCAAGCTTGATGAGTGCCTGGAAGCCGTTACAGATACCGAGCATAAGACCATCGCGGTTATCAAGAAGCTCTGTAACTGCATCCTTAATGCGAACGTTGCGGAAAAATGCTGTAATGAACTTACCGCTTCCGTCGGGCTCATCACCGCCGCTGAAGCCGCCGGGCAGCATGATAATCTGCGATTCTTTTATTGATTTTTCCATTGCAACAATGGATTCTTCAATAGCGCTTGCGCAAAGGTTGCGGATAACGAAAACTTCAGTTTCGGCGCCTGCTCTTTCAAACACACGCTGAGTATCGTATTCGCAGTTTGTGCCCGGGAATACGGGGATAAGCACCTTGGGCTTTGCCACCTTGATTGAAGGTGCGATTTTCTGAGTATTCTTGTAGTTATATGCGATAACCTCCGTATCCTCTGTTTTGATATTGCAGGGGAATACGGGTTCAAGCTTGTCTTCCCAAGCCTTTTGAAGCTTTTCAAGAGAAATTGTATAGTCAAGTCCCTTGATTTCATATTCGAAGGTTGTTTCGCCGATAATATCCTCATCGGGTTTTGCCATATCTTCAAGCTCTACGATAAATCCGCCGTAGCAGGGGTTGAAGAGTGTGCGTGTGGAAACCTTTTTGGTAAATCTGAAGCCGATGTGGTTACCAAATGACATTTTTGCAATACCTTCGGCAACACCGCCGCCCGAAATTGACCATGCAGCGCGTACTCTGCCTTCGTCAATCATCTTTTCAAGCTTTTCAAAGTTAGCCTTTACGCTGTCAAAATTAGGCAGTCCGTTGCTGTCATATTCAGGAAGCATGAGGATAACAATGCTGCCTTCACGCTTAAATTCAGGCGAGATAACCTTTGCGGCATCGGTTGTTGCAACTGCAAAGGATACGAGTGTGGGCGGAACGTCAATAGATTCAAATGTTCCCGACATGGAGTCCTTACCGCCGATGGATGCGCATTTAAGCTCAAGCTGAGCCTTGAAAGCACCGAGCAAAGCGGCAAAGGGCTTGCCCCAGCGTGTAGGATTGTTCTGTGTTCTTTCAAAATATTCCTGGAAAGTAAGGTAGCAGTCTTCATACTTACCGCCTGCGGCAACAACCTTAGCAATAGACTCGATAACAGCAGTCATTGCGCCATGGTAGGGACTCTTATCGCTGACATAAGGGTTAAAGCCCCAGCCCATAAGAGAGCAGGTTGTGGTTTCGCCCTTTAATACGGGCAATTTGCAAGCCATTGCCTGATTGGGTGTAAGCTGATAGATGCCACCGTAAGGCATAAGCACGGTTGATGCACCGATGGTTGAGTCAAAGCGTTCAACAAGGCCCTTTTGTGAGCATACGTTGAGGCTTGACATAAGTGAAAGCCAACCTTCTTCATTATCGGCATAGCTGCCGTTTGTGTAAAGTGCAGGCTCAGTTACTGTAATATCAGTAAATTTGGGTGCACCGTTGGAATTTAAAAATTCTCTTGAAAGATTTACAATTGTGTTGCCGTTCCATTTCATCTTGAGTCTGGGTTCTTCTGTAACAACAGCAACGGGTGTTGCTTCAAGATTTTCTTTATCGGCATATTCAATAAACTTGATAACGTCATCTGCCGCAACAACAACCGCCATTCTTTCCTGCGATTCGCTGATTGCGAGTTCTGTACCGTCAAGTCCGTCATATTTCTTTGTTACTGAGTCAAGATCGATTGCAAGACCGTCGGCAAGTTCACCGATTGCAACTGATACACCACCTGCGCCAAAGTCGTTACAGCGCTTGATAAGTGATGTAACCTCGGGGTTGCGGAACAATCTCTGCAATTTTCTTTCCTCGGGGGGATTACCCTTCTGAACCTCTGCGCCGCAGCTTTCAAGAGATTCAAGAGTATGGGATTTTGAAGAGCCTGTTGCACCGCCGCAGCCATCGCGACCGGTTTTACCGCCGAGCAGAATTACTACATCGCCGGGTGCGGGAACTTCTCTGCGGATATTTTCAGCGGGAGCAGCACCCAAAACAGCACCGATTTCCATACGCTTTGCAACGTAACCGGGGTGGTAAACCTCGGAAACGTGGCCTGTTGCAAGGCCTATCTGGTTACCGTATGAGCTGTAACCTGCAGCCGCTCCGACAGTAATCTTTCTTTGAGGGAGTTTGCCCTTGATTGTATCGCTGACGGGTACAAGCGGATTTGCCGCACCTGTTACACGCATTGCCTGATATACATAGGAACGACCTGAAAGCGGATCACGGATTGCGCCACCAAGGCAGGTTGCTGCACCACCGAAGGGTTCAATTTCGGTCGGGTGGTTGTGTGTTTCGTTCTTGAACATCAAAATCCAGTCAGCAAGTTCTCCATCAATGTTTGCTTTTATCTTGATAGAGCAAGCATTGATTTCTTCGCTTTCGTCAAGTTCGGGCAAAAGTCCGTCTGCCTTGAGCTTTTTAGCTGCAATTGTAGCAAGATCCATCAAAGTCATGGGCTTATTTTCTCTGCCAAGAGCTGCTCTAACGTCAAGATACTCGTTATATGTATCCTGAATATAGGGTGCGCTGATATTTACATCATTGATATTAGTCAAGAATGTTGTGTGACGGCAGTGATCAGACCAATAAGTATCTATCATTCTGATTTCGGTGATAGTGGGATCGCGCTGTTCAACATTCTTAAAATACTTACAGCAGAATTTGATATCGTCCAAATCCATTGCAAGACCGTAATGGCGGATAAAGTTTTCAAGCTCGCCTTCAGTCATGGAAATAAAACCTTCAAGTGTTTCAACTGTTGTGGGTATATCATAATTAACATCAAGTGTATCAACATCATCAAGCGATGCCTCACGGCTTTCAACGGGGTTGATGAGATAATCTTTAAGCTTTGCAAATTCGGCATCGGTCAAATCGCCTTCAACGATATAAACCCTTGCATTGCGCACTCTGCATCTTTCTGCCTGAGTAAGCAGAGAAATACACTGCTCACAGCTATCGGCACGCTGGTCAAACTGACCGGGAAGATACTCAACCGCGAAAACTCTGCCGTTTTCAAACAACATTGGCATTCTGCGGTAAACATAGTCTACCATAGGTTCAGAGAAAACGTTGTTTACTGCTCTCTCAAAATTTGCCGCTGTGATTTTGTCAACATCATAACGGTTAAGCAATCTGATGCTTTTAAGACCTTCAAGCTGCAATGCCGATTTTACATCAGCGCAAACAGCCTTTGCTTCAACCGCAAACTGCGGTTTCTTTTCAACATAAATACGAAATACAGACATAATTTTTCCTGCCCTTTCAGCATTATTTAATTGATTTTTTCGTCTATAATCTCTCCGATAAGACAAAAATCATCATACTCTTTTATTTTAACACAAAAACATTCGTTTTGCAAACTTTTTTCCCTTAAATTTGCGTGAACATTTACACGACAATAATTTTCGGTGTAGCCTGTGTGGAATTCTGCACAGCTTTCGTGTTCGAAAAGCACTTTATGAACTGTGCCTATCTGAGATTTTAAAAAGCTTTCTCGTGAGAGCTTTGTTTTTTCTTCAGCGATTTTTGCACGCTGTGTTTTTTCAAAATCGCTGATTTGCTCTAATTTTGCCGCCCTTGTACCCGCCCTTTGCGAGTAAGGGAAAACGTGAACATCGGCAAAGCCTACTTTTTCAATCATTTCAAGGGATTTTTCAAAATCGCTTTGCGTTTCTCCCGGAAATCCGACGATAATATCGGTAGTAATTGCGCAATTTTTAAAAAGTTGCTTCATTTTTTGGCAAAGCGACAGATACTGCGCTGCCGTGTATTTTCTGTTCATCGCTTTTAAGATGTTATCGCTGCCGCTTTGCAATGAAAGATGAAAATGCGGACAGAATTTTTTTTCATGGCTTAAAGCTTCTATCGTTTCAAGCCCAAAACGCTCAGTTTCGATGGAGCCTAAACGCACTCTTTCAATTCCTTGAGTCTGACAGCAGACGTGAACAGCATCACACAAGGTTTTGCCGATATCGGAGCCATAAGCCGAGAGATTTATGCCCGTAAGAACAATCTCCTTAAAGCCTGCGTCGGCAAAAATCTGCGCCTGATGCGCAATATCATCAAGCGGACGGGAACGAACACGCCCTCTTGCATAGGGTATTATGCAATAGGAGCAGAAATTATCACAGCCGTCCTCAATCTTGATATTTGCCCTTGTTTTTTTGCTGATTTTTTTGCACATCATGGGCTCAAAATCTCGGCTTGCGGAATATTTTTCCACCGCTGTAATTTTCTTTTTATCAGCAAGATACTGCATTAACAGATTGAAAATTTCGCTGCGTTTTTGCGTGCCCAGTATTATATCGGCGCACAAATCATCAATGCTTTCATCTGTCTGCACCCTGGATTGCGGTATACAGCCCGTTAGAATTATAACGCTTTGAGGCTGTTCTCGGCGCAGTTTTGACAAAAACTGACGGACTTTTTTATCGCTGTAACCCGTAACCGTGCACGAATTGATGATGTGCACATCGGCGGTTTTACATTCGGATAACGACAAACCATTGTCTATCATCAACTGCGACATATATTCACTTTCATAGCTGTTTACCTTACAGCCAAAGGTATGTACTGCAAACGTTATAAAAAATCACCACTTTACAATTTGCGTTTATAGCGTAGTTTTGACCTTTATGCAATTATACCATCTTTTAGGCAATAATACAATTAAAACAAAAAATTAGCTGTTCGCAACACAATTTATTCGTTATTTTGTATAATCAAAAGCACAAAATCTCTTTTTGGTTTTGTGTTTTTTGACAAAGTTTTTTTGGTTGCTTGACACCTTGGGGATATAATGGTATATTATATTTAGCACTCACAAAGTTAGAGTGCTAACAGTCTGGCAGGTATATTGCTAATCAAGGAAGATACAATACTATATTGGCGGTGAAAACGTGGACATTGATAACAGAAAACTGAAAATTCTTGCGGCGGTTGTAGATGAATACATCCGTACCGGTGAGCCTGTTGGTTCAAAGGTGATTGCATCAATGCCCGATATCAAGGTTTCTTCCGCTACAATCCGCAACGACATGGCAATGCTTGAACAGCTCGGTCTGTTAGAACAGCCTCACACATCGGCGGGAAGAGTGCCCACCTTTAACGGCTACAAGCTTTATATTGACAAGCTGATGACGCCTGAATCTTTAAGCGAAGATGAACGCATTATGCTTGATACAATGCTTGGCGACGATACTCTTTCAGAGGATGAATTGATGCAGAACGCAGCAAGCGCTTTGGCAGAGCTTACACAATGCGCAGCCATTGCAGCAAACACAGCAGCTTCATTTTCGGTAATTTCAAAGGTAGAGGTAATACCAACCGGCAAGCGACTTTACGTTATTCTGTTGATTACTTCCAACGGAAATATCAAGAACAAAGCTTGCAGACTGCAATTTGATTTAACCGATGAACAGCTTGATTTCTTTACAAGCTATATGCAGGAAAACCTTCAAGGCGTGGCGATTGAGAGTCTTTCGGAGGATAAAATGCAGGAGCTTGTGACGGCATTGGGAGCTTACATGGTTTCGCTTTCTCCCCTGTTGCAAAGCGTTTTTGAGCTTTCGGCGGATTTGAAAAAGCAGGATGTTGTGATAAGCGGTGAGCGAAATCTTGTTTCACGAGCTGACCTTGACAAAAATGATATTGTGCGGTTTTTTGAAAAGAAAAATGATTTATCCGCACTGCTTGATGCAAGCTTCAGCGGCATTCAGGTCATGTTCGGAAAAGAAAACGGCGAGTTTATCATCGGAAATTCCAGCATGGTTATGGCTAATATCAAAAAAGGAAACAGAGAAGCCGGTTCGCTGGGAATAATCGGCCCGATGAGAATCGATTATGCAAAAATTATACCTTATGTTGAGTATCTTACACAGCGTATCAGCAATATGATTACCGACAGCGAAGATAATACAGATGGAATATGTGAAAGCAACGGAAAGGAAACAGACAATGGCTAAAGACAAAAATCAGCCGCAGGAGAGTGCTGAAAATCTTGAGCAGGAAGTTTGCGAATGCGAGAATTGCGAGCAAACTGAAGTTACAGAGGAAATTTCTGAGATTGATGCTCTTAAGGCTGAAAATGAAGAACTTGGCAAAAAATTTAACGACGCAAACGATAAATATCTGCGTATTCTTGCTGAGTTTGACAACGCAAGAAAGCGCGCTGAAAAAGAAAGACTTGATACCTACTCCAACGCGCAGATTAAATGCGTTAGCGAATTTTTGCCCATGATTGACGCAATGGACAGAGCTATTGAAGCTGATTGCGCTGACGAAGGCTTTAAAAGCGGCATTGAAAAGATTTACAATCAGCTTAAATCAATACTTGAAAAAATGGGCGTAAAGGAAATTGAATCGCTTGGGGCACAGTTTGACCCTAATCTGCACAATGCAATAAAACAGCAGGAAACCGATGAATATGAAGAAGGGGTTATCTGCGAGGTTTATCAAAAGGGCTATATGCTCGGCGAAAAGGTGCTGCGCTACGCTATGGTAGTTGTGGCATGCTAATGAAAAATTAACAGCAAATACATTTTAATATAAACACAAAAAGAAAGGTGATTTTTTACTATGGCTAAGATTATTGGTATTGACTTGGGAACAACAAACTCATGCGTGGCAGTTGTTGAAGGCGGCGCTGCTACCGTTATTGCAAACTCTGAGGGTGCAAGAACAACCCCTTCGGTTGTAGCTTTCTCTAAAACAGGTGAAAGACTTGTAGGTCAGGTTGCTAAAAGACAGGCAATCACAAACCCTGATAAGACTGTATCCTCCATCAAGCGTCACATGGGTAGCGAATACAAGGTAAGCATTGATGGCAAAAACTATACTCCTCAGGAAATTTCTGCAATGATTTTGCAGAAGCTTAAGGCAGACGCTGAAGCTTACCTGGGCGAAACTGTTACAGAAGCAGTTATTACAGTACCTGCATATTTCAGCGACGCACAGCGTCAGGCTACAAAGGACGCAGGCCAGATTGCAGGTCTTAATGTAAAGAGAATTATCAACGAGCCTACCGCAGCTGCACTTTCCTACGGTATTGACAAGGAAGATGAGCAGATTGTTATGGTTTACGACCTTGGCGGCGGTACTTTTGACGTTTCTATCATTCAGATAGGCGGCGGTATTACAGAGGTTCTCGCAACAGCAGGTAACAACCACCTCGGCGGTGATGACTTTGACCAGAGAATTATCGATTGGATGGTTGCTGAATTTAAAAAGACTGACGGTGTTGACCTTAAAGCTGACAAGATGGCATTGCAGCGTCTTAAGGAATCCGCAGAGAAGGCTAAAATTGAACTTTCTTCCACAACAACAACAAACATCAACATTCCCTTTATTACAGCAACTGCTGAAGGCCCCAAGCACCTTGACCTTACACTTACTCAGGCTAAGTTTAACGAACTTACAGCTGATCTTGTACAGGCAACAATGGGCCCTGTAAATCAGGCACTCAGCGATAGCGGACTTACCGCTGCAAAACTCAGCAAGGTTCTTATGGTGGGTGGTTCTTCAAGAATCCCCGCAGTTGTAGAGGCTGTAAAAAATGCTATCGGCAAGGAACCCTTCAAGGGCATTAACCCCGATGAGTGCGTAGCTCTCGGTGCAGCTTACCAGGGCGGCGTTCTTGGCGGCGACATGAAGGAAGGCTTACTTTTGCTCGACGTAACTCCCCTTTCCTTAGGCGTTGAAACAATGGGCGGCATCTGCACAAAGATTATTGAAAGAAATACAACAATCCCTTCAAAGAAATCAATGGTATTCTCAACAGCGGCAGACAACCAGCCCGCAGTAGATATTGTTGTTTTGCAGGGTGAACGTGAATTTGCAAAGGATAACAAGAAGCTCGGCGATTTCCGTCTTGACGGCATTGCTCCTGCTCCCAGAGGTATCCCCCAGATTGAAGTAACATTTGATATTGACGCAAACGGTATCGTTCACGTTTCTGCTAAGGATCTTGGTACAGGCAAGGAACAGAACATCACAATCACATCTTCCACTAATATGTCCAAGGAAGACATTGACAAGGCTGTAAGAGAGGCTGAACAGTTTGCAGCTGAGGACAAGAAGAAGAAGGATCAGGTTGATATCAAGAACCATGCAGAAAACCTCGCATTCCAGTGCGAAAAGGCTATAAGCGATCTTGGTGATAAGTTGCCCGAAAGCGAAACAGCACCTATTAAGGCAAAGGTTGATGAGCTTAAGGAACTTGCAAAGACTGAAGATTACGACAACATCAAGGCTAAGACAGAAGAACTTGAAAAGAGCTTCCATGAGCTTTCTCAGAAGCTTTACTCTCAGGCACAGGCAGCAGGTGCTGCTCCCGATATGAGCGGCTTTAACCCCAACGATATGGGCGGCGCTGCTGATGACGGTGTTGTTGACGCAACCTTTACTGAAGAATAATCGTATATACTAAACATGCAGGGGGCGGCGGATTTTCGCCGTCCCCATGCAGTGTATTCCGGAGGAATTATTTTGGCAGATAAAAGAGATTATTATGAGGTGCTTGGGCTGAATAAATCGGCAAGCGCTGATGAAATAAAAAAAGCTTACAGAAATCTTGCAAAAAAATATCACCCCGATTTGCACCCCGATGACAAAACTGCAACCGAAAAGATGCAGGAAGTCAACGAGGCTTACGAGGTGCTTTCCGATCCTGATAAAAAGTCAAGATACGACCAATTCGGTCACGCAGGTGTGGACCCTTCATACGGAGCAGGCGCAGGCGGAAGTGGTTTTGGCGGATTTGGCGGAGATGTGAGCGATATTTTTGACAGCATTTTCGGCGGATTTGGCGGATTTGGCGGCTCAAGAGCTTCCTCGGCAAACGCCCCCAGAAAAGGTCAGGATATACGCACATCGGTAACAATCAGCTTTATGGAAGCGTGCATGGGCACAAAAAGCGAGCTGCGCGTTAACAGACTTGAACGCTGTGCTGAATGTTCCGGTTCGGGCGCGGCACCCGGCACAACACACCAGACCTGCCCCGAATGTTCGGGCAGTGGTATGGTAAAAACCGCAACACGCACACCTTTTGGCGTTATTTCGCAATCAAAGCCTTGTACAAGATGTCAGGGCAAGGGTAAAATCATTACAACACCCTGTGCTAAATGTAACGGTCAGGGCAGAGTGAGAGTTTCCAAGACAATTACGGTTGATGTGCCCGCAGGTATTGACAACGGTCAGGTTATTGCTATACGCAACGGCGGCGACAGCGGCATAAACGGCGGACCTAACGGCGATATCAACATCACTGTAAACGTTAAAAGCGATAAATACTTTACCCGTGACGGCTACAATGTTCTTTGCGAAGTGCCGATTACTTATGCGCAAGCAGTTTTGGGCGATGAAATATCCGTGCCGACTATTACGGGCAATGTAAAATGCACCATTAACGAAGGCACACAAAACGGCACTGTTATGCGATTGAGAGGCAAGGGTATAAAACGCCTTAACCGCTCCGATTTCGGCGACCAGCTTATAACCATTAACGTTGAAGTGCCTAAGAATTTAAGCAAAAAACAGCGCGATTTACTTAAAGAGTTTGACAATTCGTTAAACGAGAAAAACTATGTAAAACGCCGCAGCTTTTTTGATAAGCTTAAAGATATGCTTGGCTGACTGCAAAGCTTTAAAAGAGCGATTTTTGGATAAAATCATAAAAATAAAAATCCTTACAGTGCTAATGCGCATTGTAAGGATTTTTTGTTTTGAGTTATTGATAAAACAGTGTTTGCAAAAGATATCTTACTGGATATCTTCAATGTATTTTACTATATCAGAAATAGTCTTTATGCCTTCAACAGCTTCATCGGGAATTTCAACGTCAAATTCTTCCTGAATGGAAAGAATAAGATCGATAGCGTCGATAGAATCAGCGCCAAGATCTTCAACAATGCTGGAATCCATCTCGATTGTGTTTTCGTCAACGCCGAGTTGATCTGCAATAATAGCCTTTACCTTATCAAATATCATTATAATACCTCCGTAAAAAATCTATTTGTTATTTAGTATATAGTATATATCCATTGAGCCAAAAGGTCAATATCTTTTTGCAAAATTGTTTATTGTTATTTTGCCGAAATTTACCTTTTATTTTCTTCAATTTTTGTCATTGGTGCATTTTAATGCTAATAATTGCCAAAAATAATATAATTTTTAAAATTGTAATTGTATTTTTTATTTGTTTGTGTTATATTTATTCTTGATGGAATTGCAAAGCAATCCGATTTTACAATTTTTGCACAAAACTTTTGGAAAGGAAATGCTTTTTATGAATATGCTTTTAAAAAAATCAGCTGCTGTTTTGCTTTGTGCTGCACTTTGTGCAAATGCGGCTGCATGCGGCAAAAATGATGAAGCTTCATCGCAAAGCAGCAATGACAGCACCGCAAAATATGATGATGCAAGCTATATCAGCGGATTGAATGAAAACAAAAGAACTGAATTTAACACTTCACTGGATTTATCCGAGGTTGAGTTTACTTCTTCAGATTTAAGCTTGCCCGAACAATTTTTTGAAGCTGAAATTGACGCCGAATACACGGGCAACGTTAAGGTTTCAACTCCTCTTATACCCGGATTTACAGGCGATGCTTATCTTGAAGGGCTTAATACCGAAGGCGATGAAATCATCTTTACTGTTAACATTGAAGAAAGCGGCACTTACGATTTGTGCTTTAACACGGGCAGATATTCCACAGGCAACAGCGAAAACTATGTAAATGTTGACGGTGTAATGCAGGGAACAGTTGTAACCATTGCAGGTGAACAATTTTATGAATCCACACTTTCGCAAGTTTATCTTGAAGCGGGCGAGCGTAAGATATCGATGACTCCGCTTAACGGATACATCTGGGTTGATAATTTAACCGTAAGACCTGCACAAACATTCCTTAACGCTGAGCATTACAATGTAACCGCTGAGCTTTCTAACGAAAACGCAACGCAGGAAACGAAAAATCTTTACAAATTCCTTTGCGATGTATACGGTAAGTATACAATTTCAGGGCAGTACTGTGATGACGGCTACAACGGCGCTACAATGGGCGAAATTTTCGAAAAAACAGGCAAATATCCTGCACTGCTTGGCATGGACCTTATGGAATATACACCCTCAAGAGTGGAAAAAAGCGGTTCTGATACGGGCAATAATGCAATTGAAAATGCAATGGATTGGTGGATTTGCCGCGGCGGCATGGTAACTTTAAGCTGGCATTGGAATGCGCCTACACCTTATCTTTTAAACAACAACGAACACCCCTGGTATGAAGGCTTTTACGCTGACGCTACAACGATTGATCTTGATAAAATAATGAATGGCGAAGATGAAGAAGGCTATCAGCTTTTGCTTGATGACATTGCCGCAATTGCTGTTCAACTGCAAAGACTTGAAGACGCAGGTGTGCCTGTTTTGTGGAGACCCTTGCACGAAGCAGGCGGCAACGAAACTTCACAGCCTTGGTTCTGGTGGGGCGATTGCGAACCTGAAAGCTACATTGCATTGTGGAATTTGCTTTATGAGCAGTTGACAGAGGTTCACGGACTGGATAATCTTATCTGGGTATGGAACGGTCAGCGTGCAAGCTACTACCCCGGTGATGATACTGTTGATGTTATTGGCTGGGATATTTACGCTCCGGAACATTCGTATTCATCACAATCGGCTACGTTTATTGAATCTGTTGGATATACCGACGAAACAAAGATTATTGCGCTTACAGAAAACGGCGTTTTGGTTGACCCTGAGCTTGCCTTCCGTGACAATGCAAGATGGTCATGGTTCTGCACATGGGAATCCTTCATGACGCAGTTCGGGGTGGGCATTGAAGCTAATACTGAGTTTTACATGTGGGAAAAAGTATTCCAGCACGAAAATGTAATTTCGCTTGACGAATTGCCCGATATTGCAAATTACGGCGGTTAATCAAGATAATCATAATCATGTGCACAACACCTTGCAAACACGGCAAAACGCATTAAAATATCAGGCAATTTAAAAATTAATAAAGCTTCGGGCAGACTGCTTAAAAACAATTTCAGCAGTTTGCCCCTTTTGTTTTGCATTAAATAATATGAACGCATAACAGCGTTAAAAAAACGCTCGCCGTTGACTATGAGATACGGAAAAGTGAACATACCTGAAAGCAGATATATATACATAAGGTAAAGGCACAAGGCGGCACCAAGCGTAAGCATTGCTACGGCAAATTGTGAGCTTTGAGCGTTGTACACCGTAACGATGTTGCGAAAAAACGCAAAGGATATATAAAATATCAGCAGAAAGGGGATTTTTACAAGCGTGAGTACAATGCGCAGCAAGCAAAGCCTTGCAAAGATTGCAATGCGTCTGGGTTTTGCACCCATATTGCAGCAGTAGACCGCTGTAACGTTGGCAAAACAAAAGGTAAGTACAAGGAATTTGATAGCAGATAGCGCAAAATACATCAGCAAGATATCAACATTTGCGGTGACAAAAAGCTGATAAGGACTGCTTATATAATTGTTGTAAAGCAAAAAATCTGCCAAAGTCAATTCGGCGCACAAAAAAAACAGCCCTGCAAGCACATAGGCTACAAGGCTGATTATCGCCTTATAGCGTATGTGTGAAAGCTGTTGTGATGATTGTTTTATCAAGTCTGCAAACGTCATTAAAATCCCCTTAAAGAGCGTGTGTTCAGTCCTTTAAGTACGGTGCTTTGCCCAAGATTTCAAACGCCTGCGCCTGATGCCAAAGCTGTGTTGTAAGCATTATATCAAAGCCTTCACCGCTTTCGCAGGTATACTCGGACGGCGGATTTTTTGGCAAACCAAAGCACGCCATTAGATTTGCAATTACGCCGCCGTGGCTGACAAGCGCACAATGATAATATCCCTTTTCGGTCATTTCAATAAACAAATCCCTTATGCCTGCGTAGGTGCGTTCGATAAGCTGCGCAACACTTTCACCCTTGGGTGGCGCATTGTTCATGCCGCCTTTAAGCCACTGCTTGAACTCATCTAAATCGACAAGTTCATCAACGCTTTTGCCGTCAAATTCGCCAAAATTAAGTTCTTTAAAAGCTTCAACGGTTTTTATTTCGTTATCGGGAAATAAAATTTCGGCAGTTTGTGTGCAGCGCTTTAACGGACTTGAATATACCATATCAACATTGGGATACTCAAACTCGCCCTTTTTTGCATAAAGCTCGGCTTTACCTTTTTCTGATAATTCAAAATCGGTAACGCCGATGTAAACGCCCTGCTCGCTTGCACTTGTGGCACCGTGTCTTATTACTGTAAGTCTGTAACCTCTCATATTATTTTCCTCCTGGTATTGTGCGCATAAATTGGCACTAATATTCAAAAATAATTTTAGCTTTTGTTTATTTATTTGGTTTTGTGTACTCTGCACAAATTTGATTTAAAAATTTCATCAGCTATAATTTCGCAAATTCTCTTTACAAATTATACTATTTGTTATATAATTGTGAATGTGACTCCCCTTGATACAACCGCCGCGTTTTGATGAAAAGCGGCTATAATATATTTTTGATATACACAAACGAAAGGTAATTTATATAACATGAACGCTGATTTTTCTCGAATAATTACCCTTTTGCGTAAAGAACGCAAAATTAGCCAGAAAAAAGCCGCCGCAGATTTGGGCGTTAGCCAGGCTTTACTTTCTCACTACGAAAAAGGCATACGCGAGTGCGGACTTGAATTTTTAGTAAAAATTGCTGATTATTACGATGTTTCAGTCGATTATCTGTTGGGTCGTTCTCCCGAACCTAAGGGCAGAACCTTTACTGTTGAGGATATACCCGATACAAATGCAATTAAGGACAAGCTTACACCCGATGCGGCTGTGGCAATATTCAGCAAAAAAATCGTTGTAAACTCGGTTAATATGCTTTATGCAATGATAATAAAATCGGGCAGTAAAAAGCTTTTAAAAAGCATAACAAATATGCTTAACATGACTATATACAAAGCTTTTAGAACAATGTGTGATGCAAACGCATCTAACGATAAAAATATGTTTGCAATTGACGAGTCTTGCTATCATCAAAGTGCGGACGCTGTGTTTAAAGTTAGTGAAAGTATGTGCGTAACACAGGCAAACTCAATGGGCAAAAATGCCGATATTGATGCATTTGCTTTTAGCCACGAAGCGCTTGAGAACGAATATTCAGCTTATGCATCGTCAATGCTCAATCTTATAAAAAACAGCGAGGCATCTATAAGAGAACTTGATTTAGACGAGTGATACCGCAAAATTTATTGTAGCATATTTTTTAAAAAAAGAAAAGACCTTGAATTACATTATTTTTGATATATATACACATGAAAAACCTAAAACCCGTATTAAAGCGTGATATTATTATAATTTTTGCCGTTGTTATACTTTCGATAATTGCGTTGTGCTTGATGAAAAACAATTATAGCGGAGAAAAATATGCCCAAATACGCATTGACGGGAAAACTGTAAAAACGGTTCTGCTTTCATCAGATAAATCTTACTGCTTTACGGTTGATGAGCTTGACGGGGTTGAATTTGAGGTTGAAAACGGAAAAATCAGAGTAAAATCAAGCGATTGCAAGGATAAAATCTGCGTGAACACAAAGTTTATTGAAAATATAAACGAAACTGTAATATGCCTGCCTAAAAAAATGTATATTGTAATAACGGGCGAAGGCAATGCGGATTTTGATGCGGTTGTTGGATGAGATTTTTTATGAAAAAGACTGAATATATAACGAAAATGGGCGTAATGCTTGCAATGCTGTGCGCACTTTCGTTTATGGAAAGTAAAATCTGCGCTGCTTTCCCCTACGGGATAAGAATTGGGTTGGCTAATGTTGTTATTATGCTTTGCCTTTTCAGCGTAAATTTTAAAAGTGCATTTACTTTAAGTGTTTTAAAATCGGCTTTTGTGCTTGCCACAAGGGGCGTTACTGCTTTTTTTATGTCGCTTTCGGGCGGCGTTTTATCTATATTAGCTGTTTTTATGCTTTTTAAAATCAAAAAACCAAGCATTATGCTTTGCAGTGTTGGCGGTGCAATTGTGCACAATTTGGCACAGCTTTGCGTGTGCTGTTTAATTTTAAAAAGCATTTATGCATTTTTTTATGCGCCCGTGCTGATTATTGCGGGTGTAGTTGCAGGCACGCTAACGGGTGGCTGCATTTGTGCTTTAAAAAAAACGATAAAACAGCATAATAAGTTAACAACAAACCAGAGAGGATAAATATACAATGGCAAAGAAGCTCGGTTCGGTTTTGGTGCCGCATTTAAAAGGCACTCAGCTGTGCGAAACTATACAGGCGCAGGTGCCTAAAAAAGTTGTTCTGCCAATGTGCATGAGCATGGGCGCACACGCTGAGCCAATGGTGAACATTGGTGATATGGTAAAAGCCGGACAGATTATTGCGCAGAGCACAGGATTTTTTGCACTGCCCATACACGCAAGCGTTAGCGGAAAAGTAACTGCTTTTGGCACAATGCAGCTTAGCGACGGTAAAATGTGCAAAACTGTTGAGATTGAATCTGACGAAAATCAAGAACTGTACGAGGGTATAAAACCGCCGCAGATTAATAACAAGGAAGAGTTCATCAATGCGATTAAGGAATCGGGTATTTGCGGACTTGGCGGCGCCGGATTTCCTGCATACGTTAAACTTGCAACTGATAAAGAATTAAACACGCTGATTATAAATGCGGCTGAGTGTGAGCCTTACATTACATCGGACTGCAGAGAGATTTTGGAAAACCCTGATGATGTTATATCGGGGATTTTGCTTATTTTAAAGTGGATAAATATCCCTAAAGCATACATTGCAATTGAAGGCAACAAGCCCGAGGCTATTGAAATACTGACCGAAAAAACGAGAGATATTGACAATATTGAGGTTTTTGTACTACCTTCAGAATATCCGCAGGGAGCAGAAAAGGTTATAATATATTCTGTTACAAAGCGTGTTGTTGAGTTTGGAAAATTTCCCGCTGATTTTGGCGTTGCAGTTATGAATGTTTCGACAGTATCTGCAATAAACAGATATTGCCAAAGCGGCATACCCATGATAAAACGAAGAGTTACCGTTGAGGGCGACTGCGTGAAAAATCCGTGTAATATTGAATGTTGCATCGGTACAAGCGCAAAAGAGCTTTTTGAGGTGGCAAACACCAATTTTTCCAAAGCAAAGAGAATAGTTTTTGGCGGTTTAATGATGGGCAGTTGCAAAATTAATGCCGACACACCAATAGTTAAAACAACTAACGCTATACTTGCACTTTCGGCAATGCCACACAAAACGCAGACAAACTGCATACGCTGTTCGCGCTGTATTAACGCCTGCCCGCTTGGGCTAATGCCTACACAAATTGAAAAAGCCTACAAGGCAAAGGATATATCTTCGCTTATAAAGCTTAACGTTGCCTTGTGCATGAACTGCGCAAGCTGCTCTTACGTATGTCCTGCCAACCGTGACCTTGCACAGACAAATCAGCTTGCCAAAGCACTTTTGCCTAAGGGTTAATCAAAACGATGATTACATACAAAAAATTACTTTAAGGATACATACGGATAATGAATAGATTTACAGTTTTGCCTTCGCCGCAGATTCGCTCGGCAATGACAACGCAAAAAATCATGGCACTTGTGTGTGCGGCACTTTTGCCCACTGTAATATCGGCAACAGTAATACACGGTGCAAGAGCTCTGCTTGTTATGCTTTGCTGTGTGGTTTGCTGCGTGATGTTTGAATACATCACAAGGCTGATTTTAAAGCGTGAAAATACAGTTGCTGATCTTTCTGCAGTTGTAACGGGGCTTTTGCTAAGCTTTAACCTGCCTGCAACAATTCCGCTGTGGGTTTGCAGTGTGGGCGCATTTGTTGCAATTGTTATTGTAAAACAGCTTTTTGGCGGCTTGGGACAAAATTTTGCCAACCCCGCCCTTGTTGCAAGAATTGTTTTAATGCTCTCGTTTGCACAGTATATGACAGCAAGTGCGTTTGAATATGACGGCGTTACGCAGGCTACTCCCCTTGTGGCAGAAAGCGGTACTTACAGCAATATACAGCTGTTTTTGGGACAGACTTCGGGCTGTTTAGGTGAAACCTGCACTTTGTCTTTAGCAATGGGCGCAATTGCACTTGTTTGCCTGAAGGTTATATCACCCGTTATGCCAATAGCTTTTATCGGCACATTTGCAATCTGCGTTGGCATCAGCGGAAACGATGTGGTTTATCAACTGCTTTCGGGCGGTCTTGTTTTGGGTGCTTGCTTTATGGCAACTGATTACGTTACATCTCCGCTGACAAACAAGGGCAAGCTTATAGGCGGTATTTTCTGCGGCATTGTTACTTTTGTTATAAGAACTTATGCAAACTCACCCGAGGGTGTTAGCTATGCTATTTTGTTGATGAATATCATTACTCCTTATATTGATGAATTTACCGCACAAAAGGCGTTTGGAGCAAAGAAAAAGGAACGCAAGTCAAAGGAGGTAATGCATCAGAATGGTTAAGCAGAACCTCATGCCGCCGCTTGTTTTAGCGGCAATATGCGCAATTGTTGCCGTTCTTTTGGCGTTGGCAAATGATATAACCGAAGAACGCATTGCAAAGGTGCGTGCAGAAAAAACTCAAAATACGCTTACACAGGCTTTTGGCGATGGTGAATACGCTTTGGTTGATTTTGCAAACGAAAACGTTGGGCAAACATTTGTAAAATCGGACGGAACGGTGATTTTTGAGATTATATCTTCAGGATATAACAAGGATAGTATTGATTTGCTGATTGGTGTGAACGAAAACGGCATTTGCGGTATTGGCGTTGTGTCTTTAAACGAAACAGCGGGTGTTGGCACAATGGTTGGCGAAGCTTCATTTTTGGAACAGTTTTTCGGTGCTGATGCTGAAAAAATCCAATCAATCGACGCTATTTCAGGCGCTACATATTCTTCAAAAGGTGTAAAAGATGCCTGCGCATTGGCATTATCCGCTTTTGAAGAATACACGGAGGCGGATTTATGAGTGATTTTAAAGAATTTACCAAGGGTATCATCAAAGAAAACCCTGTTTTTGTGTTGATGTTGGGTACTTGTCCAACGCTTGCGCTTACCACTCAAGTCAGCAGTGCACTCGGTATGGGACTTGCCACAACATTTGTGCTTGTTTGCTCAAATCTGGTTATTTCTCTTTTGAAAAAAATCATACCCGATGCGGTGCGATTGCCTTGCTTTATTGTTGTTATTGCAGGCTTTGTAACTCTTGTTGATTTTTTGCTCGCAGGCTTTATTCCCGACCTTTACGATGCATTGGGCGTGTTTTTATCGCTTATAACCGTAAACTGCATTGTGCTTGGCAGGGCGGAAATGTTTGCATGCAAAAACAAGGTTTTGCCATCGGTGCTTGATGGTTTAGGCATGGGACTTGGATTTACTTTAGCCTTATTTTTGATGGCAACTGTAAGAGAAATCTTGGGCAGTGCCACATGGTTTGGCTTAAAAATACCTTTTATAGAACCGATGGGAATATTTACTATGAGCGCAGGCGGCTTCTTCACATTCGGCATAATCGTTGCGGCAATCGGCGTTGTTACAAAAAAATCGCCGCCGCAAAATCTTGGCTGCAAGGGCTGTCCGAATGCTTCAAATTGCAGTGCCAGATTGTGCGCTGATGATACAAAATGATTTAGAAAGGATGTTTTTGATTTATGCAAGGCTTGTTTGGTATTTTGATTGCAGGTGTTTTAACAGAAAATTTCGTCCTTTCCAAAACATTTGGTATTTGCCCGTTTTTAGGCGTTTCCAAAAAAATATCCGGCAGCATAGGCATGGGTGCGGCGGTAATTTTTGTTATGCTGTTTGCTACACTTATTACTTACCCCGTTTACACATTTTTGCTTGTGCCGAATGATATTGAGTATTTAAAAACCATAGCATTTATATTGATAATTGCGCTGTTTGTGCAGCTTGTGGAGATGTTCTTAAAAAAATATGTAAAGGCTCTTTACAAGGCTCTTGGCGTTTATTTGCCGCTTATCACCACAAACTGCGCCGTTTTGGGCGTTACCGTACTTAATGTTGATAACGGATACAGCTTTACACAGTCAGTTGTAAATGCTTTAGGCGGTGGCATTGGATTTACCCTTGCTCTGCTGTTGTTTTCGGGCGTGCGTCAGCGTATTGAGCATTGTGATGTACCTGAAACCTTCAAGGGCGTGCCGATTACCATGATTGCGGCGTCAATCGTTTCGCTGTGCTTTTTGGGATTTGCAGGAATTTAGCAAGAATAATCTTGACAGAAAGGATAGCTTTTTTAATAAATGGAATACCTTTATCCGATATTGATTTTTTTAGGCTTAGGTCTTGGTGCGGGCATTTTGCTTACCGTGGCTTCCAAACTGTTTTTTGTGCCAACCGATGAACGCATTGAAGAAATCAACAATGAATTGCCGCACGCTAATTGCGGTGCCTGTGGATATGCAGGCTGTGGCGATTATGCTGAGGCTATTGTTAACGCAAATGCGCCGACAAATTTGTGTAAGCCCGGCGGCGCTGAAACTTCAGAAAAAATCGGCAAAATCATGGGCACACAAGCGCTTGATTTTGTAGAGCAAGCCGCCTTTGTGCATTGCAACGGTACTTGCGAGAACACAAAGCTTAAATTTGATTTTGAAGGCACACCAACCTGCGTTGCCGCAAAGCGTTTTTATGGCGGATTTTTATCATGCAGCTACGGCTGTTTGGGGCTTGGCGACTGCGTTAAATCATGCGATAAAAATGCCATTGCCATTGTTGATGGTGTTGCTGTTGTTGATAAAGCTTTGTGTGAAGCCTGCGGAAAATGCATTAATGCCTGCCCTAATAATTTGATTTCTTTAGTGCCGATTACTAAGCACTACTATGTAAGATGCTCATCAGAAGATGGCGGCAAAGCAACAAAAACAGCCTGCAAAAAGGGCTGCATTGGTTGCAAGATCTGTGAACGCAAATGCGTTAGCGGCGCCATTAAAGTTGAAAATAACCGCGCTGTTATCAACTATGAAAAATGCATTGGCTGTGGTCAATGCTTTGAATTTTGCCCTATTGGTGCAATATTTTGCTGCGAAAAGCAAAGCGCTGTTTAAAACAAATCAAGACCTGCTGATTAAACTTCAGCAGGTCTTTTATGTTAAAATATTCAGTTTTCTTCCAAAGGCATTGTGGCATAAGCGTTAAGGCTTAAATCAGCACGCTTGCCTGCTTTGTATTCAAAATATCCCTGGCAGGCAATCATGGCGGCGTTATCGCCGCAGAGCCAATTAGGCGGCAGGTACAGCTTTTTGTTTTGTGCCTTGCAAGCGTTTTCAAACGAACTGCGTATGCCTGTGTTTGCTGAAACACCGCCCGCAACAGCAATTGTATCATACCCTAAATTATTTGCGGCAAGCATTGTGCGCTGTGTTAAAATTGATGCAATTGTGCTTTGCAACGATGCACAAAGGTCTTGTTTGTTGATTTCCTCACCCTTTTGTTTTGAATTGTGAACGATGTTTACAACTGCAGTTTTAAGTCCGGAAAAGCTGAAATCATACTCACTGCCTGCTACTTTAGGGTTTGGCAAAGGATATTTTGAAGCATCGCCCGATTGAGCGGCTTTATCTACATGAACACCACCCGGATACGAAAAACCCATTACCCTTGCGGCTTTATCAAAGCACTCGCCTGCGGCATCGTCCCTTGTTCTGCCGATGACATTGAATTTTGTATAGTCAAGCACTTCAACAATATGGCTGTGACCGCCGCTTGCAACAAGGCACAGGTATGGCGGCTTTAAATCCTCATGCGCAATATAGTTTGCGGCAATGTGGCCTGCAAGGTGATGTACGGGCACAAGCGGCTTATTCCATGCCATTGCAAGCGCCTTTGCAAAGCTTACGCCCACAAGCAGTGCGCCTATAAGACCGGGGGCATAGGTAACCGCAATTGCATCTATATCATCCTTGGTGCAGTTTGCATCATCAAGCGCCTTTTGCACCACGCCCAATATATTTTCGCAGTGCCTGCGTGAAGCGATTTCAGGCACGACACCGCCGTATTTTTTATGCTCTTCAATCTGGGTTGAAACTACGGAAGATAATATCTTCGTGCCGTTTTCGCTCACGCTTGCGGCAGTTTCATCGCAAGAACTTTCAATACCGAGAATTTTCATTATTCCTATTTACCTCTGTAAGTTTAAATAATCTTGTCATTAAAACGGCATCCTCAAGCGGTGCCTGATAAAAGTTTTTTCTGATACCATCAATTTTAAAGCCGTTTTTTTCATAAAGCGAAATTGCTGCGGTGTTGCTTTTGCGCACTTCCAACATGATTTTTGAAGCAAAATCTGCTGTATTATCAAAAAGAGCGTTCAAAAGCTCTGTGGCTATTCCATTTTTGCGATAATCACCATGCACTGCAATGCGGTTTAAATTCACCTCATCAAGTACAAAATCGGCAAAAATATAGCCGCAAACAGTATTATCAATTTTAGCGCAAAGCATGATATTATTCTCAATATCAAGGCTTTGTTCAATGGATTTTTCACTCCAACACTGTGAAAAGCAATCTTGCTCGATTTTAAATATCTGCATTATATCAGATTTTTGAATTTTGCATACCATATTATCACCTTCTGCCAAGAAAACGGGGTTTAAAATAATCAGTGTATAGCATCATGTAAGCAGAAAGAAGCTTGTCGTACATCAAAAACAAAATGGTTGAAAACACAAGCAAAACAGGCACGACATACTCACCCAAAAATTCAAAGCCGATGAACATGTCTTCAATACCAAGCAAAAATGCGGCAAACTTAAAATGCGCCACAATGCAAACAACATATACGGCGATTTTCAGCAACACTCTGATAAGAGAAACGCGCAGTTTATCAATCAGCTGTTTTAGTATGGGGTAATGCCCAAAAAGCATTATGAACATTAGTGCCGCTTCCTTATCAGGTGTGATGAACAGCGAAAGCAAACCTATGCCAATGTAGGTGACAAACGCCCACATTCGTCCTATATCTGCTACAATTACAAGCAGCAAACCGCCCGCCAGCATGGGAAAAGCAATGTAAAACGCGGGAAAAATGCTTGTTAAAAACATTATAAACAGGCTCATCGACGAAATTACGCCGCCGAGTGCCACCTTGTAGCTGGCGCTTTTTGCTTCCACTTTTTCACCTCCACACACGGATTTCAACCGCAATTTTTCACATCATTCAACTAATTATTTTACCAGAATTTCGGGCAAAAGTCAACACTTAAGGCTTAATGCCACGCAAAAATCCGCCCTGTTCATACAAATACAAATCAGCGGCAATTATTTTTTTATCGCAAACTATCAGCGAAGCTCTTACATCACCACTTGTTTTTTCATAATTCTTCACTGTATAAGTATATAACGTTGCCCTTTTGCCCATAAACTGACGCAAATCAAAACCCATGCTTTTTTGCAAAGCGTTGTATTCTTCGTATGTTTGTGAAAACTCCGAAGGGATTGTTATTTTTTGTTCTGATATATAATCAACATCCCAGCCATTTGTGTTTAAGTAGAATTCGCGCGCAGTTTCTTTTGAAAAATCCGCATTATAATCGTTAGATTTTTTGTTTTTTAGTATTGGCAAAAATAATATGACCGCAAAATAAACGGCCACTAAAAAAACAATCAGCATAAGCTTTTTAGCCATACTGCTTTTTAAATTCAAGGATACTGCAAACATAAAACCACACCTTTTAAATATTGTATTTAAATAAAAATATGTTGAATTTTTGCAGATTATTACAAAAAACTCTGCTATTGAAAATATGCTTGAAATATATTGTATTTTGTGGTATAATACTTTTTGGTATTTTATTATTAATTTTTGAGGTTTGCGAAAATGAATAAAATAGGTTTTGACAACGACAAATACCTTAAAATGCAGTCGGAAAAAATCAGGGAGCGTATTTCTCAATTTGGTGGAAAGCTTTACCTTGAATTTGGCGGCAAACTTTTTGATGATTATCATGCATCAAGGGTTTTGCCAGGTTTTAAGCCCGACAGCAAGCTGCAAATGATGATGCAGTTAAAGGACGAAATTGAAATTGTTATTGCTATAAATGCGGCTGATATTGAGAAAAACAAAATCAGAGGCGATTTGGGCATAACTTATGATACCGACACCTTAAGGCTTATCAGCATTTTTCGTGAAAAGGGATTGTTGGTTGGCAGCGTTGTGTTGACAAGGTTTGCAGGGCAAGATGCTGCAGTAAAATTTAAGGAAAGACTTGAATCACTTGGCATAAAGGTGTACAAGCATTATCACATTGAAGGCTATCCGTCAAATCTTGAAAAAATTATCAGCGATGAAGGATATGGCAAGAATGAGTATATTGAAACCTCACGCAGACTTATTCTTGTAACGGCACCCGGACCGGGAAGCGGCAAAATGGCGACTTGCCTTTCACAGCTTTATCAAGATCACAAAAATGGTATCAAAGCAGGATATGCAAAGTTTGAAACTTTCCCCGTATGGAATTTGCCCTTACGTCACCCCGTTAACATCGCTTATGAATCAGCAACGGCTGATTTGAATGATATCAACATGATCGACCCGTTCCATCTTGAAGCGTACGGCGAAACTGCTATCAACTATAACCGTGATGTTGAAATTTTCCCTGTACTTAACAATATTTTTGAAAAAATTATGGGCGAATCGCCTTATAAATCACCAACAGATATGGGCGTTAACATGGCGGGCAACTGCATTATTGACGATGAAATAGTGCAAAATGCCGCCAAACAAGAAATTGTAAGACGCTACTACAATGCGCTTTGCCTTAAAAAGCAAGGAACACTTACTGCTGATGAAGTTTATGAGCATGAGTTGCTTATGAAACAAGCAACTATCACGCCTGCTGATCGTCCCGTAATCGCTGCTTCGCTTGATAAAGCTGCAGAAACCGATGAACCCGCAGCAGCAATTGAGCTCCACGACGGCACTGTTGTAACAGGCAAAACAACCGATTTGCTTGGTGCATCTTCTGCAATGTTGCTTAATGCGCTCAAAGTTTTAGCAGGTATTGATGATGATACTTTGCTGATTTCAAGAGCGGTTTTGGAACCTATACAGCATCTTAAGGTTGACCACCTTGGCAACAATAACCCAAGATTGCACACTGACGAAACGCTTATAGCGCTTTCCATGTGCGCTGCAACCGATCCTGACGCAGAAAGAGCAATGGAACAGCTTGACAAACTGCGCGGTTGCGAGGCACATTCAAGCGTTATACTTTCTAACGTCGACGAAAGAACTATGCGTCGTTTGGGAATTAATTTAACTTGCGAGCCGCAATATCAAAGCAACAAGTTGTACCAAATTTAACGATAAGGCAGTGCGTATTATATGCGCTGCCTCTTTTTTTCTTGACACCTTTAGGGCGCAATGGTATAATATAGTTGAAAATCAGTAATTGAGGTGTTATATGGAACAAAGGCAATACAAAACCAAGCAACGCGAGTTGATATGGAATTACATTGTTGAACATAAAAACGAGCATATTACTGCCGACGATATATGCGCACATCTAAAACAAACCGGAAATTCTGTTGGAAAAGCCACTGTTTACAGATATCTTGAAAAGCTGATCGAAGAGGATAAAATCCGCAAATATACGCACGATTCAAACTCAAGCGCTTGTTATCAGCTAATTCTATGCGAAGATTGTGCAATGCACTATCACTGCAAATGCACCGATTGCGGCAAACTTTTCCACATCGAATGTGAGCATCTTAATGAAGTAAACTCGCACGTATTAGCAGAACACGATTTTACAATTAACCCATCTCAAACTGTTTTTTACGGTAAATGCAAAAACTGCAAAAACTAAATATCTAGAACAACGCCGCATAAGAATTTTATGCGGCGTTTAATATTACACTTATAAACAAAAAAAGACTGCGATAAACTCGCAGTCTTTAAATGATTTATTATGGTGATTATTCCTTTACACCGCCGGCAGTAACGCCACCGATGATAAACTTAGAAAGAATAATATAAGCAATAACCATAGGAATAACGGAAAGAGCAATTGCAAGCCAAGCAGGACCAACGTCATTCTGCTGCTTGTTGTTCTTAACGGACTGAATCATCATAGGAAGTGTTCTGTCTTCGCCGGAAAGAAGGATCTGTGCTGTGTAGAGGTCATTCCACTTTGAAACGAAAGCGAAAATTGACTGTGTAGCAATAGCAGGCTTCATAATCGGGAGAGCAATTGTAGCGAAAGTTCTAAGTTCCTTAGCACCGTCGATACGAGCAGCTTCTACGAGATCAAGCGGGAATGTGGACTTCATATACTGACGCATGAAGAACACGATTGCAGGAGCAGCAATTGAAGGAAGAATCAATGTCCAGAGTTCACCGTGGATCATGAGTTCTTCGTTGCCTGTGATGTTGCGGAGAACGTGGTTTACATCATAAACCATTGTGGAGTAACCTGTTGCAGTTACTGTTGTAGGAACCATCATTACAGCAATGATAAATGTATAGGATGCAGCCTTAAGCTTGAAATCATATACAACCATACCGTAAGCGGTAAGGCAAGAAACAAGAATCATGAGAACAGTACTTGTAATTGTTACGATAGCACTGTTTTTGAAACCTTCAACAATGTCTATTGTTTCTTTATATCTGCCTTCAAAAAGTGTATACCAGTTATCCTTAAAATCCTCGATACTACCAGGAACAAGTGAAACACCCATACTAGCTATATCAATTGAAGATCTTGTCGAGTTGATAACAAGGAAATAGATAGGCAAAATACAAATCAAAGAAATAATAACAAGGAAAATAAATATTAAAGTGGACTTAACTCTCTTAGAAGCTGAGTAGCTCTTGGAGTTATCTCCATACATACTTTTCATACTCATATGCCGAAATCCCCCAATCCCTTAGCTCTTGCTTTAGCTTGTGCTCTAAGCTTCTTGAGCTGTTTTTTCTTTCTAATCTCGTCTTTATCTCTATACATAAAGAAGATAACAGAACCGAGAATAGCAGTGATTATAAAGAGGAGAACGGAAATAGCGCCTGAAATACCGTACTTGTAGTTCTTATAGTTCTTAGAAATAAGATATGTAATAGTTTCAAGTGTTTCAACAGGAGCGCCTTCTTGGCTGTTTGTGTAAAGTACAGGAATATCATACATCTGCAAACCACCAATCATGGAGGTTACAAGGGTATAAAGCATCATAGGTCTGAGAAGGGGCAGAGTAATTCTGAAGAATACCTGCTTTGAGTTTGCACCGTCGATATCGGCAGCTTCAAACAAGGACTCACTAATACCCATAATACCGGACATAAGCATAAGGGTTGTATTACCAAACCACATCCAGCACTGAATGAACCAAACCATTCTAACAGCATTACCTGTGTTAAGGAAACCGCCAGAAATTGAGATAAAGTCAACAGTATCCATACCGAGTTTAAGAAGAATCTGGTTAGCAGCACAGAAAGTATCCTTACTAAAGATACTGATGAACAGTGCACCTACAGAAGCTGCTGTGATAATGTTGGGCATATAAACAATTGTTTTGAAAACACCCTTACCGGCAATTTTAACTTTTGAATCTGTAAACCAAACCGCAAGAAGAAGCGAAAGTAAAATCTGGGGAATAAAGTTACCAATCCAAAGGATACAAGTATTTTTAATAGCGTTAAAAAATGCATCCTTGGTTGCTTTCCACGGTCTGACATCGGCAAATAGGATTTTATCAAAGTTTTCGAAACCATCGAATTCTTGTCCGTTAATAAGAATATTCTCGGACAAGTTTGTTCCCATTGCCATAATAAATACTTGAACGATAGGTATTAATGCAAATAAAAAATAACAAATAAAAAACGGCGCAATAAACATGTAACCATATTTGGAATAGTTAACATATTTTGCGTTGCCGAGCGACTTTGATGCCACTTTAACACACCCTCTCAAAATAATGCTGTTGTCAATATATGCCCGCGGAGCATAAAAGCTCCGCAGGCTACATTGTTTATGGTATTAAATTAAGCTTTAATACAAGTAGTAGTTAACTGATTATTCCCAAACGAGTTCGTCAGGATAGATTTCAGCAACTGCATCCTGGAAAGGCTCGGACCAATCGTCAGCTTCGCCGTTTACATAGCTTGTTACAGCTGTAAGGAATGCAGACTTGATCTTAGCGTCCTTATCTGTGATAAGGCCATCCATGTCGATACCAGCAGCAGAATCATAAAGAACTTCGAAGTGGTTCTGACCACCGAGAAGAGCGTTCTGAGTATCATCGTTTTCGAGGATGTATGTCATAACGTTCTTGTTGTTTACGAAATCCTTAACTGTTGTAGCGTACTTGTAGATTTCCTGCTCGTTTACGCAGAATGTCTTGATGAAGTCGCCAGCCATGCCCATGTTGTTGCACTGGTTAGCAACGAGGAGCCATGTACCGCCCCAGCAGAATGCCTGAGGTCCGTTAACGAGTGTCCAGTCACCTGTTTCACCCTGCCAAGAAGCGAGCTGTCCGCCAACTTCCTTGAGGCACCATGTAGAACCGAAGTAACCGAGAGCAGCGCCTGTTGTACCCTGAGCGTACCAACCGTCGTTCCACTGTGTTACTGTACCGTCAACATAACCGTTGTCAACGAGTTCCTTAGCAAGAGTTACGAAACCTTCTGCTTCAGCAACGTTGAGCTTGTTGTCAGATGTAACCCAAGCTTCTGTTCTGTTAGCAGCGTAAACCTGCCACAAACCACCGAGAGAAGCGCAGATATCTACTGTGCCGCCGGAAGCTTCGTCGAGTTCAGCAGCTGTAGCCTTGAAGCCATCCCATGTGCTGATCTTTTCCTGCATAGCATCGCCGGATGTAACACCAAGGTACTCTTCAGCAAGAGCGTTGTTGTATACGAAACCGCCAGCGCAAGCCTGCCAAGAAGCAGCATAGAGCTCATCGCCGTTCATACCGATGGATACTGTGTAATCGTAGCAGTTAGCAAGATCATCAACAGTGATGCCTACTTCGGAGAGGGGCTTAGCATATTCGCTGTTAGCGAAGTCAAGAATCCAGTCAGCTTCAGCCATGAATACGTCAACTTCGTTACCGCCGAGAAGGAACTCAGGATAGAGACCAGCAGCAGCGCCGCCGCCGTCACCCTGACGAACGTACTCAACGTTTTCGTTGCCGGAAGAAGCCTTGTACTGATCGATCATGGGCTGAGCATCGTCAGGTGTCCATGTAAGGATTGTAAGTGTGCCTTCTTCTTCTACGTAGTCGATAGTGTCTGTAGAAAGTGTAACGCCTTCGGGCATTTCTTCAGGTGTGCTTTCGCTATCTGAAGCAGGTGCAGAAGATTCACCTTCAGATGTGGAAGCAGCATCAGATGTAGATGCAGGTGTGCTAGTTGAACCGCTTGTGCTCTCTTCGTCGCCGCCGCAAGCTGCAAAAGATACAGATGTGATAGCGAGAGCAGAAAGGAGAGCAAGTGTTCTCTTAAGTGTGCTCATTGTAAATTTCCTCCTTAAAATTAGGTGCTGTATATTAAATACAGCGGTTTTAAATTTAGTGATTATTGCATTTTAAATCCACAAATTACGTATATGTAAAACATGGCGCAAAAATCACTTTAGTACGTTTATAATAGCGTACCAAGCCAAAAAAGTCAATGCTTTTATGCGATTTTAATTTTTTTAGAACGTTATGCACAATTTTTTGTTCAAAATTTTGTGTAAATTGCCATTAATTATTACAATTTGATAACAAAAACAGCGCAAAAACAAACATAAAAGTATCAAAATGAACATAAGAAACATTGTTCTTTTGTCTTGTACACAATATACCACCAAAGTGCTAAAAATGCAATAGTTTTTCGTAATCTGTGATTTTTTTGAAACTTTTATTGTTTAAATTAAACAAAATAACCAACTGTTTTTTGTGCCAAACGCACCAAACAGTTGGTTTTTTGTAACCGTTGTAACTTTTTTAGTTCAATACAAAGAACTGTTCGTACCAAAGAATAAAGGTATAAATCGTCCAGATTTTCTTCATATTCAACGCCTTGCCGTTTTTGTGATCTTCAAGAAGCTGCATTGCGGCTTGCTTATTGAAGAATTTCTCACAGATATCGCTTTCGAATTTTTCTTTTACCATGCCGTAGTATTTATCCTGACGGAGCCAATCGTTCAAAGGCACGGGAAAACCAAGTTTTTTCTTGAATGCCGTGCGCTCGGGTATTTGCTTAACGGCAGCACTGCGCAGCGCAACCTTTGTTACATCGCCTTTAACGCGGCAATCTGTCGGCAGCTGCAAAGCAAGCTCAAGCATTTCCTTATCAAGAAAAGGCACTCTAAGCTCCAGTGAGTTTGCCATGCTCATTCTATCAGCTTTTTGCAGAATATCAAACGCCATCCAAGTGTGAATATCCACATACTGATACTGCGTGGGCTCATCAAGGTGGCTTACCTTATCAAAATACGGCTTTGTATATTCGCTCGGGTCCTTAGCGTTAAAATCTTTAGCAAGATATTTTGCACGTTCATCTGCGTGATAAACATAATTATTGCGCATAAAACGCTGATATATCATCTGTCCGCCCGCTGTTGCAAAATGTTTGCCCTTAAATTTGGGCATAACGCCCGCAACACCGCTTATGCACTTGCGGATGACTTTGGGCACACGCTTGCAGTAATTGTGAAAATGCATACCTGCAAGGTACATGGGATAGCCGCCGAAAAGTTCATCTGCGCCCTCACCCGAGAGGACAACCTTTACATATTTTGCGGCATTTTGTGCCAAAAAGAATAGCGGCACTTCGGAAGGATTGGGCAGCGGCTCGTCCATATAATACTGTATAATGGGCGAATATTCAAAATATTCATCAGCGCTAACCTTATTTGATATATTAGGCACGCCTACTGTCATGGAAAATTCCTGCGCATAGGAAAGTTCGCTGTATTTTTCTTCGGCATAACCAACCGAAAACGTTTTTACGTCTTTGGTTACCTTGGAAACCTCTTTTACAACATAGCTTGAATCTATACCGCTGGAAAGGAAGCAACCAACCTCAACGTCGCTGATTTTATGCGCTTCAACGGACTTGGTAAATTCCTGTGCGATAAGTTCTTCCCACTGTTCCTGAGTTTTGGTGTTGTCGATATTATATTTTATATCGTAATATTTGGAAATTTTCATTTCTCCATTGCGCCATTTAAAGCAATGACCGCCCAGAAGCTTGAAAACATTGCGGAACATGGTTTCTTCGTTGGGGATATACTCAAAACACATATATTCAGGCAGGCGTTCCTCGTTAACCTCTTTCACAAAATCGGGGTGATCGAGAAAGCTCTTTATCTCGGAACCGAACATAAAGCTATTATTACCGTTGTAGTAATAAAACGGCTTAATTCCGAAGATATCACGCGCGCCGAAAAGCTCCTTTGTGTTTTTATCCCAAATAACAAAGGCATACATACCTCTTAATTTTTGCAGCAGACCTTCGCCCCATTGCTCATATCCATGCAACAGGACTTCGCTATCTGCGTTAGTTTTGAAGATATGCCCAAAGCCTTCAAGTTCTTTTCTTAAAATCTTGAAATTATAAATTTCGCCGTTAAAAACAAGCACTTTGGAATCGTCCTCGTTAGTCATTGGCTGTTTGCCGCCTTCAAGGTCGATAATGCTTAAACGACGAAAACCAAGGGCACAGTTATCATCAACAAAATAGTCATCCATATCAGGCCCGCGGTGAATAATTCTATCCGACATTTTTTTGATTATCGAATGATTATCTCTTTTTATATCTGTAACGATAAATCCGGTAAATCCGCACATATCAATCTCCAATCCGTCTTTGCTGAAAATTTAATTTTATTCGCACAAAATTGTTGCCAATCTCTTGTAGCCGTCCTTAATTGTGCCGCCGCACATCAACAGCGATTTACGAGCCAACGCTTCCATAGCGTCAATATATCCTGCGCCGATAACATTGCCACGTTTTACAAGCGATAATTCAGTACAACCCAAAATATTGCACTGCGCACCTTTGGAACGCAGATTATAAGCCGCCGCTCCGAATTTTTCCATATTCGGTGCAATGCCTGTTTTTACATCATCATAAATAACCGACATAACGTAACCCTGCTCACGCTCATCGGGCACAACGGCTTGTATGCCGTGTTTTTCCAATGCTTTTTGAAAAAGCTGTGTTTTGAGCGTGCCGTCGGTTGCCATTATGCCTGCAGTTTTTACGCCTGCTTCGCTTAGCTGCAATGCGGTTTCTTCCACAATATTCAAAAGCGGTATTGAAATTTGGCTTTGAATTTCCTCGTGAAAGCTATGTGCCGTTATGCACGGCATGGCAAGGCAGCAGCAATCAAGCATTTCAAGCTGTTTTGCAGTTTTTTGCAGAAACGGCAAGGGTGAATCTTCACATTTGCCAAGAAGATACGCTGTTCTGTCGGGTGTTTGCGGTCGGCTGATAACAATGGAATCGGGGTGCTGCTGGTCTGCTTCAACATCGTTGATTTTTGTGAAAAGCTCTAAAAAATATGCAGTCGCAAGCGGGCCCAAACCGCCTATAACACCGAGAGTTTTTGTGTTGTTCATCATCTTAAGCCCTTGTTTCCAAAGCTTTCTTTATATTTCTTGATATAATTCATCTGATTTAAAATATAGCGCACGGTACGCATAAAGCCCTTATCCTTTGAATAGTAAAGCGAACGGCAGAATTTGCCCTGCTTGATAAGCTCCTTAGCTTCCGCTTTAACGCTTTCGTCACTTACATATTTAAAAATAACGCTTTTGGGAATAATCGTCCACAATACCTTTTTATCTGCAATAACTGTATCATACTTTTTGCCGTAGATAACGTCATCAGCAAGGTATTTTGCGAGGTTGTAGCCGCCTGCAGTAACAAAAAAGCTACTTCTTCCCTGGCGCAAATTCATCTCAAACAGCTTGTATTTTCCATCACGGCTGTCAAGTTTCATATCAAAATTGGCAAAGCCGATATAGCCAATGCTTTCAAGAAAATTCTTCATTCTGTCAGCAAGTTCTTTATCATAGCCATTGATAATTGCCGCATACGAGCCAATACCTTCGGGCGTATGTTCTTCAAGCAAAGCGTTACCTAAAGATATCAATCTTACCTTTTTATCACTGCCGCAGTAGCAGTTCATAACACGCATCTGACTATCGGGACCGGGAATATATTCCTGAATAATCAACGTATCCTGATAGCTTGAGCCGTAAATTGCGTTTAAAATGGCATCAAATTCCTGCTTGTTTTCAGCCACAAAAACTTTTTTCTTGTGCTCAAAACGGCAGTTCCAGTATGCCACACTGTTGGAAGGCTTGATTATAACGGGAAAATCAAACGGCAATTCAACAGTTTTATAATCCTGGGCTGTGCAGGATGTGGTTTTGGGAAATTCAAAACCAAACTCTTCACACACTTTATAAAAGCTCTCTTTAATAGAAAGGCGCATCAGCAACTCTTCGCTGATACATTCAAAACGATAAATATCCCTTAATTTATCTTGGTTGCGAACCAAAAGCTTTATATAATTATCGCCGCAAGGTACAAGCAAAAGTGTTTTGCCTTCAAATCTTTTAGCAAAATCTGTAAGGGTTTTTACAAAAACCTCATCGTTTTCCAATTCGGGCTCAACAATTTCAACGGATACAATTTTGCTGTCCATTGTTGCGGTAAGCCTGCCTTTGCCAATAGCGTATGACTTTAAGCCGTATTCTTCATGAAACGACCTTGCCATACCGTAAACGTTAACGTCACTGCCCAAAAGTACGGGAATAAAATCTGCATTTGCCATTGTTATTTTGTCCTTTGTTTAGTTTAATATATTATTTCAGTTCTGCGGATAAAGCGTTTCGATATCGTATCTTGTATCGGTATCATCATATTTTCCGCCGCGATATCTGTACCATGTATCAGGATAAAGCGGGTTTTCGTTATATTCGTAATTATCTATATAATCGTAACCCGTTTCGCCATCACGCAATTCCCTTGCTATAACAACCAATCTGGAATCTTCAAAATCGGTTGCACAGGTGGAGAGTGTAACAAGCTTTTCGCCATATTCAATATCAATGCCCGTATCATACATGGAACGCTTTTTGGCATTGCTTATAAACGTTTGAAAATCAAGCTCATCGGTAAATTCAATCTCATTATGATAAGGCCATACTTCGCCGTCTTTTTCAAGAGCATTGGTAATAATAACGGCAAAAATAACATATTCTGAACGATAATAGTTACTATCAAGCTTAATAACGGGGTGTTCCTTCAAAAATCTTATTGTGCCGAAACCGGGTTTGTATTGGTCAAGGTCGCCGAACATGGAGTCGGTTTTTGTATCATGCCCATAAACCACCAAATTATCGGACTGCTCATTATGCGTAAATCTGCATCGGTAGTCGATATAAATACAACCGTATTCATCGGGTTTTCCATTAATATCCGAGCTGTGATATTCATCGTTGGTTTCGCCTTGCAAAATCGGCAAATTAACACGGGTATTTTCAATTTCAATCCAGCCGACAACATCGTTATTCATTTCATAAAAAGGAATTTGTTCTCTAATCATCGGCGGGATATAGTCTTCATCGTCGGTGATTATCGGTTCCTGCGGCTGCGAAACATCTTCGTTTTCAGCCTCAAGCTGTTGGTGCATACTCGTAAGGTTATCGTTTTTTTCCTTTGAATTGGTACTGCTTGCGTAGTATTTAACTATAATATAAACGCAAGCCACTGCGATTATAAACGCAGTAATAAGCACCATTTTGCGAATTGTTTCGCCTGCGCTGTCGCCTGCCCATGGGATAAACTTTTTGAAAAATCTCGCAACGGGACTTTTAGGCTCGTATTTTTTCTTTTTCTTCGATGTTTTCTTTTTATCCGATGTTTTGGCAGTGTTTAACTTTTTGGGAGTTTCTTTATCTGCCTTTTTTGGTGTTTTCGTCTTGCTGTCCGTTTCAATTTCCGTTGCTTTTGGCAAGTTTTCGTCGGGCAAAGCTGCAACGGGTGCCGCTAAAGCTTCCTGCTCCTGCGATGTGTTATCATCAGGCTGTTCTTTTTTCTCTTTATTTTCGTCAACCTCTCGAATAATTCGTGCAACGGTATCTTCAAGCTCGTAAGGCTTTGAGGCAGGTTTTGCCGAAACTTTTTGAGCCTTTACATGACGGCTTTCAACGCTTTCAGCCGCGGGCCCGCTAAATTCGTCATAATCTTTAATATTTACAACAAACTTTTTCTTTTCAACGCTTTGGCTGTTAACCGCATGATTATTCTGCACGCTGTTTGCCGCTGTTTCTTCTTTCTTTACGGCAGTTTCAGAGGCATCGGGCGGTAAATCGTAGGATTTGATTTTTACTTCTATTCTCTTTTTCTGTTCCAAAAAAATGCTCTCCTTCCGATAGTTTTTGTTCTACACTGCAAAAATATTTGCAATCGTATTTATTTTACTACAAAACCTGCATTATTGTCAACATATTTTCTGCGTTAAAATGCAAAATCCCTTCCGAAAAAATCAATTCGGAAGGGATAATTCTTCGATTAATGCTTGCGCAATGTTATCATCAGGAACGAAAGCACCGCCCAGATGAGATTATACAGCAAAAACATTGTAGCGTTTATTTGTGAAAACTTACCCATTATTACAAACAGCAAGCAAAGCACCGCACCAAGCAGTGCGCCTGATATCTGAATAACCAAGCCCATAAGCGCTGTCTTTTTAATGCGCTTTGCATTGATAATTAAAGAGGACATTGAAGAAAATCTGCCGGAGCAAACCATACCCGAACTAAAACGAGGCGCATAATCGGTTTCTTCTTCAAAAACCTTATGCATTCTGAAAGGCATGATCTTAAGCATATCTTCGGGTATATCAAATATTTCTGATAGTTTTGAAACGGAAAGCGTGGAATCCACACAGCGCAACACCACGCAAACATCTTCGCGGCACAAACGGCGCAGCCATTTTTTCACATCAAGGCTGGCGTTAATTTCAACAATGAACAATGCTGCAAGATTGCCCGAAACGGAAAGATAAACCGCAGATTTATTCTTATCGGTATATTCCATTTCCTTTGCTTTTGAAGGTATACCTTCAACGCTGTGGTTCATCATCAGCTCACGGTTACCAAGCAGAATACGGCGGTTATTTATCCAGCCGCAAAGTCCCATAGAATCTTCATAAACATAGTTTTCAACTGGACTTAGCATTTCTGTTTTGCCGACGATAACATCATAGAACATATGCTTTAAGATACTGTCTGCCTGACTTGTAAGGCTTGCCGCTTCAATAATGGCTTCATCGATTTTTGTATCAGAAAAAACCTTGATAGCGTGCAGGCTTACCGTACCCTGCGGGAACAGCTTTGACGCATCTATCATGATTGAATTTGTTTCGGCAAAATCATCAACGCTCTGATATCCGAGCAAAGCACCTGAAGATTGCGTGAGCTTTTTGGTTGCATCGCCAAGGGGCATATTAACCACAAAAGGCAACGCAAAACACGCCATCGAACTCATGCTCATTGCAAAAACAGAAAGCGCAACATAAAATTTATCTTGCATAAGCACGGAGCTTGAAAAGCATGATATAATTGCGGCAAGCAATGAAACGCCCATTGCACCCGGCACGAAATACTTGCAAAATTTATCGCTTATATCGGAAGAATATGAGTGCTTTTTAAAATCATCAATAAAATCTGCCTGACGCATTGTAACAAGTGCGGGTATATCAGTTAAAGCGCCGCGTGTGATTTGGCCTGCCCTTTCTTCGCTGGCAACGAATGTCAGTGCGTGGCGTTGGCTATCACCCGTGATAAAACGAAAATTCTGTGCAACGCGGTTTATTATAAGCAATTTGCCGAACGCATTGAAAAGCAATGCAAAAATTGCAACGTTTATGTAAATATGCGTTAAGCCGTTTATCAGCGGATAATTGCGGAAACTGAACATAATTGCACTTACAAGTGCCGAAATGCCTACGACTGCCGTAAGGCTATCCACATCGGATTTCATCTGTGTGAGCTTTTTTATACCGCTTGCAACAGAAGAATAGCTTACAAACAGTGCAAGCATACACAATGCAGACTGCAAGAAGATGTAATTTGTCTGCTGTGATTCACCGCCGCCTAGACCGATGATACTGAAACCATAATCGGTAGCAACAGTTGCATAAGCGCTGATAATACCTAAAACTACGAGAACGATTAACCTGATGATGATGGTGCCTCTTATTTCGCCTATTTCTGCCCAAAAGGCCGGTGCATCTTCAACGCGTTTATACTCCTCGGTTTCTGCTGTTTCTTCCGAATTTTCATCAGAATTGTTTTCTTTATCAAGCAGAAATTGGGATATTTTCAGCTTACGGCGTTCTTCAAGCGCCTTGCGTTTTTCTTCCTCGGTAGCATTTTCGTCAATAACAATCTGACCGGTAAAGGGTTTAACCTTCTTTTTGATGTTAAGTTCAACATCTGCAACCTTTTTACGCTCAACAGGTTCGGGCGGTTTTGCGGGCCGCTCCTTGCTGAGAGCTTCATACATTTGAGTCTGACTGCTTTGTGCTTCAGCCCTTTTCAGACCTTTTGACAACTTTGACGGTTCCCACTTTTTTGGAGCCGCCTCGCTGGGCGATGTCTGTATGTGTTCTTCTGACGACGGGTTGTTTATCGCATCTTTCGCCGAAACCGTGTTGGCCTTCAGCTCGTTTTCCGTAGACTTGAACTGTTGTCCTTCTGCCGACTCGCTCGTCGTCTGAACGCTCTGGCCGGCTGTTTCCATCGGTTTCGGCAGGTCTTTTTTTAACGCAACGCTCCTTTCATCGCCAGAATCGGCGAAGCTGCGTTCGGTAGGTTTCTGCGGCGTAACTTTTTTTATTTCCGCCGTAGCATACACCTTTTTAGGTTCTGAAATTGCTTTTGGTTGTTCTGTTTCGCCCAAAGCGGCCATCAAATCATCATCAGATACAGCCCTGGGTTTTACGGTTTCAGCCTCGGGCTGTTTTGCAACAGCCTTTACCGTAATATTTTTTTCAGCCGAAGAGCCGGCTAAAAGCTCGTCCAAATCAAAGGATTTGAGCCTATCGCTCTTCGTGCTGTTTTTGGGATATTCATTTAAAATATCGTCAATTGAAAATAAGTCTTTCGACATCACGCTAATCCTTTCATTTTATTTTTCAAGTCTTTGTCTAACTGTTTCATAAATAAGTACACCTGCGGCAACCGATGCGTTGAGCGAGTTGATTTTGCCGTTCATCGGTATACTTACAATGCCATCGCATTTTTCTTTTACAAGTCTGCCCATGCCAAAGCCTTCGGAACCGATAACAAGTGCAACTGCGCCTTTTAAATCCGTATCATAGCACAAGTCTCCGTCCATATCCGCTCCGTAAACCCACACGCCGTTTTTCTTTAATGTTTCAATAGCGCTTGGCAGATTTGCAACCCTTGCAACCGACAAATAGCTCGCCGCACCCGCCGAGGTTTTATGTACGGTTAAATTAAGCGACGCACTGCGCCGTTTTGGTATGATGATACCATCTGCCCCTGCGGATTCCGCCGTTCTGATAATAGCGCCTAAATTATGGGGGTCTTCAATTTCATCACATATAACGATAAAGGGAGATGTACCCTTTTTCTTTGATATTTCGAGGATATCTTCAACAGTGCAGTAAGCTGTGCTGCTTATTTGTGCAGCTACGCCCTGCGCGTGCTTTCCGCCGGCTATCTGCGCCAGCTTGGCAGCATCAACATCTTTAACAACTGCACCTTTTTCCTTTGCAAGTCTTATCAGTGCGCCCAAATCCTTACCCGGTGATACATAAACCGTATCCACGGTCATATCGGACTTTAACGCTTCCATAACCGCATTCTTACCCGTTATAATCATCGGGCTTAGTGTTTTATCGTTAGTGTTCATATATAAAATCAAATTACCTTTTCAAATAATTATAATCATTTATATAATAGCACAAAATTTAGTCTTTTACAAGTATTTTATAAAAACAATTGCAAATTTTAAGCAACGTATGCCAAAAATATCTGCAAATCCGCAAAATTGCGACAACATACAGCTGTTTAATCTTTAGCTTCAAACCAGGTTTTACCCATGTTTACATCGGCAACAAGAGGCACACTAAGCTTGGCGGCACGGCACATTTCTTCAGACAATACAGCAGCCGCCCTTTCGCTGTGCTCAGTGCTTGACTCTATAATCAGCTCATCATGCACCTGCAAAACAATTTTTGCATCAAGATTTTCTGATTTTAACCTATTATAAATATTCACCATTGCAATTTTGATGATATCCGCCGCAGAACCCTGAATGGGTGCATTCATCGCCGCACGCTTGCCAAACGCCTGAATATTCTTGTTAGAAGCGGCAATTTCAGGTATATAGCGTCTTCTGCCGAACATTGTTGTAATATATCCGTTTGCAATTGCGTTTTCAACCGTTATATCCATATATTGCTTGATTTTTGGGTAATTTTCAAGATAATCCTTGATATATTTATCTGCCTGTGATACCGAAACGCCGATATCCTTTGCAAGCGAAAACGCACCTATTCCATAGATAATACCAAAGTTTACGGCCTTTGCGGCACTTCGCATTTCCTTTGTAACCATCATCAAAGGCATATCAAAAACCTGTGCGGCGGTTGCTTTGTGTATATCGGCGCCGTCAACAAAAGCTTTTTTCATATTTTCATCGCCGCAGATATGCGCCAAAAGACGCAGTTCAATCTGGCTATAATCGGCGTCAAGCAGGATTTTACCATCTGTGCTTTCAAAAAATTTGCGCATTTGTCTGCCAAGTTCAGTGCGCACGGGAATATTCTGCATATTAGGCTCGGTTGAAGAAATTCTGCCCGTTCTTGTTTCGGTTTGCTTGAAATTTGTGTGTATTCTGCCATCATCGCTTACAGTTTTAAGCAAACCATCAACATAAGTTGAATTAAGCTTTGTCAGCTGTCGATATTCCAGCACAAGCGGCACTATGGGATGACGGTTCACCAATTTTTCAAGCACCTCAGCATTGGTTGAATAACCCGTTTTGGTCTTTTTGCCGTAGGGCAGACTGAGCTTATCAAACAAAATTTCGCCAAGCTGTTTTGGTGATGCAATGTTAAACTTTTCGCCTGCAATTTCGTACACTTCCTGTTCAATCTGCACTATGCGTGATTTTAGCATCTGTCCAAAATCTGCAACGCCCTGCTTGTTTACGCTTATGCCGATATGTTCCATTGAAGCAAGCACCTTTGTGAGCGGCTGTTCAATTTCAAACAGCAGTTTTTCCATTGAACATTCGCTGATTTTTTTCAACAAACACTCACACAGTCCAAAAACAGCGTAAACATCAGCAAAATCGCCGTGCTCTTGTTCAAAATAATTGCACGAAAATTCAGCGCAAAGTTCTAACACGCCGCTGTTTACGGGTGCCGATTTTAAAAGATATGCGCATATTTCAGCATCAAGATACACATTTTGCGCCTCAAAGCCATGCTCAAACGCATAGCGATACAGCTTTTTTGCACCGAAAACACAGGCATTTGCGCAATTTTGCAAAACCTTTGTCATCAGCTTTTCATCGTCAATATCAAATACAGTATTATTCTGGCAGATATAAAAACCGTTTTCTGTTTGCTGTAAACCGAATTTCTGCGTAAAATCAAGCTTTTCTATATTGTTCTTAACGCTTTCCAGAATGGGAGCTTCTAACCTTTCCGTTGAAACATTCTCTGCTGCGCTATCGCTCAAATCAGCCGAAAAATCGGGAGAGATATCAAGTTTTTCCATCAGCTTGAACATTTCAAGCTCTGTCAAAAGTTTTGCAGCAGCCTTTTCGTCACGCATTTTTTGAGCGTAAAAGCTCAAATCCTCGCTTATGGGCGCCTGCTTACTGATTGTTGCAAGCCATTTGCTCTCAAATGCGCTTTGTTTGCCGTTTTCAAGCTTTAATCTTATCGACGGACTAACCTTTGCGTTTTCAAGGTTTTCGTATAAGTTTTCAATTGTTGTATGCTCTTTAATCAATGCAGTGGCAGTTTTTTCGCCCACACCTGCAACGCCCTTGATATTATCGGAACTATCTCCCATAAGCGCTTTCAAATCAATAAGATTTATGGGCGCAAAGCCATAATCTTCAACAAATTTTGCCTCGTCATATACTTTTGTTTCCTTAGTGCCTGCAAGATATACGGTAACCTTATCATCTATAAGCTGAAGATTATCTCTATCGCCGCTAAGAACCGCACATTCATTTCCGCTTTGCGAAAAAATGCGTGAAATTGTGCCCAAAATATCATCGGCTTCAAAGCCTTCGCACTCAAGCACGCAAAAGCCCAAAGTTTTTAAAAGCTCCTTTACAAGCGGCAACTGCTGCGCAAGCTCATCGGGCATACCTTTACGGTTTGCCTTATAATCGACATTTGCTTTGTGGCGAAAAGTAGGGGCGGGCAAATCAAACGCAACAGCAGTGCAATCGGGCTTTATTGCCGCAATGTTTTTCATGCAGATATTCATAAAACCAAAAATGGCATTGGTATAAACACCCTTTTTATTGCTAAGCGGTTTTACGCCGTAAAACGCACGGTTTAATATGCTGTTGCCATCAATTGCCAATATTCTCATCAAGATTTCTCCTGTCTGTTTCAAATTTAAATCACTACTGTTATTATACCAAATTGTTGCAAAAAAGGCTATACATAAATCAAATTTTATGATAAAATATTTTTGGGTGATTTTTTATGACAGAATACATCAATATAGGAAACGTTAAAATAAAAAAAACCGCCGTGCTTGCTCCCATGGCGTCTGTATCTGATACAGCTTACAGACTTTTAAACAAGGAATTTGGTGCGGCGCTTGTATACAGTGAAATGGTATCGGCAAAAGCTATTACCTACATGGATAAAAAAACGCGCGAGCTTTGCAAAATTTTGCCCGCTGAACGTCCCTTTGCATTGCAGCTTTTCGGCAGCGAACCGCAAACCATGGCTCTGGCAGCAAAAATTGTTCAGGAATTTGAACCCGATATCATAGATATCAACATGGGCTGCCCCGTGCCTAAGGTAGCAGGCAACGGCTGCGGCAGTGCTTTGATGAAAAACACAGCACTTGCGGCAAAAATAGTTGAAGCGTGCAAAAACGCTGTAGATACACCAATTACGGCAAAAATCCGTTCCGGTTGGGACGAAAACAGCATAAATGCGGTTAAAATGGCAAAAACACTCGAAAACGCGGGCGTTGATGCAATCGCTGTACACGGACGCACAAAAAAGCAAATGTACTCCGGCAGGGCTGACTGGTCAGTTATACGAGATGTTAAAAATGCGGTTAAAATACCCGTTATTGGCAACGGTGATGTTCAAACAGCAGATGACTGCCTTGAAATGTACAAGCAAACAGGCTGCGATTTGGTTATGGTTGCAAGAGGCAGTTATGGAAATCCTTGGATCTTTGAGAGCATAGACAAGGCTGTGAACTCGGTTGAATACACCGAACCTACACTTGAGCAGCGTTTAAACACAATGCTTTACCACTTTGCAAAAATTATAGAATTTAAGGGCGAGCACAAGGGTATGCACGAAGCAAGAAAACACGCTGCATGGTACATAAAAAACTCGGTTGGCGCGGCAAAATTCAGAGCACGCTGCTACACACTGTCTTCATACGAGGAAGCAAAAAGTCTTGCCGATGAATATCTGCAATACTTTAAAGAACACAGCGAATGATACAAGAAAGAGCAGAAATGGAAAATATTAGACAAGCTACAAAAGACGATGCGTACAGAATTGCAGAAATTATTGTGTTTAATTATCGTTTAAGCTTTTACCCAATATTCAAAAGCGATGATTACTACTTTAATGAAATGCAGGTTTTAAGAATAGCTGATGAATATCTTAACGACAAATTGCTGAAAAACACGTATTTATATGATGACGGAGCGGTTAAAGGCGTTGTGCAACTATCCGCCAATGAAATAAAGCGTTTGTTTGTTGAACCGGTTTTGCACTCAAACGGAATAGGCGAAAAGCTGTTGAATTATGCAGTAAAGCATTGCGGTGCAAATCACTTATGGGCATTGGAAAAGAATACGCGCGCAATAGAATTTTATAAAAAACATGGGTTTAATCTGACAAAAACAAAAAAGTTAGAAGAAGACACAACTGAATATCTTGTACGTATGGAACTTTAATTATTTTAAACTTCGATGAAGTGCAAACAAAACAAACCCCACAGTTTAATAAAAACTGTGGGGTTTTATCTGTTTTACAATGAGCTGTTATTAGTAAAAACTTTAGTTTGCGTGGCTTGCAAATACATTAGCAAGACCGCTTACTGACATATTGTAGTTGCCGCTTGTACGCTCGATTACGGGGTTGCCTTGACCCTGGTCCCAAATGCATGCGCACATGCCGTACTTTTCAGCTTCTGTAAGAAGAACGTCAACCATTGTGCATACTGAAGATGCCTGACAGCCTGCGCCGTAGCCATATTCACCAACGATTACGGGAATACCCTTTGAAACAAAGTTTGTATTCATCTTAGCAAACTGTGTCTGCAATGTTGTTGTATCAGAACCATACCAAACTGTTTGTGAACCTTCAGTGCAGAACTGGTAAGGTGTGTAGTAGTGAACTGACATTGCGATGAAGTCATCATCGGGAAGAGTTACATACTGAAGCATTGAGCAGGTTTCGTTGATATCTGTATAGTAACCGGAGATAAGGAGCAATCTTTCTGCGTTCCAGCCGCCCTGTGCTCTAACTGTATCAACAAATGCTGTGTTGAGGTTGTTAAGAAGTCTGTAAGCAGCTGCTGCACCCTGTGAATTGTAAACATCCTTAAAGCCAATTTCGTTCATACCTTCAAGAATAAGGTGTTCATCATAATTCTTGAAGTTTGTACCAATCTGTTCCCAAACATATTCAAACTTTGTAAGAACGGAAGAATCGCTGCCGTACTTTGTAATCCATGTTTCGCTGGTTTCGTTACCATCCCAGTGAGTATTGAGAATTACATACATACCTTCGTCGATAGCATAGTCAACAACCGTGTTAACTCTCTGCATCCATGTTGTCTGGATTGTGCCATCGGATTCCATGTGTTCCATCCAGGTTACAGGAATACGGATTGTTGAGAAGCCGTAGCCCTTAACTGCCTGGATAAGTTCTTGTGTAACAATGGGGTTGCCCCAGCCTGTTTCGCCGGCTGTGCCTGAACCTTCGAAATAGCTGTCGAAGGAGTTACCAAGGTTCCAACCAAAGCCCATATTTTCAACAAATTCAAGTGCGGAGCCTGCAAAATTAACAGCATCAAGATCTCTTATACCTGTAACATCTCTGCGCAAGCCAAGAACATCAACAACGTTTACAAGTGCATCTGTGTTGATATCTGCTGCTGCGATAACGTCACTGCTGAGTGCGAGAAGACCGAGAACGTGTCTTGAAATGCACATAACATCATTTGTAGTTCTTTTGCCGTCAATATCAACATCACCAATAACAGCTTCTCCTGCTCTTGTGTAGATATCAACACTTTCAAGTGTGAAAGATCCATCGCCGCTGCCGTAATAGTAGCAAATCTGGATAAGGTCGGAATAAAGTCTTTCAGCAATGATTTCATCCGTAAACTGAATGTAAATGCTTTGTGCTGTGTTGGAAAGACCTGACCATTCAATTTCGTAAGTAAACTCGGTGGTGTCGCCGCCTGTTGTAAACTGAACACCGCCGCCGCCCCATGACCAGCCATCAGCATCTGTTGTGGACAATGCAGAAACATTGAGCATAATACCAATGATTGTATCCGTTGCGGGAACACCCGAAACATCGAGTGTGTATGTATCATCAATATCCATAACTACGTTGCAGTTATCCGTTGCAGCAACCTTACCTTCTTCACGGTTAAGAAGATTACCGCTTGCATCGTAGTAGCGTACTGCGTCTACGCTGAAAGTTCCATCCCATGCAGTAAGCTGGAAATATGTACCGCCTGCTGCTTCGGAAGTAAAGAATGCGGAATTGTCAAGCTTTTCAAACGAAAGCGTGTTAAGACCCGTACCTGTTGTTACCGATGAGATGTATCCGTCCACACCTACCTTATCGGCATAGCCATCGGGACCAAACATACAGCTTGCAGATTCGCTCCAGTTATCTGAAATATAAACCTCACCTGCAGCGCCGTTAACGTTGGTGGTAAGTTCAGTTGCTACGATATCGATTTGGATTTCGTAAACGTTGAGAGCATCCGCGGGCTCCAGTCTTTGTGTGATAAGCTCGCAGTAGATATTATCGCCGGTTGTCCATGATTCCTGGCCTTCCAACGGCTGACTGTTTGATACCGTACCGGCAGCAGCCGCAGCAAGTGTGCATGACGAACCGATTACAACGGCAACAAAGCCTGCAAGCAACTTTTTGAGTTTCATGCTGATTCCTCCTGATTAATTGTTGTGATTTTGTCGTTTTCTGATAACGATTACAATAATACACATTCATTATACTATATATTGTATCGCTGTGTCAAGAATTTCCGTTTTTTCTGTTCGTACAAAAATTCGGTATCAATTTGTGCACTTTGCCTATATTTTATCTTTTTGTAACCAACACAAGCTAAATTAACAAATCTTTAATATGTGTTAACACTTTTTCAATGGCATTTTAGCTAAAATTTTGTTATAGTTTTAAAAGACGCAGTGCAAATTGACTATGACTATTCAGTAACAATATTTAATAAGTATTATCAGGAGGTGCTATTAATGATATACGCCGAAACTATCAGCGACTTGCTAATAAAGGCAAGCGAAGCATATTCAGATAAACCATTTATATACAGCAGAAAAAAAGAAACCGACAGATTTGTGCGCCACAGTTTTAAAACTCTGAAAAAGGACGCGCAGGCAACTGCTGAAACCTTGATTGAGCTTGGTTTGGAGCACAAAAAGGTTATGATTTTTGCAGAAAATTCGTACGAATGGATTGTTGCAGACCTTGCTGTAACGGCATACTCGGGCACCTGTGTTCCTGTTGATTCGGATTGGATGGCACTCGATATCTGTGAAATTCTTGACAAACTACGCGTAAGCGCAATCATATACTCAAAAAAGACAGAACCTGTAATTGAAGAAATCAGAGGCAAATATGCAAATCTCAAATACATATCCATTGATGACGATTTTGTAGATATTCTGCGCCGTGGCAGAAAACTGCTTGAAGCCAAAAACGGCAACAGCGAATTTTTTGAAAAAACCGCTAACAATATCTGCAAAATTATTTCAACAAGCGGTACAGCAGGCCACCCCAAAAGCGTACCTCTTACTTCATGGAATTTACTTTGCTCGCACGAATTTATTGACCGCAGAATTGACGCTAAAGATAATGATATTTGCTATTGTCCGCTTGATATGCACCACATTTTCGGATATTCGGCAATGCTTTACTGCCTTGCTAACGGTGTGCCCTTTTATCTGCCTAAAACAGATGCAAGGATAGGAACCGACTTGCGTGAGGTAAACCCCACGTTTGTGCTTGCCACCCCCTCTCTCTTGCAAACGTTTATGAATGCAATTCCCGAAAAGCTTATGGAAAAATACAACAAAAAGCTTGCAAAACCAGGACTTTTCTTCTCAGAAAGCTATTTTGATGAATTCCAGAAAATGTTTGGCAGCAATCTGCGTGCAATAATCTGTTCTGCTGCAAAACTTCCCGCAAAACTGAAGGATTCTTACTGCAAAATGGGTGTACGCGTGTTGGAAGTATACGGGCTTACTGAAGCATCGGGCCCCGTTTCGATGGACTATATGATAGATAAATTTGCCGAATCCAACGGCGTTGTTATGGAAGGTCTTGAAATCATGATATCCGAGCCCGACGCCGACGGATACGGTGAGATTGCCCTTAGAGGAGAATCAGTCGTTCAGGGATATTACAAAAACCTTTCATCAAGCGTTACGTTTATCGATGAAGATGGATACTTCCACACAGGCGATATCGGCAGACTTGACAGCAGCAACAGACTTTACGTTTTAGGAAGAATAAGCAGAATTGTAATTGCAGGCAACGGCAAGCACCTTGCACCGCACAAAATTGAAAAGCTGCTTGATGAATACGACGAAATTTCAACAGCTGTTGTTTACATTAAAGATGACTGCGTTTTTGCTAAAATTTTCTCGCAGGAAACAGGTTCTCGCATAATGGAAATTGTTGAGGAAGTAAACGCAAAGTTGCCCTCCTACTCTCGCATACAAAGCTACGATTTAAGTCGCGAGCGCACTGATGCACAGCAGGACGTGGGTTAAATCTTATCAAACAAAACATAAATGCCCTTTCTGTTTTAAGAAAGGGCATTATCTTTTATATTACCAACACAATAATAGCTTATTCTGCATTATCAATAAATTCAAACAAAAAAGCAGACCGATCGGCCTGCTTTTTTCTCATTTAAATTGTCAAGCAATTAGTTCAAACCGCCTGAGTATACGCACCATTCGCCATCAACCTTGATAACTCTGAATGTTGAATAGCTCTGAACCTTATCCTTGCCCTTAACAGTTACTTCCATAACGCCGTAGTAACCCTTGGCAACGTCAACCTTCTGGTCGTAGATTGCCTTGATAGTATCTTCGATATCATCAATCTCATCATCAGTCATCTTTCTGCTTTCGATAATGCTGTAGCTTACCTTAACGTCCTTACCGTATTCATCTTCAAGATATTCAACTGTTTCGGAAAGATCGTCTTCGAGGTAATCTTCATAATCGCTCTTGCCATAGCTGTCTTCATAGTATTCAATCATGTACTCAGGAAGAGTTTCGATATAAGCTTCTACGTCTTCTTCCAAAACAGCCTTTGTTTCCTTCTTGAGAAGGCTCTTAGCCTTGCTCTTTCCGCCGCCGCCTACAAGTGAGATGATAAGGATAAGAACTACAAGAACTGCTGCTGCAATACCGATAATAGGAAGGTACTTCTTGATGTCAAAGCCATTTGCAGCTGCAGTAGGAGCAGCTTCAGCAGATGCTGCGTTCTGAGCAGCAGGTGTGCCGCAATCGGGGCAGAAAGCCTCATTGCCGATATCTTTTCCGCATTTGTTACAATTCATGATTCATTTCTCCTTTAAAATAATGTGTTATATATGTACCGACTTTATTGTATGGTCGGATACAACCGTTAATAGATTAATTATACAAGCTCTACGTCAAGCTCGTAAATATACCATTCGCCGTCAATCTGAACCATGGTCATTTCGCCATCGTCCTCATCGTCGTCGTCATCACCCTTAAGCTTATATTCAAACTCAACTTCGTAAGCCTTTTCGATTTTATCACTATCATCGTAAGCTTCTTCCATCTCGTCCTCAATATCTTCAATATCGTCGTCATCAAGTTCCTTAGTTTCTGTTATCTTGAAAGAGAATTTCAAATCCTTGCCGTATTCATCTTCAAGCTCGTCAAGATATTCGCCAAGGAAATCCTCAACGTATTCTTCATAATCGTCGTAGCCGTACCAATCGCCGTATTCTTTATAATCATCAACATAGTAGTCAATACGTGCAGGGGTGTAAACTCCCATATAAAGATCTACGTCTTCTTCAATAATAGCATCGCCGTATTTGTTAAGCAGCTTTTTAGCGTCGCTTTTGCCACCGCCAACACTTGACAAAACAAAAATAAGAGCAATAATAGCAACTACTGCTAACGCAGCTATAATTGCAATAAGCAATGTTTTGTTGTTGCCTGCAGTTGTTTGAGGTTGCTGTTCTGCAATGGGTGTATCAAAAACAGGTGCAGGTGCAACGTTAGGTACAGGTGCAGGTGCAACATTCATCGCAGGGGCAGAAGCAGGCGTACCGCAGTTTCCGCAAAAGGGATCATTACCCATTTCAGTTCCGCATTTGTTACAAAGCATAATTTTCTCCTTTTCGGCGTGCAAAAGCACCGCCCATTAATTATGATGATTTATTTTGATTGACAGCCATTTTAAAGGCTATCAACAAAAACCGTTTTGTTATGCGTAAAAATAACCTTGCCCGGCTTTGCACCGTTGGGTTTTTTTACATATTTTACACAGCACCAATCAACAGGCACCTGGTTGGAACCTTTTGCTTTACTGTGCTTTGCAGCGATTACCGCTGCTTCAATAATAGCTGTATCAGAAACTTCACGCCCGTTTGTTACAATAATAACGTGTGAACCGGGAATATCCTTTGTGTGCAGCCAGATATCGCTTTTTGCGGCAATTTTGAATGTCAGTTTATCGTTCTGAACATTGTTCCTGCCGACAAGCACTTCAAATCCATCGCTTGTAGTAAATTTATGCGGCGGCATCTCACGAGGTTTTAATCCCTTTTGTTTTCGGGGTTTTAAGTATCCCGAATTTGTAAGCTCCTGACGAAGCAGCATTATATCGTCCTCGTTTTCGGCTCTGGTAAGAGAATCAAAAACGCTTTCGATATATGCAAGCTCATCATTACCAAGTGAAATTTGTTCACAAAGCTTGCTTTGCGCTGTGCTTTTTTTGCGATATTCTACATAATATTTCTGCGCATTCTGCGCGGGTGTAAGTGTGGTATCAAGTGGAATTTTAACAGTTTCAAGATTATCGCTGTAAAAATTCTCAGCTATCAAAACGCTGTCACCTTTTTGAATTCTATACATATTTGCAGAAACCAAATCCCCGCAAAGCTTGTAATAATCCTTTTTTGCACACTCAGCAAGTTCTTCTCGCTGGGCTGTAAGCTTTCGCACAAGACGTTCCTGAGCAGAGTTAAGCAGATGAAACAAATCGCTTGCTCTTTGCTTTAGTTTTGCGTCAGAATCACGCTGAGCATAAAACCTTTCAAGCGTTTCGCAAGCACTGTTTTGCGATAATTTATCCATCAAACTGCCGTACTGCGAAATATCAATAAAGCAAAAATCTTTTAAATTGCCATCTTTATCGGCAAGAATACAAAAGTTGCATTTATCATCAAGCAAAGCGTTTTTGGTGTTTTCAATGCTATTCAGCAGATTTTCAAACTCAGTAAAGCTGACGTTTTCCGTTGATTTATCATCACCGCACGCCGTATACGCCCATTCTCTTGCTAAAAGCGGAGAAACGCCCTGCAACGAATTTACTATTGCCTTTGAAAGCAAAGCGCTTTTGCTTGCCTTGATTTTTTCTGCAAGCGCATTTTTATCATCATGAATAAATGATAATTTATCATCGGAAGGGGGCAAAGCGTAAGTAATGCCCGGCAAAATCAATCTTATGCGTGATTTATCTGCGCCAATGCGTTTTATGCTGTCGATAACCTTTGAATTTGAATCGACAAGTACAATGTTTGAATGTCTGCCCATAATTTCAACCGCAAGGGTTAAAATTTCGGTATCGCCGAGTTCGTTAATACATTCAAAATCAAAAAATATAATTCTTTCAAGCCCATTTTGACGTATGCTTACAAGCTTGCCGCCACAAAGACGTTTGCGCAGCAGCATACAGAACATGGGCGGAGTTTTTGGGTTATCCAAAGGCAATTCGGTAATATGCGCCCTTGCGCTGTTGGCATTTGCCGAAAGCAAAAGCCGCTTTGTGCCCGAAAAAGTGCGCAGTACAATTATTATTTCATCCCTGGTGGGCTGAAAAACCTTATCGCACTTGGCATTTATCAGAATATCAAGTTCATTTTTTACAGCGTACAAAAACGCGCCGTCAAGTGCCATTAAAATTCTGCCTTTCTGCCGGATAAATCAAAAGCAATACTGCACGATATCTTCATCATGCTGTGAAATAAGTACTTTAACATCGGTTGTGTTGTTTTCAATCAAACGCTTTAAAACGGGTAAAATTATGCGCTCGGTGTGGTAATGTCCGCAATCAAACAGGCTAATGCCATTATTCTTTGCATCAATCCACACGCTGTGCTTAATATCGCCCGTAATAAGTGCATCAACGCTTTTACGCACAGCCGTATCCAGAAAAGAACCGCCGCTGCCTGAGCAATAAGCGATTTTTTTGATTTTTCTGCCGCTATCATAAAAGCGCACAAGTTTGCAATCAAAAACATTTTTTAAGATTTCGGCAAAATCTGCGGCATCAAGCTCATTTTTTAAAGAGCACACACTGCCATAGCCAAGATTTTTTGAAACCTCGCCGAAAATTTCGCCTTTTTCCTCAATATCAACAGCGTTTTCAAGCAAATTGTAAATAACATCGTTAATACCGCCCGTTGCCATATCAAGCGGAGTGTGTGCACATATTGCCGCAATACCGCCGTTTGCCAACTTATACGGCACGCTTTGCGCATCAAGGCGCTTTAATGGGCTGAAAATTACGGGGTGATGCGAAACAATCAGTTCCGCTCCGATTTCCTTTGCCTCGGCAACCGTATCGACTGTGATATCAAGAGATAAAAGTATTTTAGAAACATTACTTTCTCCCGAACCTACAAGCAAACCTGAATTATCAAAGCCTTCCTGCGTTTCAAACGGAGCAAGCGTATTTATTATATCATATATTTCAGAAATTGTCATCTTTTTATTTTCCAATTTACGCAATATTTTTTGCGAAATTTTGTACATTTTGACACTATTTTCGCTATTTCCCGACCTTGCAAGACCTTCTGCCGCCCTGTAAAGACGTGATTGCTGAAAAAGCGCATATTCCCGTCCTGAATCGGTTTCAACATCAATTTTGCCAAGTATGGCAGATATCTCTGTCAACGGCACAGAAATACCGCAATATTTTACACGCATTACGGAATAGACAAACTTGCCTTCACAAACGGTTTTTTCGCAATTTATGCAAAATCCGTTCTTGCTTAGCCATCTGCGCAGCACATCAGCTCTTGTCATGGGCTGCAAAATAAGATTAACACCATTTTTTACCCACGCAGCCTTTGTTGATGACAAAATATCGCAGATTGTTTCGCCGCCCATGCCTGCAATAATAACATCGGTGATATTTTCAGGCTCAACACTGTCCAATCCATCAGATTTAAGCGTTTTTATTTTATCCTGCAAACCATTTTGCGCAATAGTTTTTGATGCCGCTTCAAGCGGGCCGTCGGCAATATCGCAGGCAAGTGCCCTTTTGCATATATCATTACCTACAAGATAGACGGGCAAAAGCGCATGATCCGTGCCGATATCACAAGCAAAATCACCTGTAACAAACTCGGCGCAGAGCATTAATCTTGGTGAAATCTGCGGCATTATTTCTCAGCAAAATATGCGTTAAGCTTGTCGATAAGCTCGTTTACGTCAACACCGTGAACCGCGCAAGCTTCTTCAATAGTTTCACCTCTGGAAGCAGGGCAACCCAGGCAATGCATACCCATTTCAAGAAAGAAGGGTGCTGTATCAAAATCTGCGTCAAGAATATCACCGATAATTGAATTTTTAGTTACTGTCATTTTAATTACTCCTTTTTACATTACAATATTTAAAACATCAAGCTTTATTCATAAAGAAAACGCAACCTTGCGGCTGCGTTTTGGTTAACCTTATTCAGCGCTCTTCTTTGCAAAGCAATCGCTGCAATATACAGGTCTGTCTTCTCTCGGTCTGAAAGGAATTTTAGCCTCTCCGCCGCAGGCAGCACATGTTGCAACAAACATTTCTCTGTCAGCTCTGGAGGAGTTCTTTCTTGCGTCTCTGCAAGCCTTGCATCTCTGAGGTTCGTTCTCGAAACCTTTCTCTGCGTAAAATTCCTGCTCGCCGGCTGTGAATACGAATTCGGAACCGCACTCCTTGCATACTAATGTCTTGTCTTCGTACATAGATTTACCCTCACTATGAAAATATTTTGGACCCGAGGACGGATTCGCACCGACACCTTTGATAAAACAACGCTCTTGATATTAAGCTACTTGGTCTTGGGGCAAACTCATTCTCACCCCATACTGCAATAATACTCCCTAATTTTGAAATTGTCAAGTTTTTATATACATTTTTTGTATAAATCAGCGTTTTTGACGAAACGCAAATCCGTTTTTATGCAGTTTTCACAACAGAAACTGCGTAATTATACAAAAAACACGGCGCACCCGCAATTGAGTACGCCGTGAAAATTTAGTCACACATTATACAAAATATATGCTAAAGTCAGTTAAGTGCGTTCATCATAGAATTAACAATTCCCTGATAATACATCTGACAGTTGCTTCTGTTGAGCAAGCCGAACAATTCTCCGTTGCCGGATACAAGTCCGTTATCCCACCAAACGCAAGGAATACCATACTGTGAAGCCTTGCTTATGTAGTAACCTGCCCAAGTTTCGCGCTGTGAATCATTATTCTTGTTTACCGCACCAAATTCGCCAATTACAACAGGAATACCCTGGGAGATGAACTTAGAGTTAAGTGTCTGGAAGAGCGAGTCGATGCTATAATAATCGGTAAAGTTTGCTGTGCCCGTTGTGTTAAGAGCAAAGTCATAAGGTGTGTAAGCGTGAATTGAAACAATCATTCTGCCTGCGGGATCGTTAGGAAGAACAAAATCGTTCAAAACGGAGTTTACTGTTGAGGCTGCATAAGTAGGAGCCATAAGCCAACGATATTCGTTGTTACCGCCTGTTGCACGGATTGTATCAACGCAAACCTGATTATAGGAGTTGATAACATCTCTTGCTTCGTAAGTACCGCCGTTCCATTCGGTAGAATCGCCCACAAGTCTGGGTTCGTTCATAACCTCAAAAATCAAGTGGTCATCATAATCCTTAAAGCGTGTTGCAATCTGTGTCCAAAGCTTTTCAAGTCTTGCTTCGCACTCGCTCTGATTTGCGTACTTAGGCTTAAGCCAATCATTTTCGTGGTGAATGTTGATGATACAGTACATATCATTAGCGATAACATAATCAACAACTTCCTGAACTCTGTTCAGCCAAGCTTCGTCAATTTTGTAATCAGGTCCGCTGCCTGTGTGATTCATATATGTTGTGGGTATGCGGACTGTGTTGAATCCTGCCGCCTTGATAGCGTCTATCATTCCCTTTGTTGTTACGGGGTTGCCCCAATAGGTTTCTGCCTGAGAAACGCCCAAAGTCACTCCGTAATCACCGTGTGCATCAAGTGTGTTACCCAAGTTCCAGCCGATTTTCATTTCGGACATAAGCTGGAAGCCAGTGATATCACGCATATCTTCATTGCCGGTAGAAGGCTTGTAAATGCCAAGGTACAAACGCTTTAAAATAAGTGTATCTACACAAGTGAATTTGCTGTCGTCATTAAGCTCTGCTGCCTCATTGCAGGCTGTTGTCATTCTTAATATGTAAGAATCAAGCTGCTTGATATCGGCATAATTCAAACTGCCGTCAGCATTTGCATCGCCCTTAACCGATGTAAAATCGTGTATTCCCGAATTGCCGCCCGTAACATTAACGCCGACTTTTTCGATTGTGACAGAGTTACCGTTGCCCCACCAATACTGCACGCAAATCGAATTTGCGGTATGATCGAAATTAGCGCTTACCGAAGATACATCGTAAGATGCGGTGTAGCTGTTGTTGTTTGCGGTTACAGAATCCTTATACCAGTTGTCTTCAAGACCTAACGATTCATCAACGTTAAAGCCTATCGCAACCATTGACTGCCCGCCTGAAGGTGCTGTTACCTGAACGAGTATTTCGTCGATGGATGCCGATGCAGGAATATTGCTTACGGAAAGGAAATATTCGTCTCCGCTGCTGCTTTGCATCTGCAACGATTGATTTACTGTGTAAACATAATCACAGTTGTTGATATCGGTACCGACAACCTCACCTGCAGAAGCCGGCAGGCTTGAAAACATCGAAGTCAGCCCGATAGCGAATACACTGCCTAACGCAAGCAGCTTTTTCAACTTGTTTTTAATCATGTTCTTCCTCCTCAAGATATATTTTTTCGAACTATATATATTTGAATTTTAACACCAATAATTACGACAGTCAACGAATTTTTGGCACATTTTACAAAATATTAATTATAAATCGTTTACATTTTATGTAAAAACGATTACAAAAACAATCGCACTTTACAGCAAGCTGTATCGGTGCAGACTTTTTGTATTTTTCTATTGACAAATCATAAAAAATATGCTATACTTTAATACATAAAAGCGGTGAACCCCCAAAGCGCAGCAAAAAATGCTGCTTTTTTTACGGTTTGCCCGTTTATTTTTGCAAAAATAAATTTTAAGGGGAAAGAAATGTTAATTACAGAAATACTTGAAAAAAACGCAAAGCTATATCCAAACGATGTGGCGCTTGTGGAAATAAAGCCCGAAAACATGCCCAAAAAGCACATGACATGGCGTGAATACAGCCTTATTGAAACAACACCGGGTCAAAGTTACCGCAAGGAAATGACCTGGAAGGAATTTGACACTAAAGCAAACCGCTTTGCCAACCTTTTGCTTACAAGAGGAGTAAAAAAAGGCGATAAGGTTGCAATTTTGCTGATGAATTGTCTTGATTGGTTGCCGATTTATTTTGGTATTCTTAAAACAGGTGCGCTGGCTGTGCCTATGAATTATCGCTACACCGCAGATGAAATTAAATACTGCGCTGAGCTTGCAGACGCAAGCGTGCTTGTGTTTGGTCCTGAATTTACGGGAAGAGTTGAGCAGATTGTTAACGATATGAAGGGCGTTGATACATATTTTTATGTAGGCAGTGATGTGCCTGTTTATGCAGACAGCTACGATGTGATGACAAAATACTGCTCTTCAATTGCACCTGCTGTTGCCATTGAGGAAAGCGATGATGCGGCTATTTATTTTTCATCGGGTACAACAGGTTTCCCCAAAGCAATACTTCACTCTCACACAGCACTTTATTCTTCATGCTGTACCGAGCAAAATCATCATTCGCAAAGCCGTGAAGACGTGTTTCTCTGCATACCTCCACTTTATCATACGGGCGCAAAAATGCATTGGTTCGGCAGTTTGCTCTCAGGCAGCAAGGCTGTATTACTGCGCGGTGTAAGTCCCGAATGGATTATGCGCACTATCAGCGATGAACACGTAACAATAGTATGGTTGCTCGTTCCGTGGGCGCAGGATATTCTTGATGCAATCGACAGCGGCGAGATTAATCTTGATGAATATAGATTAAGTCAGCTGCGTTTGATGCACATCGGCGCACAACCCGTTCCGCCAAGCCTTATCAAGCGTTGGAAAACAATCTTCCCTCATCATCAGTATGATACAAACTACGGTCTTTCTGAATCTATCGGTCCCGGTGCCGTACACCTTGGCGTCGAAAACGAGCATAAAGTCGGTGCAATCGGCAAGGCAGGCTATTTATGGGAAGCAAAAATTGTTGATGAAAACGGCGTTGAGGTTGCAAACGGCGATGTGGGCGAGCTTATCTTAAAAGGCCCCGGCGTTATGAAATGCTACTACAACAACGCAAAGGCAACTAACGAAATTTTAAAAGGCGATTGGCTTTATACAGGTGATATGGCAATGTGCGATGAGGACGGATTTATCTTCCTTGTTGACCGTAAAAAAGACGTTATCATCTCAGGCGGCGAAAATCTTTATCCCGTACAGATTGAGGATTATCTGCGTGCAAATGATAAAATCAAGGACGTTGCAGTTATCGGTTTGCCCGATAAGCGTTTGGGCGAAATCGCTGCTGCGATTATTGAGCTTAAAGAAGGCGAAACCTGCTCTGCTGAAGAAATCGAAGATTTCTGCAAAGAAATGCCTCGATACAAGCGTCCGAGAAAGGTTATTTTTGCAGATGTTCCCCGCAATCCCACAGGCAAGATAGAAAAACCCAAGCTTCGTGAAATTTACGGAGCTGCAAGACTTGTTGAATCGCAGAACAATTCATAAATTCCAGAAAGGAAAAAATCCTAATGGCAGTCATTATATCTATATTAGTGGTATACATAGTTGTAACTATCGCAATAGGCGCATACTTCCACAAAAAATCAAAAACCGTTTCTGATTATGTACTCGGCGGACGAAGTGTTGGCCCCTGGATTACCGCTTTTGCTTACGGTACAAGCTACTTTTCCGCTGTAATCTTTGTCGGATATGCAGGTCAGTTCGGCTGGAACTTCGGTCTTGCTTCCACATGGGTGGGCATAGGCAACTGCATTATCGGTTCTTTGCTTGCATGGGTTTTAATGGGCAGAAGAACAAGAATTATGACAAAGCATCTTGACAGTGCTACCATGCCTGAGTTTTTTGAAAAACGTTACTGCAGCATAGCTCTCAAAATCGTTTCTGCAATAGTCGTTTTCGTTTTTCTCATTCCCTATACTGCATCTGTTTACAACGGTCTTTCAAGACTGTTTGAAATGGTATTTAACATCGACTACGCATGGTGCGTAATCGGCATGGCTGTTATAACCGCTATTTACGTTATTCTCGGTGGTTACAAAGCAACAGCTTACAACGACTTTTTCCAGGGCATCATCATGTTGATTGGTATTGTTGCTATAATCACAGCAACACTTAACAGCAAGGGAGGATTCGCCTCTGCAGTTAAGGAACTTTCACAAATTGAAGCTACAAGCGGCGATTTTGCAGGAATGAAGGGTGCCTACACATCATTCTTCGGCCCCGACCCTGTAAACCTTTTGGGCGTTGTTATACTTACATCGCTCGGAACATGGGGACTTCCTCAGATGGTGCATAAGTTCTATACAATCAAGGATGAAAAATCAATCCACACAGGCACAATCGTTTCCACACTGTTTGCTCTCATCGTGGCAGGCGGTTGCTACTACCTCGGCGGTTACGGCAGAATTTTCGTTGACGCAAACGAATTAGGTCTTCCCCCCGAAGGCTACGACAGCATTATCCCCGCTATGATGACAAAGCTCCCCGATGTTCTCATCGGTATTGTAATTGTACTTGTGCTTTCAGCTTCAATGTCAACTCTTTCATCACTTGTACTTACATCAAGTTCAACTCTTACACTTGATCTTATCAAGCCGATTGTTACAAAAAACAAGCTTGACGAAAAGAAAACAATGCTCACAATGCGCTTACTTGTTGGCATTTTCCTTGCTGTATCTGTAATAATTGCGCTTAACAAGAATAACCTCATCACCGACCTCATGGGATATTCATGGGGTGCTCTTGCAGGCTCATTCCTCGCGCCGTTCTTAATCGGTCTTTTCTGGAAGGGTGTTACAAAATCCGCCGTATTCGTTAACATCGTATTCGGCGTGGGCGCTTCAATTGTGCACCTTATTCTCAAATCAACAGGCGCAATTTCGGGTACAATTCTCGGAATTAACGTTGCTTCGCCTGTAAACCTCGGTGCATTCACAATGTTGTTAGGACTTATCCTTGTACCTCTTGTTAGCCTTGCAACGCCCAAAATGAACAAAGCTGACATTGACAAGATTTTTGCTTGCTATGACGAAAAAGTAACCGTTGCAAGCACCATTGCTCTTGATAGCGATGATGACGAAGCTTAAGACGAATTATCAGATTTAAATAAAACATAACGCCCTTCCGCAACAAAACGGAAGGGCGTTCTTGTTAATAGATTTAATTAGTCTTTAATAGGACGAAATGTCTTTTGCTTTAACGGGTTTTTGCCGTTTTTTCAACCATATCATAAGTAAACGTTTCTTCAAGCATACGCATATTTCTGATATCAAATTCAGGTGCGGTGTATTCTTCAATATAGCTCAGAGCTTCTTCAGGTGTGTTGCAGAACTGATAAAGCACACGGCACGCAGGCTTGATGAAATGCTGATCCATAGCTTCTTCAATCAAATTGCGCATGCTGTCATAATAATGATTTGTATTAAGCACAACAATCGGCTTGGAATGACGCTTTAATTGCTTTAAAGTAAGTATTTCGTAAAACTCTTCAAAAGTGCCAAAGCCGCCCGGTGTCATGATAAACGCATCGGCTCTGTCTTCCATGGTCTGCTTGCGTTCACGCATGGTTTCAGTAAAAATCATTTCGGTGCACTTATCAAACAAAACGCCGTCAACGTTAAAAAACGAAGGTGCAACACCAATAATTGTACCGCCGCCTTTGCTTACTCCCCTTGCGGCTGCACCCATTAATCCCTGTGCACCTGCGCCAAAAACAAGCCCGTGGCCTTTTTGTGCCATTAATTCGCCAAGTCTTTCAACCTCGGAAATATAAATAGAGTCAATTGCATTGCTTGATGCTCCGTATACGCAAATATTCATGTTGTTACCTCCGTTAAATTATTCTATATATACATTATATATATATGATTATTATACCATCATGTTGCATAAAAATCAAGCAATATTTTACTGATTATTGGGGCAATTTGAGGTTTGCGTGACAATTTTAAGACCAAAATATTGATTAAAATGACGAAATTTAAAATTGTAACCATAAATAGTATTGTGCATATCAATATAATATGATATAATATTATGATTGATTATTTTTATATATGTAAATGGTGATTTATATGACAGCAGAAAAACAAATACGTTTTGACAATATAAAGTCAATGATAGGCAATACTCCGTTGCTTGAAATCTCGCTTAAATTCAAGGGCGAAATGAGAAAAGTTTACGCAAAGGCAGAATATTTTTCGCTTTCGGGAAGCATTAAAGACAGGGTTGCGTACTACGTTTTGAAGAAAGCCTACGAAACAGGCGAAATCAGTGAAAATGACATCATTGCAGAGGCAACAAGCGGCAATACAGGCATCGCTTTTTCGGCAATAGGACGCTATCTCGGACATCAGGTTGTAATTTATATGCCCGATTGGATGAGCAGGGAACGCATTGCGCTTATGGAGAGCTTTGGCGCGCAGGTGCGTCTTGTTTCAAAGGAAGAGGGCGGATTTTTAGGCGCAATAAAAATGACGGAAGAACTTGCCGAAAAAGGCGGTGTGTTCTTGCCCAAGCAGTTTTCCAACAATGATAACACAATGGCACATTTTTACACAACGGGTGAAGAAATCTCGCAGCAGTTAAAGTCTTTGGGGCTTGTTGCAGATGGCTTTGTTGCAGGCGTAGGCACGGGCGGCACTGTAATGGGCGTTAGCAAAAGACTGAAATTAGATAACGAAAATATGGCTATGTTCCCGTTAGAACCACTTAACTCCCCCACTCTTTCAACGGGATATAAAGTAGGCAAGCATAGAATACAGGGTATTTCTGACGAATTTGTACCCGATATAATGGACCTTAGCCAAGCACACTCAATCGTTTCCGTTGATGATATTGATTCAATCATCATGGCGCAGATGCTTTCCAAAACATTCGGCATTGGCGTTGGTGTTTCAAGCGGTGCAAACGTTCTTGGTTGCTTGCTTGCGCAGGAAAAACTGGGCAGCGACGCTGTTGTTGCAACAGTTTTTGCTGATGACAACAAAAAGTATCTTTCAACTGATTATTCTCACACATTTGAGAGCAAGGAAAACCACCTTACAAAGTATATTGAGCTTGTAGGTGTAAGGGCGATAAAATAAAAATATCAAAAAACGGTGACGTAAATGAGTATTTATTTTGATAACGCGGCAACAACAAAGCCGTGCGAAGAATCTAACAGAGCAATGATAAGGGTGCTTACTGAAAAATGGGGCAATCCTTCATCGCTGCACAAAATGGGTATCGAAGCGCAGGAAACCGTGGAAAACTCACGCAAGGCAATAGGCGCAGCTTTAGGTTGCGACAGTGATTGTATATATTTTACATCGGGGGCTACCGAAAGTAACAACACCGCCGTTTTGGGTGCAGCCAAAGCGCATGGCAAACGCCGCAAAAGGATTGTTACAACTGCGGTTGAGCATCCTTCCGTTAGCGAAGCAATGAAGCTTTTAGAGGCAAACGGATATGAGATAATCCGCATAAACTCAAGAGAAGACGGAGAATTTTGCTTTGAAGATTTTATTGACGCTGTTGATGACAACACCTGTCTTGTAAGCTGTATGCTTGTAAACAACGAAAACGGTCTTGTTTTGCCCGTTAAAAAGGCGTTTAATTCAATTAAGCGTCTTTATCCGCACATTATTACGCACTGCGATGCCGTGCAGGGATTTTTGAAAATACCTTTTAAAGCATCTGAACTTAATGCGGATTTGATTTCTATCAGCGGACATAAAATCAACGGACCTAAGGGCGTTGGCGCACTTTATATCAAAAAAGATGTAAGAATTTCGCCCCATATTATCGGCGGCGGTCAGGAGAGTAAAAAGCGCAGCGGAACGGAAAACGTTCCCGCAATTGCAGGCTTTGGTGCAGCTGTTAGAACAAACATGACAAATGCAAACGAAAATGCCGCAAAAGCTCAGGAATTGAAATCCGCACTTTACCGCAATTTAATGCGCATTGACGGCATAAGCTTTAATTCGGGAACAGAGGACAGTTCACCCTACATTGCAAATTTTTCGGTAATGGGTGTGCGTTCCGAAATAATGCTGCATTATCTTGAAGAAAGAGATATTTTCGTTTCAAGCGGTTCGGCTTGCTCAAAGGGTGCAAAAAGTTCGGTACTCAAAGGCTTTGCGCTTTCAGATGACAGAATAGACAGCGCATTGCGAGTAAGCTTTTGCAGCGACAACACCGTTGGCGAGGTAAAAGTTCTTTGCGCCGCAATTGCAGACGGTATTGCAAGATTTAGAAAATAATGAGGGAATATAACATGAATGAAATTGTTTTGTTGAAATACGGAGAAATCGCCCTAAAAGGACTTAACAGAAATACTTTTGAAGATATACTTATTAAAAATATCCGCAAAAGATTAAAAGCATACGGCAAGTTTAAAATCACCAAGGCACAGTCTACTATATATATAGAGCCTAACGAAAATATCAATGCGGACGAGCTTATCGAAAAGCTTTCCAAGGTTTTCGGCATATCAAAGCTTTGCAAGAGTGCGATTGCACCCAAGGATTTTGATAAAATAAGCGAAATTACGCTTGATTATCTTGCTGATACTTTGGAATACGCAAGAACCTTTAGGGTTTCGGCAAAGCGTGCCGACAAGAAGTTCCCTATGAACTCTCCTCAGATTTGCCGTGAGCTTGGCGGTGTTATTCTTGATAAATACCCGCATTTAAAGGTATCGCTTGACAATGCCGATGTTGACGTTGTTGTTGAGATAAGAGATGCGGGCGCATATATCCACGCAGGCGCAATTGATGGCGCAGGCGGTTTGCCGGTAGGCTCCAGCGGAAACGGTATGCTGCTGCTTTCGGGCGGTATTGATAGTCCCGTTGCGGCTTACATGATGGCAAAGCGTGGCATTTATATCTCTGCCGTACACTTTGTAAGTCCGCCTTATACATCGGAAAGGGCAAGACTTAAAGTTGTAAAGCTTTGTGAAAAGCTTGCTCCCTACTGCGGAAATATCATGCTTTTCTGCGTTCCGTTTACCGAAATTCAAGAAGCTATCAGAGATAACTGTCCCACTGAATATTTCACAATTATCATGCGCCGCATTATGTTTGATATTGCGCAGAGAATTGCCGAAAAGGATGAATGTATTGCACTTATCACAGGCGAGAGTGTAGGTCAGGTGGCAAGCCAGACGCTTAAAGCTATGGTATGCACGGATGCAGCTTGCAAAATGCCCGTTCTTCGCCCCGTTGTTGGCATGGATAAGACGGAAATTATCGAAATTGCAAGAAAAATTGATACTTTTGAAACTTCTGTTCTGCCCTACGAGGACTGCTGTACGGTATTTACCCCCAAGCACCCAAAAACCAAGCCTTCGCTTGAAGAGATTGAAAAAGGGCAAAATGCATATAATTTTGAACCTTTAATTGTTCAAGCAGTCGAAAATACAACTACCGAAATTATTTCCGCAACATAATTTGCGGTTTTGCAATGGTAATTTTTAACAAATAACAGCTTTATATTTTGTGCAAATAAGCGGAAAATCTTTGTGATTTTCCGCTGTTTTGTTTTTTGCCAAACTTGACAAAATATGGTTTGGGTGCTAAAATGTGCTTGTAAACTGCGTATTAGCGCCATTTTTGTATATTTGTCGTTAATATCTGCTTAAAAATATTGAAATATATTTTTGGTGAATGTGTGAAAAATCGTATAAAAGAGTTGTCTGAAAAAGGTTATTTGCCCAAACATACCCTGCAAAACCTTGACAAAGAAGCGCAGGGTATAGTAAAATTATTGTTGAAAACCGGTTTAAAACTCGCCACAGCCGAAAGTTGTACAGGCGGTATGATAAGCCAATTTGTAACAAGCGTTCCAAACGCTTCACAAATTTTTGATATGGGTGTTTGCACTTACGCAAACAGCGCAAAGGAACAACTCTTGAACGTAAGTCACTGTACTCTTGAAGAATACGGAGCAGTTAGCCGTAAGACAGCTATTGAAATGGCACGCGGTATTAAGGCACTTGCAAAAAGCGATATAGGCGTTGCTGTTACGGGTATTGCAGGCCCAACGGGTGCCACTGCGGACAAGCCCATTGGTACGGTATATTGCGGAGTTGCTTATAAAGAAATTGAATTTGCCTGTCTTTTAAGGCTTTTTGAGCTTGAAAACTGCGACAGGGACGCTTTGCGCAAGTACACCTGCCTTTGCGTGTTTGAAATATTGCACGAGCTTATTCATCTTGATAACGAGTAATATTCTATTATGGATAAACATATAAATCAAAAAAAGGACAGCCTGAAGTTTATTTTAAAATCAATTGGCGTTTACACATTAATGTTTGTCGCCCTTACAGGCTGCTCTGAAAAGAATGCCGACAGTTCAACAACTGTAACAACGGCATCAAGCAACGGTGCTGCAACGCAGGTAACAACCGTTACAACCGCTGTTACCACAACGACTACAACGGGTGTAACTACTCCCGCTGTTGAAGTTAATGACGAAGCTCAAGCGCTTTTGGCAACAAATCCCGATACAATCGGGCGCATAAAAATTGCGGGCACAAATATTGATTATCCCGTTGCACAATCGCTTGATAATTCTTACTATCTTATTACCGACTTTTTCGGTGATTATTACAGATACGGCACAGTTTATGCCGATTACAGATGCAATTTTGGCGCAGATGAAGAATTGCACAGCGATAACATTGTGCTTTACGGTCATCACACAGCACTTAATGATTATTTTTCGCAATTGCATAATTACAAAAGGGATATTGAATTTTACAAACAATACCCCATAATCGAGCTTAAATCAAATTATGATACAGAATATTACAAGATTTTTGCTTACATGATTACCAATGCCAGCGAAAGCGATGGCCCTGTGTTTTATTATCACAGGTACCACAACTTTGAAACACAGGAAGATTTTGACTGGTACATTGATGAAGTTTTAAAACGCTCCATGATAGTGAGCGGCGTGGATGTTGAATATGGTGATGATATTCTCACTCTTTCAACCTGCACTGTTGAATTTGAAGATTCACGGTTTGTTGTATATGCAAGGAAGCTGCGTAACGGCGAGGATGAATTTGCCGGCGTAACCGATGCTTACATCAATCCGAATCCGCTGATGCCTGATGCGTATTACCGCATTTACGGCGGCAGCTATATAGAAAATTATAGCGAATAACGCTATATGACGAGAGGAATTTTTGCATAGTATGAAAAAACTGTTACCGCTAAGGTCTGTTATACCCGTACTTGTAATCGCTGTATTTTACAGCCTTGCATTTGCGTTTGTCGGTACTGTGAGCGGCTATGACGATGCTGAGCATATCAGCGAGGGTTCAGTGGTTATCTCTAATGATTACCGTGCGGAAAATGTTAAGCTTAACACACCCGTGCTTGCAACAACCGCTCCCGAGCAGGAATATGCACAGTATGTTGTAATGACATGGAATAAGGCTGTTGCCGATGAAAATTTCCTTGTTAGCCTTGCAACAACAACTACGACAACACCGGTTACTCAAGTTACACAGAATGCGAATGGTTCAACCGATGTAACAGACACAACAACCACAACTACCACCACAACAACCGAAACCACACAGATGACCACTTCGATTGTTGCAACACAGGGCGCACCTGAAATTACTACGCTTGCTACCACCACAACATCCCCTGCTCAGACATCCGCAGCAGATACAACAAGTACTTCTGAAGGCGATGCTTCAGATTCTGCTTCAAATGGTTCTGCTTCTGCATCGGATACAATCACTGCAAATCTTGCAAACACAACGTTTACATTTAAAACATACGGCTACGGTCACGGCTGTGGCTTAAGCCAGAACGGCGCTAACTATTTTGCGCTTTACGGCGGATATGACTACACACAGATTCTTGCGCATTTCTATCCCGGTGCAACGCTTGCAAACACTGGCATTACCGGTAGCGAAACCATTACTGTAAACGGCGTTTCAGGCTCGGTTGTTGATATCATTTCCATGGTATGCAACCAGGAGGTAGGCCCGAGCTTCCATGAAGAAGCCATTAAAGCGCAGGCTGTTGCAGCGTACACATTTGTTATGTACAACGGCGGCAGCGCAAGCGGTCTTGGTATGAGAGCAAACCCGCCTGAAAAAATCGTTAACTGCGTAAACGAAGTTCTCGGTCAGGCACTCTTCTACAATGGCAACTACATTCTTTCACAGTTCTACGCTTCAAGCGGCGGTGCTTCGGCTTCGTGCAAGGATATCTTCACAGCTGACCTGCCCTATTTGCGCAGTGTTGAATGCCCCTACGACGAGCTTTACGACCCCCACTATGGCACAGAAAAGAGCTTTACTGCTGAATATGTAAAGGCAGAGCTTGAATCAAGACTTGGTATTACACTTTCTGATAATATTGAAAACTGGATCGTCTTCACCGAAGGCGACGGCGGATATATCGCATCGGTCTGTGTTGACGGTCAGGTGACTGTCAAGGGACAGAAATTCCGCAGTTATTTCGGATTGAAATCCGCAAATATGGATGTTTCTGTAAACATCGCACAATAAAACACAAATCCCTTTTGGCGCATTATGTCAAAAGGGATTTTTGGATTTGAACAATCGGATTGATTAAGGTGATTTGATGAAGAACATAGTCTTACATATTATTTGTTTCGTTGCAAATCTGATTATAGGAATGATTGAGTTTTTATCATGTATTTTGGTTTATTCGTTTGTATTCGAAGCCGACAACAGCGACCATAGTATTCAATTAGGACTTTTTTGTTTGCTTATCGGATTATTTTTTCTGATTTTGCCTAACATGTTTTTCTATTGCAAATGCAAATTTAACACCAAGAAAATCCTTATTTTTCAAATACTTCCTCTTATTATCGGTGCAATTTCATTTTGTATTTTTCAGTTGCACTATTAAATCACACCGCAAAGCAATCTTTAATTATCAAACGAAAGCAAAACTGTATATATAACGAAATAACGCCGAAAGCATTTAGCTCTCGGCGTTTTGTTTGTTATTGGTCGTTATTTGCTAAGTTCTTTTTCATCTTGCGTTTTTGTCCGAAATTAAGCGAAATCGTAAAGATTTTATCCGATGTGAAAAGACGCACTGCAAAGAACATACAAACAGCAAGGAAAACAAGCTGATAAGCAAGACCTACCCAGTAAATTGTCATATTGCCAAAGGTGATATTGCTTATTGCAGTGAATGTGTGGGTAAAGGGAATTGCCCATGCAATAAAACGAAGAACTGCGGGTTCGGCGGTGTTTATATCAATAAACAGCGACATGAGATAGGGTATCATGGTTAAAACGGTAATGGGCAAAATAACAGTTTGCGTTTGCTTTGCATCGGTTACAAGTGCACCAAGAATAAGCGAAGCAGAAAGCGCAATCATAATACTTACAAAAAGCTGTAAGCCCACAAGCAAATAATCACCCGTGCCAAGATTTAACCCAAGCTGTTCCATCATGCTGTCTGTTTGGTCGCTATCAAGCGCTGTTGTCTGAATATCCGTCATGGCTGACATATACTTGCTGAAGCCTATCATATACACAACTGCGTTTAAAAGCGCAACAATTGCAGCAGCTGTCATTTTTGCACCTAAAACAGATATTCTTGAAACAGGAGCAGAAAGCAAGGTTTCAAGCGTTTTATCAAGCTTTTCAGTAGCAACAGCGTTGATAATCATCTGCGAAGCCATAATTACAAGCACAAACACAACTATGGGGATAATAACACTTTGCGACATTACATAAGTCATTACCTGGCCCGAGCCGATATTTGCGCTTTTATCCGTAACAACGGTGTATTCATCAACACCAACCGGCATACTAATAAATTCCAGATCTTCCGCTGCAATGCCATAATCACCCGTTAACACGGTTGTGAATATCGCATTTTGAATAATGCTTACAGCCGATGAAGAATCAACCGAAGCCATATTTCCCATCATTGCGGCATTTTCCATTCTGCTGATAAATTCGATATTAGCGGTTACTTTGTCCTGCGTAATGGATTTGGTAAAGCCCTGAGGAATTACGATAAGATAATCTGTATCTGCGCTGTCAAGAAGCTCAACCTTATCCTGTGATGAATATTCTTTCAATTCCACAGTATATCCCGAAAGCTCAATCTGTTCAATAAGCTGTTCGGTAAATTCGGTGTCATCATTATCACATATAGCTACGCTGCCCTGTTCGGATTCCATAGAATCTTCCACAGTCTCTCCCATAAATTCTCCCAAAAACGAAAGTACAAAAAGCATCATAACCATGGTGATTATGGTTTGAAAATTAAGCAGCTCTTTTAGTTCTTTTTTAAGCAATGTCAGGAACTTCATTGCCATTCACCACCCTTTCAAACACTTCTTCAAGATTATCGCATCCGTATTTTGCCTTTAATTCATCGGGTTTGCCCACAACGTGCAGTATACCCTTTGAGATTATGCCGACTTTATCGGAAACAAACTCAATTTCAAGCATATTGTGAGAAGAAAGCAGAAACGACATTCCTTCATCATGCGCCAAGCGTTTGATAAGCTTGCGGATTTCGATTGCGTTGATAACATCAAGGCCCGATGTAGGTTCATCAAGAATAGCAAGCTTTGGCGAAGTCATTACCGACCTTGCAAGCAGCAGTTTTCTTATCATACCTCTTGAATAGCTGCCGATTTTATCTTCAAGCCTTTCTTTAAGTCCGCAAATATCCTCGGCACGTTTTACAAACTGTGCGGCTTTATCCAAATCATTTGTAAAAATGCCCGCCATAAAATTTAAATATTCACGCCCGGTCATGTTTTTGTATGCGCCTGCTTCATCCGGCAGATATGTGATACATTCACGCACCTTGGCAGGCTCGGCAATTACGCTGTGACCGTTGACAACGGCATCACCATCGGTGGGTTTAATCAGCGTGGATATCATGCGTATTGTTGTTGTTTTACCTGCGCCGTTTGGGCCGATTAACGCAAAAATCTCGCCTTCATCAATAGAAAACGAAACCCTGTTTGCAGCCAAAACTTTTGAATATTGTTTTGTAAGCTCTTTAACTTCAAGAACCATAATTCCAATATCTCCTTTTCTCCCAAATATAACTAAATTTTATCATGTTTGCAATAATATGTCAATATGTTCATTTTAGCGTATTTATGCTGATTTTTACTATGCGGCTTAAGTTTGCTTTTTTGGCGAAAAATCTTAAAAATCCTATTGCATTTTTTTATGATTTTTGATATGATATATGTAGTTGTGCAAACATGAAAAGCACAAGATTTTTTAACGTAATATTAGGTGAATACAATGATTAATTTTGATTTTAAAGAAAAATATGATATAAACGACCTTTTAAAAATATTGGAAGTTTTAAGAGGTGAAAACGGCTGTCCATGGGATGCAGAGCAGACTCACGCAAGCATACGTTCCAATTTGCTTGAAGAAGCTTACGAAGCAGCGGACGCTATTGACGAAAACAACAGTGCCTTGCAGGAAGAAGAACTCGGCGATGTGCTGCTGCAGGTTGTTTTTCATTGCCAGATTGAAAAGGAAACCGACAAGAATTATGATTTTGCAAGCGTTTGCGATAATATCTGCCAGAAGCTTATAACAAGGCACCCACATGTTTTTGGCGATGTTACAGCTAACGATTCGCAAACAGTTTTGAAAAACTGGGATAACATCAAAAAGCAAAGCAAAAATCAATCATATACGCAAACACTTAAAGATATACCCAAGGCAATGCCCGCTTTGATGCGTGCCGAAAAAATCGGCAAAAGAGCATCCAGAGCCAACATGGACTTTGCTGACGCAAAGGCTTCTCTTGAAGCTGTATTGAAAGAGGCTCACGAATTGGAAGCTGAAATTGAAAGCGGAAATATGGAAAATATCAAGAGCGAGCTTGGCGATTTGCTTTTCTCGTGCGTAAACACCGCACGCAAGCTTGGCATTGATGCAGAAGAAGCTTTGAGCGGTTCTTGCACAAAATTTATCGGAAGATTTGAAAAAACCGAAGAGCTTGTTTCAAACGATGAGCTTGACATGACCGATTTGACAGAAGACGAGCTTAACGCTTACTGGGACAGATGCAAAAAGGAATTTGGTCTTTAATTTTGATTTAAAGGATAAGTATAAATGCGATTAGATAAATATTTAAAAGTAACACGCCTTATCAAACGCAGAACTGTTGCAAACGAAGCCTGCGACGCAGGCAAGGTTGAGGTAAACGGCAAAATTGCCCGTGCTTCATACGATGTTAAGGTAGATGACATCATAAAAATATCACTTGGTGCACGAGAACTTACAGTTAAAGTCGTTTCCGTATCTGAATACGCAACAAAGGACAATGCCGCTGATAATTATATAATCATTGACGGCTGATAAGGTTTATTATTTATGACAAAAATTACACAAAGCGAAACGCTTTTTTACAACGCCCCTGCAGAAAACTTTAACGAAAGCCTGCCCATCGGCGCAGGTAGATTCGGCGCAAGCGTTTACGCAAACCCGATAAACGATTTACTCTCGTTGAACGAAGACTCCGTATGGTCGGGTGGCTTCAGGGAGAGAAACAACCCTTCGGCGTTAAAAAGTCTGGATAAGCTGCGCTACTTGCTGTTAAATAAGCATTTTGATGAAGCACAGAAGCTTATAATGACAGATTTTGTGGGGGTGCCTACTAATTGCAGGCATTATATGCCCGTGGGCAAGCTTTTTATCAATTTAAACGGCGTTGAAGATTATCAAAACTATGCGCGTTATCTTGATTTGCAAACAGCGGTTGCTTGCCAATGCTTTGAAAGCAACGGGGCTGAATATACTCGCGAATATTTTGCATCACACGTTGATAACTGCATTATCATAAACACAAAAAGCACAAGCGATAATCTTGATTTAAGCCTATTTATCGACGGCAGAGATGATTACTACGATTTAAACCGCCCTTATGATGACAACACCTTGATCTACACCTGCTCCTGCGGTGGCAAAGACGGTATTTCGTTTATGTGCGCTATTGGCGCAAGGGCTGTTGGCGAAAACGCAGACGTGCATTTTAAAGGTAATCAGCTTTGCGCTAATAACGCCCGCGAGGTTATGATTGCCGTTAGCATAAGAACAAGCTTTTACTCGGAAGATTATGAAAAGCTTGCAATAAACGATGTTAAATCGGCACTTGATGCTGAATACGATGCATTAAAGCAAAGACATATTGAAGATTATCAATCGCTTTACAGCAGATGCTCATTAGAGCTTTGCGACAACAGCGGCGTTGATGATATTGCAAAAATCACAACGGACAAGCGTATCCAGCGCATTACACAGATTTTTAAGGATAATTGGCAGAGTGAAAAAGCTCTTGCTGAAGCTTTGCAAAACCCTGATATAAATCAGGATAACAAGCTGATTGAGCTTTACTTTAATTTTGGCAGATATCTCATGATATCGGCAAGCCGTAAAGGCTCGTTGCCGATGAATTTGCAAGGTATCTGGAATGAAGATATGTGGCCTGCATGGGGTTCAAGATATACGGTAAATATAAACGCACAGATGAACTATTGGCCAAGCGAAATCTGCAATCTTTCAGAGTGTCACGAAACGCTTATCGACCATATCTGGCGCATGGTTGAAAATGGCAAAAAAACCGCCGCCGAAATGTACGGCTGCCGTGGCTTTTGCTGCCATCATAATACGGATATCTGGGGCGATACCGCACCGCAGGATTTATGGATACCCGCAACGCTATGGCCAATGGGTGCGGCGTGGCTGTGCCTGCATATAATCGAACACTATAAATTTACAAAGGATAGGGACTTTTTACATAAAAATTCGCCCATATTAAAGCAGGCGTGCCTTTTCTTTGAAGATTTTTTGATGGAAGATGACGATGGCTATTTGATTTCATGTCCCTCGGTTTCGCCCGAAAACACTTTTATGGACGAAAATGGACAGAGCGCAAGCTATTATCATTCATGCGCAATGGATATGCAAATTATCGGTGCGCTTTTGCGTGATACAGTAAAGCTTGCCGAAGAAATTGGCGAAAGCGATGAAGATATTGCCGATTTTGCGCAGATGTATAAAAAGCTTGTTCCTACAAGAATTTCTAAAAACGGAACGATTATGGAATGGGCTGAGGATTTTGAAGAAACCGAAATCGGCCACAGACATATTTCGCATCTGTTTGCACTATATCCCGATGATGCAATATCACTTTCTAAAACGCCTGATTTGGCACAGGCGGCAATTAACACTCTTGAACGCCGACTTGAAAACGGCGGCGGTCACACCGGTTGGAGCCGTGCATGGCTGATTAATCTTTGGGCAAGACTTAGAGAAAGTCAGCGTGTTTACTCAAATATAATGTTGCTTATCGGCATTTCAACATATAAAAATATGTTTGATATGCACCCTCCTTTCCAGATAGATGGTAATTTCGGCGGCAGCGCAGGCATTGCTGAGGCTCTTTTGCAAAGCCAGAACGACTGCATTATGCTTTTACCCGCTTTGCCTTTGCAATGGGCAAACGGTAACGTTAAAGGTCTTTGCGCAAGGGGCGGCTTTGAAGTTGACATTGATTGGGAAAATGGTGCTTTAAAATCCGCAAAAATAACATCAAAGTGCGGCGGCACACTAAAACTGTGCGCAAATGCAAATGTTATTTTGTGCAAGAACAATAACGATGAAACTATGGCAAAAGGAACCGATTTTGAGATTGAAACTCAAATCGGAGATGTTTTTGTAATTAATATTGATGAATATAGCAACTAAATTTAAGCGCATTATGTATGTGTGCGCGATATCAAGCCTTGCGTTTGCGCTTACGGCTTGCTCCGAAATTTCAACTGAACATGATCCGCTTATAACCACAACGGCAACAACAAGCACAACAACGGCTGTAACAACTGTAACCACAACTGCAACCACACCTGCGGTAACAACTGTTACAACTGCTGAACCTGTTGAAACAGAATACGAAAGAATTGCTCCAACCGCTTTGAGCTTAACACTTGAAGCTGAAGATTTTGAAGTATTCAGCGGCGCTTATGTTGCGCAGGATTTGGGCGACTTTTCGGGCGAAGGTTATGTCGATGGCTTTTCATTCAGCACCGAAGCGGGTGTAACGTTGGAGTTTGAATCAAACGCAAAGCAATATTACGATTTTGACTTTTACGTTTTTTCGGAAACTGAAGAAATCTCAAAGGCAAGTATTTTGATAGGCGATAGCGAACACACCTTCGAAATTGCCGAAACCGAGAGATACACTGCATATTCTGTTAAAAACGTTTTGCTTGAAAAAGGCACTGTACAAATTACAGTAACGGGCGGATTTAACGATTTTTGTCTTGATAGGGTTTATGTCCGCAACAGTCCACTTTACAGTGACTTGTATTTTGAGTTGAGCCGAGAGCTTTGCAATGAAGATAGCTCCGATAAAGCTAATCAGTTGTTCACATTCTTGTGCGATAATTATATGCAAAACATCATTTCGGGACAGTTTGTTTCGAGTGATGAAAATAAAGAACTTGAAATTATCCACGAAGCAACAGGTTATTATCCTCTTATCAGAATGGGAGATTTGAGCCAATACTCATCCAACGGCGGCGAAATCGCTTACGATGAAATTGCATCTTGCATTGATTGGCATGAAAAAGGCGGAATTGTTTCGCTTATGTGGTACTGGCTGGCACCAATGGGTGAAAGTACTGTAAACGCTGAAAATTGTACGTTTGACCTTGGAGCTGCCATCAACGATATCAAAAATAATGATTTAACTGAAGCAAGCACTGAGGATCTTTCTGAAATGCTTGCAAACGATGAGATCAGCGATGAATGTCATGCACTTATAAGTGATATTGATAACATATCTGCTCAGTTGATGCTTTTGCGTGATGCTGATGTACCTGTAATTTGGCGGCCTTTGCATGAAGCGGGTAACGGAATGTTCTGGTGGGGCGCTTTTGGTGCTGATAATTACATTGCCCTGTGGCAGTTTATGTTTGAGCGAATGACGCTGTATCATGAGCTTAATAATCTCATTTGGGTGTGGAACGCACAAGCCGAAACATATCTTGTGCCTGAAAATATGTATGATATCGCTTCAATTGATATCTACACGGCAACGCAGGATACATCATCACAATACCAAAGCTTTTCACTGCTGCACAAAATCACAAACGGCAAAAAAATATTGGCTTTGAGCGAATGTTCAACCATACCCGATGTCGCTTCGGTACTTACCGATGGATCTGTTTGGAGTTATTTCGGACTTTGGTACGGCGAATATCTTGCTGATGAATACGGCAGACCATACAGCGAATTTAACAGCAAAGGATATTTAACAAGCGTTTACAGCTCTGTTTACACCTTAACGCTTGAAGATGGCAAGAACATTTACAGCGAAGAGAATACTGAAAACGAATGATATTTGCGTGAAAAACGGCAAATTCAGATAGAACATAATTAAACAAATAAAAAGAGAAAGGCGGTTTTCTATTATGAAATACCAAATTTTTGGCGAGCAGAGTATTCCTAATCTGCCTTGGCAGGAAAAACCCGAAGGATGCAAGGATGTTGTTTGGCGTTACAGCGCAAACCCCATCATCAAACGCGATCACATCATGGTGAAGAAGGCAAATGGATACAGAGAGCCTTCAAACTCAATTTTCAACAGCTCAGTAGTACCTTTTGAAAAGGGCGACTACAAATTTGCAGGCGTTTTCCGTGTTGATGACAGAGAAAGAAACATGGAACTCCACGTTGGATTTTCAAAAGACGGCATCAACTGGGATATTAACGAAGAAAGAATTCATTTTGAGTGCGATATCCCCGAAGTTGCACAGTGGCAGTATGGCTACGACCCCCGTGTTTGCAAGCTTGAGGACAAATACATTGTTACATGGTGCAACGCTTACGGCTGGAAGCCCACAATCGGCATTGCTTACACTTACGATTTTGAAACATTTACACAGCTTGAGAACGCTTACCTTCCCTTTAACAGAAACGGCGTAATGTTCCCGAGAAAGATTAACGACAAGTACATGATGATGAGCCGTCCTTCTGACAGCGGTCACACACCCTTCGGCGATATGTTCATCAGCCAGTCACCCGACCTTACTTTCTGGGGACAGCACAGACACGTTATGGGACCCTCAAAGGGCTGGGAATCTACAAAGATGGGCGCAGGTCCTATCCCGATTGAAACAGAACGCGGCTGGCTCATTTTCTACCACGGCGTTCTCACTTCCTGCAACGGCTACGTTTACAGCTTCTCCGCTGCTCTTCTTGACAAGGACGAGCCCTGGAAGGTTCTCAAGAGAGGAGCTTCCTACCTCATCAGCCCTCAGGAATACTATGAACTCGTTGGCGATACCGACGCAGTAACCTTCCCCTGCGCTAACCTTGTTGACGCAGACACAGGCAGAATTTGCATTTACTACGGTTGTGCCGATACCTGCACTGCTCTTGCTTTTACAACTGTTGACGATGTTATGGACTTCCTCGATAACAACTCTCAGGTTTGATTAACTATCAATAAATCTTTATAACAAATTTCAGCCGCTTTTGATATACATCAAAGGCGGCTGATTTTAGCTTGACTTTATTTAGATGCGATGATATAATTCGACTAAAGACAAAGTGAAAGCGAGGTTTTCTATATGGTCAAGAAAAATATGCTGATTTCCTTGATTTTTCCTGTAATTATGATAGTCAACGGCATTATGAGCTACCATTATTGGTCTAATAGCTATAATGAAATTGCAATGCTTTCTCCATATCCGATTATCGTTTTCGGCATACTGTCGGTTTTAATCACAATTATCACCAAGACAGATACAAGCAAATACTTTAAGATGCGAACTGTATTCTTATTAATTTCACTCGCTTTATTTGAACTCCCTATATATCTTTTTACACACGCATCCGAGATGACTAAGATTTTGATATTTTACGCTTTGCTATGGTGCATGTTCCTTTCGCCGATGGTTTTGCTGATAACCGAAACTGTCGTTGTAATCAAGCGCAAACCAACAAAGATGGAGTTTGTCATTTTCTTGCTGTCCAACAAAATTTTGGCCGATTTAATCGCTGTCACTTTTGGTTTGGCTGATTTATCAATACATGGAATTTAAAATAGTTCATTTAAATATAAATGCCCATTCGCAGAATTCCTGCAAATGGGTATTATTTGTTTGTCAATCAACGTTGTTTTGTCATTACATCATAGCAAAGATAATCGCCATAATCGACCATTATTGAATTTGATTCAGTAACCCGATATCCTCTTTTCTGATATATACTTTTTGCAGGCAAAGACGCATCAAGTACAATTTGATTATATCTTTGCAGAATATAGTCTTCTGCAAAATCAAGCATTCTTTTGCCAAATCCCATGCCTTGTTTTTCGGGCAACACAAACAAACGGCATATCTCATTATTTTTGATAGTAACTGTGCCAACGGGACCTGTGTTTTCATCAAGGTAAATGTAAACGCAGTTTTCTTTTATATCGTTGATTATATTTTGCTCGCAGTGATGCTCAAGAAAGAACTCAACAGCGCCTTTAGGATAATAGTGCGGATAAATACTGCTGATTGTAGTTGATGTAATATCCTTTACAGCTTGCAAATCTGAAATAACAGCTCGTCTTAGTGTCATATTATCACCCCTATAAACTAAATAGTAAAAAAGGTCTGTGCTATTTGAAGCACAGACCTTTTAAGTATTTTCGGAATATCTTAATTAACCTTCAATCGGGAAATGATCGATAGAGAGTGCGCAATACTGGAGAATGAGGAGAGCGTCGTTAGATGTGAGAACGCCATCATCAACACCGTCAACATTACCCTGAAGAATGTTAACTTCGCCGGGTTCTACCTGGAATACGCTTGCCTGGAGGCAGTAAAGAGCATCGTAGCCATCTACATCGCCGTCATCATCAGCGTCACCGTAAAGGATATCTCCGATAAATGTGTTGTTATTCTCATCTGCGAAAGTTTCAGCAGCGGAGCCTACGCTACCACGAATGATAGTTGCAGGACCGTAAACTGTTGCGAACTTGCCGATTGTTGTTACGCTTTCAGGGATTGTAATATCTCTGATGCTGTTAGAATCTTCATTACCGTATGCAAGTGCATAATCAGCAATTTCAACTGTGCCATCAGCTACTGTGTAAGACTTTTCAGCGGGTACTACATAGTAGAGTGTCTTGCCGTCAGCAGAGTAAACTGCGGTGTTGCCGTCTGTGCTCTTGTATGTAGCGTTTGCGCTGTCAACCGTGATTGTTTCAAGATTTTCACAATCATTGAATGCTGCAAAGTCGATATCTTCAACAGTTGCAGGAATTGTAACTGCTGTAAGGTTTTCAAAGTTTGTGCCCATCTTACCGCCATCGAATGCGTCAGCAGCGATAGCTGTAATTGTGTAACCCTTGTATGTTTCGGGAATAGCAATTTCTGTGCTTTCATAATCTGTGCAACCAACGATTGTAGCTGTTGTGCCATCTTCGTTAACTTCGATGATGAAGAGCTCTTCAGTTGCTTCAAAGTTGTTCTTGTTTTCAGCAGCAAATGTTTCAGCAGCAGAACCAGCTTCACCGTAAATAGTTACTGCAGGACCGTAAACTGTTGCATATTTGCCGATTGTTGTAACAGAAGCGGGAATTGTAACATCAACGATTGTGCTTTCAGCATAAGCCATTGCATTAGCTGCAATTTCAACTGTGCCGTCAGCTACTGTGTATTCTGTCAAAGAAGGAAGTACATAGTAGAGAACGGAACCGTCAGCAGAATATACTGCTGTATCGTTATCAGCGCTTGCGTATGTATCGTTGTCAACTGTGATTGCTGCAAGATTTACGCAATCATTGAATGCTGCAAAGTCAATATCTTCAACAGTTGCAGGAATTGTAACTGCTGTAAGGTTTTCGAAGTTTGTGCCCATCTTGCCGCCGTCAAATGCGTCAGCAGCGATAGCTGTGATTGTGTAGCCGTTAACTGTTTCGGGAATAGCAATTTCTGCACTTTCATAATCTGTGCAGCCAACAATTGTAGCAGTTGTGCCGTCTTCGTTAACTTCAATCACAAAAACAGAATCAAGAGCAACAAATACGTTTGCGTTTGCTGCAGCAAAAATTTCAGCAGCAGAACCTGCTTCACCGTAAATGGTTACTGCAGAGCCGTAAACTGTTGCATACTTGCCAATTGTTGTAACAGAAGCGGGAATTGTAACATCAACGATTGTGCTTTCTGCATAAGCCATTGCATTAGCTGCAATTTCAGCTGTGCCGTCAATAACTGCATATTCGCTCAGTGAAGGAGCTACAAAGTAAAGAACGGAGCCATCCTCAGAGTAAACAGCACTGTCAACAGACTGGTATACGGTATTTGCATCGTCAATAACAACAGATACAATGTTTACACAATCATTAAATGCTGCAAAGTCAATATCTGTAACGCTTGCAGGAACGCTTACTTCAGTAAGGTTCTCAAAGTTTGTGCCCATTTTTCCTCCGTCAAACGCACCAGCAGCAATAGCTGTAACAGCATAATCGCCGATTGTTGCGGGAATAGCGATGGCACTCTCGCCGTAAAGTGTACATCCGGTAAGTGTTACCGAAACGCCGTCTGCATTAACTTCGTATGTGAAGTCACTGTCCCCTGCCGAAACGGATGTAACGGAAAGAGAACTAAGCAGCAATGCTGAACCTGTAACGGCAGCAAGCAGCTTTTTCAAGTACATAATAAAACCCTCCTAATTAAAATGTTTGTAGATATTCCGAAAAACGCTTATACACCTATATTAAACCTTACTATATTTTATATCAAAATCCTTGTCTTGTCAATACATTTTCTGGATTTTTTGCATTTTTCACAAACTTTTTTTGTACAGCGGGCCAATACTATGCAGATATTCAGACAAGCCCATATATATATAAATAGTATATAGCGAAAAAGCATGAAGATTTGGCATCTTTTGCAACAGCATATTTATTTATGCAATATTACAAGAGAATAACGATTACAATGCCGAGATTGCGGAAATTTTTTGAAAAAAATTGAATTTACTATTGACAAAGGAATTTTTTTGAGTATAATTATTAGTATAAAACTTATTCTCTAATAACGTAACTCCACATATTAAACCTAATAAACCTACAATCAAAACCAAAAAACACAATATCGGGAGGAAAAAATCCAATGAAAAAGCTTATTGCTATTGCAGCATCTCTTGCAGCTGCTTGCACACTTTCTGTTTCTGCATTTGCAACAGGAGCTACTTATACTGAAGACGATGTACTCAACCTCATCCAGACTGCTGATATCAACGGCGTTGCTCTTGATGAGTCCTACTACACAGCAACTCTCAACTACTTCAACACTGTTGAGCTTGATACTGCTGATACAACTGCTCTTTACAACGATATTCTCGCAACAATTGATTTCTGCGAAGCTAAGGATATCACTTCCATCGCTACACTCGTTGTAAACGGTACAGAAGTTGACGCTCTCGACCTTACAAAGCTTCCCATGGAAGATAAGGAAGA
>JAZQJI010000034.1:0-67087 GCA_045541475.1 Oscillospiraceae bacterium
AGCGTATTGTATTTGAAATGCAGGTACGGATTTACACTTAATGAAGTTGCCGATGCTTTAAACATTCCTGTGAGCACGGTAAAAAACAGACTGCACAAGGGTCGACAGCTATTAGCCGAAGCATTGGAAATCAATATTTGAATGCGGCGAGAAAGCTTTTGAGATCAAGTGGCAAAGGAATATATGAGTTTACTTCAAATAGCGGTTGGTTTTTTAAGTATAATTCCAAAACTAATGAGTTTATTTACGTAAGCGACAAAGGATCTATTTCTACATTCTTTAAACCTATTGATGGTATAGCTTATTGGTATGAACAAGTGAAAAAGTATAAATAATGGGAGAAAATGCTATGAAATACAGATGCCCATGTTGTGATTGCAAAACATTGGTATACGATGAACCATTATATCACGAGATATGTCCCGTATGTTATTGGGAAAATGATCCGATACAGAATAATGATAAAGATTATTCTGGTGGTGCTAATGGAATTAGTTTGATCGAAGCAAAAAAGAATTACGAAACAATTGGTGCGGTTTCAAGTAGTATGATAAAGTATGTTAGAAGACCATTTGATGATGAAAAATAACTTACTTATGTCATGAATAGCATATATCCATGATAACACACCAACCACAGTTTGACAAGCTGTACTTAGGGGCGCAGGGCACCGTTGTGGTAAATTATACTTACAATGCATGGGGTGAGATAATTAGCACAACGGGTACGCTTGCAAGTACGATTGGCGTTGTAAACAAGCTGAGATATCGTTCTTACTACTACGACACTGAAACTGGATTTTACTATCTCCAGAGCAGATATTACGACCCGATAGTTAAGAGGTTTATCAGCCCTGATAGCACGGATTACCTTACTGAAAACGGTGATTTTGACGGATATAACCTTTATGCTTATTGTTTGAATAATCCTGTGATGTATGTAGATGAGAGTGGTTCGGTTACTGTATTAGTCTTAGCTGCTGAATTAGCTTTTGTTTGTGTTACTCTTGTTGCGCTGATACATATTACGTCTTCGGCACAGTTCAGGTCATCATGGACAAGTTTTTGCAAGATGTTTGGATATGGATTAGAATCAATTGCAAATGTGTTGCGTTCGGGTGGAAAAAAGGTGTTCTCGTGGTCTAAGAGCAAATTGAAGAAAGCCATAGCGGCAGTTAGTTTGTATATATATGTTGAAGCTAATTCTAACAAGACGGTAAAAGAAATATTAAAAACAAAAAAAGGCAGTATAAAAAATGCTCCGATTCCTCCAGGAGGACCACATTGGAATGACATATTGAATAAGACCCTTGGAGAAATTAAAAAATTAGCACAAAAAGGAGTTGTAGGTTATAAAGAAATTTATAAGCTATTGACAGATTCGAGGTTTAATAGGTGATGGAAGAATTGTTAGCTTTTTTAAAACGTTTAGATGATTGTAAAATTCACTATAATTTATCAAAAATACGTGATAGCATTTTGGTGGAAATCGCTGTTCCTGGTCAGAGATGGGAGGTCGAATTTTTCAAAGATGGTCATTTGGAAATAGAAAAATTTATATCAGAAGGTATAATCTATGGGAGTAGCGAAGTGAGTACGTTGTTTGATTTGTTTTCTGATTGAGGTTCGCTATAGTATTTGCATTTGCGACCGAGAAGGCTTGAGTACCCCCGCAACCCTTAGCAGTTGCGGGGTGGCACCCAAGCACAGCTTAACAGGCTGTGCTTGGGGCGCAAGGCGCCATTGTGGTAAGCAAAACGCACAAACAAGCGTTGCCTGCTTTGTGCAAAACAGAGAAAAAACAGAAAATTTAAATTTTTTTGTGAGTTTTTTGCATTTTCGATTTAATTATATAATAGAAGGAGAAAACACAACGGTTTATTTAACCTAATTTTACCACTTGGGAGGTGGTACCAATGTGGCAAAAACAAACACAGAATTTAAACGCAAATTTTAAAGGAGGTTATTTTATGAAAAACACATTTAAAAAGATAATTGCAGTTATATCATCTGCTGCAGTTTTGATGGCAAATACCGCAACATTTTCTGTTTGCGCTGTTGAGGAAGAAACAACCGCACAAAAATACACGCTTGAAGAATTGCTGCCTATGAGCAAAGAAGAAATATACACCATATCAGAAGATGCTGCAGAAATTTATGATGATTTTTACACTAATTTTACAGGTTCGTATTTTGGAGATATGCTATTAATTATAACGTATTACGACCAAGACGCATTTGTATATATCGACGAAAATGGTTACGAACAAGTGAACGAAGAAGCATTGCTTGATAATTTAGGATATAGCGCAAGCTGTGTAAAGGATATCTCTCAAAATACTTATGGTGACGGTAATATGTCTTACGTTGTACGGGTGATTTACACGACTTATCCTGAATACGAACCTGCACATGTAAGTGCGTGCGTAAATTTGCTATTATTTCTAAATCCTGATATTGATATTAGCCGCACCTTTGAAGATCCGATCGTAAAAATTGATGATATTATTGGTGATGTAAACGGAGACAATCGTGTAAATGCTATGGATGCATCACTGGTTGCAAGATACTCTATCGGAGATAAAAATGCTGCAACAATTATAGTGCCTTGTGCCGATGTAAATGCAGACGGCAACGTTAATGCAATGGACGCAACCTTGATTGCACGCTACGCAGTTGGTGAAATTGAAAGCTTTGAGTAAAGTTAATTAATCAAAATAGCAAACGCTAATTAAGGCGTTGGAGAAAATCACTCTCCAACGCCTTTTTGTATTGTCGCAATAGTATTGTTTACATTCAAAAAAATTAGTATTAAAGAAAAGCTTTTTCGTTGCAATTAATAAAAATGTATTGTTTTTTGCTTTGCATGGCTGTATAATGTTATCAAACAATCAGATATTTAATGAAAAATGGGGGGAGATAATTATGGCATTGCCTGATTTTAAAAAGCTTAGTCAAGATAAAACCGCCGTGCCTCAGTGGGCACAATTTTTAAGCGAAGGCGAATTTATCAGCTATTCCAACACATACAAAAGCAAAGTATATTTTGATTTGTTTGATAAATATATCTTTCCTTGCGAAAAAACGGGAGATATTCGCTATTACGTTTACAATCCGATAAAACATGGCGCCGACCCTTGCGGTCAGTATCCTGTTATGATGTGGCTGCATGGTGCAAGCAACTCACTTATGGAGGAAGGCTGCATAATGTGCTGCGGTGCGGAACAATATGCAAGCGAAAAGTATCAAAAGCAAATGGGCGGTGCATTTATTATTGTGCCGCTTGCAAATGAACAGCGATTAGAGGATGGCACGATTATTGGAACGTGGAGCAAGGAACATTCTGCGCCGATAAAAGCAATTTATGATAAAGTCTGCAATGAATACGCTGAAAATATAAGCAAAAGGTTTGTTATGGGTGCATCATCGGGCGGATACTTTACGTGGCAATTACTTGAAGATTATGGTTCGTATTTTGATGGCGCAATTCCGATATCTTCCGGATATGTTCCAAGCGACGAGTCGCTTGAAAAGATATCGCAAAGCGGAGTGAATTTGATTATCGCCCACGGCCGACATGATGAAATGGCGATTTTTGATGAGTGCATCGCTGCGCGTATGGAAAAGCTTTTGCAGATGAAAAACTGTATATGTTTCTTTCCAAAGTGGGTTTACAATGGCGATGGTGGTATTTCTTCCGTATTCTACGGATTTGAAATGGGACAGCACTGCATGATAAACTGGATACAGCACAATTTGATGTTTGATAACGGAAAATCAGCAGATGAACGTTTGCCAAACGGTGTTACGGGTTGGATAAACGATGTTTGCAAAAAATAATCAATTGAAAATATCTAAAGATCAGGGGGGGATTTGTTATGAAAAACAAGATAACGGCATATCTTACAGCGCTGGCAGTTGTTATGTCATCTGCATGCGCTTTTGCCGGGTGCAGTTCGGACAACAAAGAAAACAGCAGCAATTCAACGGCCTCAACTTCGTCAGCGGTAACGCAGGAACAACAATCGCAATTATCCGAGCCGGAGCAGTCTGAGAGCGCACCTGATGGTCAGTCGCAGATATCGGACGGCGATTATCCGCTTGAGGAATACGTTGCACTTTCCGAAGACGAGCTTCTTGCAGACCGCGGCGGAACAAAACCCGAAGAGAACTACAACAAATTGCAGGATATTGTGCTGATTGGCGAAGGGGTTATCAGCAGTTCTATAAATTTTGGTTCGGTTGATATGTCGCAAGCTTGCGGTGAATATGGTTCTGTTGCGGTGCCGAGCAATTACGGTATGCTTGTTTTGCGCAATTGGAATACAACCGATTTATCGGCATATATCGAAAACGGCGAGCTTGTTTTTTCGGTTAAGGGCGAGAGTGGCGGCGAGGATTTTCCCATCGGCTTGCAGGATTGCCACCAAGAGACAAACAGAGCAGAGGAGTCTGTCCGCTCGTACAAAAACGTTTCTGAATATTGTGCAATTACAACTCAGTGGCAAGAAGTAAGGATACCGTTGAAAGATTATTTTACCGCAGATAATGGCCTTGATGCTACCTGTCTTTACACTGTATGCACCGGTCAGACGAGCGGCAACGTGCGTATTGCAAACGTGAGGATAGTATCTGACGATACCGAAAGCGTAACACCGCAAATCAAGGTAAACCAACTTGGATATCATGAAAATGCGGATAAATACGCAATTGTAAGCGGATTTTACGAAACGCTTGATTGTTCCACACAGACGCAGTTTAGATTGATAGATGCCGAAACTCAAACCGCTGTATATTCGGGACATCTTGAATTTATTTCGGCTTTTGATGAAGATTATTCGGGCGAAACCGTATATAGAGCGGATTTCAGCGATTTTACAACCCCCGGCACTTATTACATAACCTTGAATACGCCGCAATCCGAGCCTTCGGTAAGTTTTCAGATAAGTAACAATCTGTATACAAGATTGCTTGGCGATGCGTGTAAGTATTATTACTATCAACGGGCAAATGTTGAATTGACGGAAGAATTTGCAGGCGAATTTGCAAGAGAGCCGCTCTATCCTGATGATTTTACGCAAGTATTTTTATCTGACAGCACCAAAACAAAGGACGTTTCAGGTGGTTGGTTTGATGCGGGTGATTTTGGCAAGTATATAGATCCTGGCGTAGAAGCTGTAACAACTCTGCTGTGGGCCTATAAGGAATTTCCTAATGCTTTTACAGATGGACTTGCGAATATTCCTGAAAGCGATAACGATATTCCTGATATTCTTGATGAAATCAAGGTTGAACTTGACTTTTTCCTTAAAATGCAGGATGTAGACGGCGGATTTTATCACAGAGTGCAGGAGCAGGACGGTGCCAGAACTATTGTTGACAGCTTTACTGACGGTGACGGCGGCAATGTAAAATCAACGGGAACAACTGCAAACGCAGTTGCCGCACTAAGTTTCGCTTCAACTATATACGCTGAATTTGATGCTGACTATGCACAGACGTTGCTTGACGCAGCCGTTGCAGGCTGGGATTATATTTGCGAAAATCCCGATATTACATCAACAGGTACTTATGGTTCTGAAGAAACTTTGCCGCAGACATTTTTAGCGGCAAGCCACCTTTATTATGCAACGGGCGAGGAAGAATATCACCAATATATTAAAGATAATTACACACTGCATCAGAAAGCGGCATACAACAACTACCATTTTTCGCACGGAACAGAAATGGCATACGTTGCCTATCTTGCTTCAGAAAATACCGACGCTGAAATTGTGGAGTGGATTTCTTCAAATTTTGCAGGTTGGAAGAACGTGATGCTTTCAAACGCAAATAATAACGAATGGAAAACCGCACTGCCTGATTGGGCGCTTTGGTGGGGCAGCAGCAGTAATGCGCACGCTGTTGGCATGGAAATGTATCTGCATTGCAAATATCTTGGGTTGGATACAACCGAAGCCGAAACGCTTATGGAACAGACGTTAAGCTTTATACTGGGTATAAATCCGCAGGGTTTATCAATGGTAACGGGCATTGGCGAAAATTGCATTGAACGCACCTTTAGCGGAATTTTTGGTGAGGACGGCATTGAAAATTACCCTGTTGGCTATACCTCGGGCGGTATAAATATGTACGATGGAGGGATTATATCTCGTTTTCCCGGCAAATGTTTTACCGATACCAAAATAGATTGGGTTACAAACGAAAACGCAATCTATTATCAAGCTGCGATGATTTTCCCGATAGCTGCGCAGGCGAGCGCTCAATAAAGAAAAGAAAAAATTACAGCCGTGAAGGTTAAACCCTTCACGGCTGTTCGTGTTCGTTGCGTTTTATATAACTGAGTTTACAGCTTCTTTAAGCTGTGCGGCCTTGTCAGTCTTTTCCCACGGGATATCAAGATCTGTTCTGCCCATGTGGCCGTAAGCGGCAAGGGGCTTGTACTTAACCTTGCGCAATTTCAAATCTTCAATGATTGAAGCAGGACGGAAATCGAAAACCTTTTTAACTGCCTGCTCAAGAATATCATCGCTGACCTTGCCTGTACCAAAGGTGTTTACGTGAATGGAAACGGGCTGTGCCACGCCGATGGCATAAGCAATCTGAATTTCGCATTTTCTTGCAAATCCTGATGCAACAACGTTCTTTGCGGCATATCTTGCGGCATAAGCAGCGCTTCTGTCAACCTTGGTCGGATCCTTGCCGGAGAAAGCACCGCCGCCATGACGTGCATATCCACCGTAGGTATCAACAATGATTTTTCTGCCGGTAAGTCCGCTGTCACCCTGAGGTCCGCCAATAACAAAACGACCTGTGGGGTTTACATAAATAGTTGTGCCATCGTCAAGCAAATTTTCAGGAACAATGGGCTTAATAACATGCTCAATAATGTCTTTTCTGATCTGGTCAAGCTCAATTTCGGGTTCGTGCTGAGTTGAAACAACGATTGTATCAATTCTAACCGGCTCGCCGTTTTCATATTCAACAGTAACCTGAGTTTTGCCATCGGGACGAAGATATGCAACTGTTCCGTCTTTTCTTATGTCAGCAAGACGCTTTGAAAGCTTGTGCGCCAATGATGCTGTAAGCGGCATAAGTTCTTCGGTTTCATCACAGGCATAGCCAAACATCATGCCCTGGTCGCCCGCACCGATAAGAGCGCGCTCGTCTTCTTCGCCGTTTTTAAATTCAAAAGCTTCGCTTACGCCCATTGAAATATCGCCCGATTGCTCGTCAATGCTCTGCAAAACAGCGCAAGTGTGGCCGTTAAAGCCAATCTTTTCGCTGCAATAGCCTGCACCTACAATAACTTCCCTTGCAATTCTTGCAATATCAACCTGTGCGTTAGATGTAATTTCGCCCATGCACATAACCATGCCCGTTGTACAAACGGTTTCGCAAGCAACGCGAGAAAACTCGTCCTGCTCCAAATATGCATCAAGCACTGCGTCTGAAATCTGATCGCAAAGCTTATCGGGATGTCCCTCGGTTACGCTTTCCGATGTAAAAAAAGTTCTGCTCATTATTTATCAATCCTTTGTGTTTAATTTTCAAAATATAATATGTGTGTGCAAAAAATCACACACATAAATTATTATATCAGATATCTTTTGAAATTGCAATAGTTTTATCGCTTAAAATTGCGGTGTCATATCAAGCGTTGCCGATGCTCTTTCCTGAATATATCCTGCAAGACCAAAATCAGTTGCCGCCGTTACCACTTTTTCGTATTCAAGCGTAAACACCTTGCGATTAATTTCGGGATATTCATGTGCATTGTGGCATGGTACGTATTGGCTCATCAGACTGATGTAAAATCCGTTTTTATCTAAATTTTCTTTAAGCCAGCGCATAATTTCAATGCTTTCCTTATACATTTTCGGCAAAACAAGATGACGCACTATCAAGCCTTTTTTCAGCACTTCGCCATCAAAATACATTTGCTTTGTCTGTCTGTGCATTTCAAGAATTGCATTTTGTGCAATTTCGGGATAATCAGCGGCGGTGCAGTACCTTTGCGCAGTTTGCGGATAGAAATATTTAAAGTCCGGCAGATAAATCTGCACAAGACCATCAAGCATTTTCAAAGTTTCCATGCTTTCGTATCCGCCGCAGTTGTAAACAACGGGTATATTCAGCTTTGCAATTTCAAGCGCTTTTGCGATTTTGTGCGAAAAATGCGTCGGCGTTACAAGATTTATGTTTTGTGCGCCCATATCTTCAAGCTTTAGGAATAAATCGGCAAGCTCTTTTACTGTATATTCTGTACCGATTTTCTCGTCATTCTGGCTGATTTTGTAATTCTGACAGAATGGACAGCGCATATTACAGCCTGCAAAAAACACCGCCCCCGAGCCTTTTTCTGTGCTGATGCAAGGTTCTTCGCCAAAATGCAGCATATATTTTGCAACTGTGGGCAATTCACCTTGGCGGCAAAAGCCAAAGCTGGTTTTTCTGTCGGTTTTGCATTTGCGAGGGCATTGTGTGCATACATTCATATAAATAACAGCGCCTTTCAAAAAAACATTGATAATTTAAAATGTTTGTGCTATAATCTTTCAAAACAAAGCATTTGCTGATAAAACAAGGGGGGCAAAACATTCATGAGCGTTAGCTTTGCACAGCTGTTGATGTACTTTTTTATTTATGCATTTGTAGGGTGGGCGATTGAAGTGGTTTTTCACACCGTAACAAAAGGCACTTTTGTTAACCGAGGTTTTTTAAACGGTCCGTGGTGCCCTATATATGGGGTATCGTTTGCGGTTATAATCATGCTGTTAACACCCTTGCAGGAAAATTTAGCGATACTTTTCTGTGGTTCTTTTGTTCTGGCAACGGCAATGGAATTTGTAACAGGCTTTGTGCTTGAAAAAATCTTTAACGACAAATGGTGGGATTATTCCAACGAGCCGTTTAACATAAAGGGCTATGTATGCCTAAAATTTTCGCTGATGTGGGGTTTGGCGTGTACCTTTGTAATGCGCATTATTCATCCGCTTATTTCGGCTTTGGTGGTTAATATGCCTGATTTTGTGCTAAATCTTTCCGATTGTATTTTAGCCGTTGCATTTATTGGTGACTTAACCTTTACGGTAGTCGCTATCAGAAATCTGCGTTACAAGGTTAAAATTTCAAGAGAAATTGCTGAAAGGCTTAAATACATATCCGACCATATCGGCGAGGATATTTCCGACGCTACCGTTAATGTTATGGAAAAAACCATGGTAATACAAGAAGATATCGCTTTTTCCAAAATAAAGCACAAAGAACGCAGGGAAGAACTAAAATTAAAATTCAATGCCGAACTTGAAGAACTTAAAGAAAAATATCAGATATATCTTGATAAGCGTAGTTTCACGCAAAAGCGTCTTGATAAAGCTTTCCCTCGTCTTGATTTTGAACACCGAAATGAAAACGGTGAAACGTTGAAAGATAGAATAAAACAAGCGATAGAAAGCTACAAAAACAAGTAAAAATCTTTATGCAAAACAATCCGCCTGCCGTACCTTAATGGGTATGACAGGCGGTGTTTTTTAGCGATTTTAGTCCGTTATACCAAGGCTCTGCCAAACCTCTCTGTAAATCTGCGCTTCGCTTGTGCCTGCGGGATAGTTTACCGAAAGGCTTGAGTAGTTTGCAACAAGTGCGGCATCGCGGGTATCAATACAGCCAACACTTGCCGAATCCTTTACAATTGCATCGCCGTTAACGTTTGCAAGTGTTTTTGCCATTGCATCGTTGCTCTCGTTAAGAACAACATCGCCGCCGGTTGATGTTGAAAGTCGGCTTTGATAGCTCGCAATAAGTGCAGCGTCACGGGTATCAACAGTGCCGTCAAGGTTTGCGTCGCCGCGCACGCCCATTTCAAGTGTCATCATGTCGCCTATCTGATAGGTTGTCTGCCCGGGATTTGACCAGTAAATATCAAAAGGTGAGCAACCTTCAACCCCGTCAAGAGTTGTATCAACGTTATTATCAGTTATATATGCATCAAGAATATCAGCGCTTTCGCCAAGGTCAATTGCGTTTGTATCATCAGCGCTGCCTGCAACGGTTATAAATGCGTTGTGCTTAATGGTGCAGTTCAGCGGAACTTCCTGGGAACCGTCCTTGTATCCGAAAAGTTCGATTTCAAGCGGAATTGCATAGCAGCCTGCGGGTGTGTTGTGTGCAACGTGAAAATTAAGCGTTGTGATAATGCCACTTGAAATATTCATGTTGGTGGATATTGAGTTGATTATAACAATCGGGTCTTCCATTTCGTAAACGGCTTTGGGGTTGGTAACAACCTTAAGCATACCCGTTTTTAATGCACCTGAATAAAACTCGTCCTCGTTATAGCTGAGGTATGTAAAATATTCGCTGTCAAAGTCAATATTCATCTGAAAAACCTGAAAAGCTTCGGTTGTGTTTTCAAGATAAATGCTAACCTGTGCAATATCGCCGTAAAGGGTGTTGCCGTTTGCGTCTGTTACAGTTGCATATTCGGAAGAACCGTTTAAAACAGTACCCGTTAAATTTGCGGTTGCAGGGTGCACTAAATCGGCTGTGCCGTAAATTTTTGCGCCTATTGCCTCATCGGCAGCAACGGTGTTTATGCCAACGTGCGATGTAAACGCACCAAGGCAAAGTGCAAACGACAATGCGCCTGATAAAATCCTTTTTTTAAACATTATGTATTTCCTCACTTTGATTTTTTATATTGATAATTTTTGTGCTCAAAAACAATAATAACATAAAATGATTATGATTTCAAGGTTTTGCATAAATTTCCTGATTTATTTTGTGTAAAGTGACAAATTTAAAAAAAAGCAAAAAAGATATTGACAAAGCTATAATGTGTGTTATAATAGTAATACACGAATTATTGTGTTTGATTTTTTATCCAATCACTATATCTTGTGTTGCGAGTGAGGAAATGCTATGATAAAGATAGGTGGCTTTCAAAAGCTGACATTGCTTGATTATCCGCGCAAAACAGCGTGTACGGTGTTCACTTACGGCTGTAATTTCAGGTGTCCCTTTTGTCACAACGCATTGCTTGTGACGAAAAAATCACAAAACCTGATTGACGCCGATGAGGTTTTTGCACACTTAGAAAAGCGCCAAGGCGTGCTTGATGGCGTTTGTATAACAGGCGGCGAACCGCTTTTGCAAAACGGATTGTTCGAGTTTATTCAAAAAATCAAATCAATGGGTTATCTTGTAAAGCTTGATACAAACGGAAGTTTATACCAAAGGCTTGAGGTGCTTATTAAAAGCGGACTTGTTGATTATGTTGCAATGGATATAAAGAACTCTCCCAAAAAATACGCAATTACCTGCGGCTTGGCGGATATTGATTTTGAAAGCATTGAAAAATCAAAGAACCTCATTATGCAAAGCGGTGTGGATTATGAATTTCGCACAACTGCCGTTGCACAGCTGCACAACCCCGATGATTTTGAAAAAATCGGTCAGTTTATCAGCGGTGCAAAGAGATATTATATACAAGGCTTTGAAGATTCGGGCAATTTAATTTGCTCGGGACTTTTAGCATTGGATAGCGAAACAATGCAAAAATGTCTTGAAAAAGCGTTAAATTATGTTCCCGCGGCACAATTGCGGGGAGTTTAATTAAATAAATTAAGAAAGGAATTGAAGAAAAAATGTATCAGGTACAAAAAAGAGACGGAAAAATTGCAAAGTACGAAATTTCAAAAATCAGCGAGGCTATAAAAAAGGCTTTTGAAGCTCTTGATAAAGAATATAATCAGGATGTTATTGATTTTCTTGCACTCAAGGTTACTGCTGATTTTGAAAAGAAAATCGAAAATTCACTTATTGCTGTTGAAGATATTCAGGACAGCGTAGAGTATGTTCTTATCCAGGCAGGCTACGGCGATGTTGCCAAGGCTTATATTCTTTACAGAAGACAGAGAGAAAAGCTTAGAAATCTTAAATCTACAATTCTTGACTATAAAGATGTTGTTGACAGCTATGTAAAGGTTACTGACTGGCGTGTTAAGGAAAATTCTACCGTAACATATTCCGTTGGCGGACTTATTCTCAACAACTCGGGTGCAATCACAGCTCACTACTGGCTCTCCGAAATCTACGATGATGAAATTGCGAATGCACACCGCAACGCAGATATCCACATTCATGACCTTTCTATGATTACAGGTTACTGCGCAGGTTGGTCCTTAAAGCAGCTCATCAAGGATGGCCTTGGCGGCGTACCCGGCAAGATTACATCTGCACCTGCAAAGCACCTTGCAACACTTTGCAACCAGATGGTAAACTTCCTTGGAATTATGCAGAATGAATGGGCAGGCGCACAGGCGTTCTCGTCTTTCGACACATATCTTGCTCCCTTTGTAAAGATTGATAATCTTTCTTATTCTCAGGTTAAAAAGTGTATCGAATCCTTTATTTACGGTGTAAACACACCAAGCAGATGGGGTACACAGGCACCTTTCTCCAACATTACTCTTGACTGGACTGTTCCTAACGACCTTGCAGAGCTTAACTGTATTGTAGGCGGCAAGGAAGTTGACTTTAAATATAAGGATTGTAAAAAGGAAATGGATATGATAAACAGAGCGTTTATCGAAACCATGATCGAGGGCGATGCTCATGGCAGAGGCTTCCAGTATCCCATTCCCACATATTCCATCACAAAGGATTTTGACTGGTCCGAAACAGAGAATAACAAGCTCCTTTTCGAGATGACATCAAAATACGGCACACCCTATTTCTCAAACTATATCAACAGCGATATGGAACCCAGTGATATCCGCAGTATGTGCTGCCGTTTGCGTCTTGATTTGAGAGAATTGCGCAAGAAAACAGGCGGTTTCTTCGGCAGCGGCGAGAACACAGGTTCTGTGGGTGTTGTTACAATCAATATGCCCAGAATTGCATATCTTGCTACAGATGAGCAGGATTTCTACAAGCGTCTTGATAAATTGATGGATATTTCCGCACGTTCGCTCAAAATTAAGCGTGATATCATTTCAAGACTTCTCGACGAAGGTCTTTACCCTTACACACGCCGTTACCTCGGTTCTCTTGATAACCATTTCTCGACAATCGGTCTTATCGGTATGAACGAAGTTGGTCTTAATGCAAAATGGCTCAGAAAAGACCTTACACACGTTGAAACTCAGGAATTTACAAAGCAGGTACTCAATCACATGAGAGAGCGTCTTTCCGATTATCAGGAAATGTACGGCGACCTTTACAACCTTGAAGCAACCCCTGCTGAAAGCACAACTTACCGTCTTGCAAAGCATGATGTTCAGCGTTACCCCGGCATCATCACAGCAGCCAAAACAGATGATGCTGCACCATACTATACAAACAGCTCGCATCTTCCTGTTGGATATACAGAAGATATCTTTGCTGCGCTTGATATTCAGGATGAATTGCAGACACTTTACACATCAGGTACAGTATTCCACGCATTTTTGGGCGAAAAGTTACCCGATTGGCAGGCAGCTGCAAATCTTGTAAGAAAAATTGCAGATAACTACAAACTGCCCTACTACACACTTTCTCCCACATATACAGTTTGTAAGAACCACGGTTATATCACAGGCGAGCATTATACCTGCCCTGATTGCGGTGAAGAAACTGAGGTTTACAGCAGAATTACAGGATATTACCGCCCTGTTAAGAACTGGAATGACGGCAAGGCCGAGGAATTTAAGGACAGAAAAGTTTACAGCATTAAGTTTGCAGATGACAAAGAGGTTATAAAGCATAGTTGTGACTGCGGCTGTGAAGATACAGGCGCTATCGAAAAAGTTATGCTGTTTGCATCAAAGAGCTGCCCAAACTGCAAAATGGCAGAAATGTTCCTTACAAAAGCAAATATCCCTTATGAAAAGATAGTTGCTGAGGAAAATCCTGCACTTGCACAGCAGTATGAAATCAAGCAGGCGCCCACACTTGTGCTTGTAACCGAAAATGGCGTTGAAAAAATCGTTAACGTATCCAATATCCGCAAATTTGCTGATGAGAACGTAGTTCTGGAGGATGCATAATGCACGATATAGCTATTATCGGAGCGGGTCCTGCGGGATTATCAGCGGCAGTTTATGCAAGAAGAAGCGGTAAAAGTGTAATTGTTATTGAAAAAGGCGTGTTTGGCGGTCAAATAACTTATTCTCCTAAAGTCGAGAATGTTCCCGGATTTGTTGAAATCAGCGGCAATGAATTTGCCGAAAAACTGATAGAACAGGCGATAAATCAGGGTGCAGAAATAGAGCTTGACACCATTTTGAATGTAAACAAGACTGATGATGGATTTGTACTCTCTGCCGAAAGCGGAGAGTACAGCGCTAAAAGTGTGATTATTGCGGCGGGTTCAAAGCACCGCAGACTTGGACTTGAAAACGAGGAAGAACTTATCGGCAACGGCATATCGTTTTGTGCTGTTTGTGATGGTGCGTTTTTTGCAGGTCAGGATGTAGCGGTTATCGGTGGTGGAAATACAGCCTTGCAGGAAGCCGTGCTTTTAAGCGAAACATCAACAAAGGTTACTATTGTTCAAAATCTTGGATTTTTAACGGGCGAAAAAGCACTTGTTGAAAAGCTTGAAAAAACACCGAATGTTGAGATTATCTGCAATGCGACGGTAAAGGCGTTTAATGGCACATCGGAACTTGAAAGCATTGTTATCGAAAAAGACGGCGCAGAGCAGTTGATAAATGTTAGCGGTGCATTTGTGGCAATAGGACAGCAACCCGAAAACGAGCCTTTTGCTTCGCTTGCCGATATTGACGAATACGGATACATTACTGCAACGGAAAACTGCACAACCAAAACTGAAGGTGTTTTTGTTGCAGGTGATTGCCGCACAAAGAGCATAAGGCAGGTTGTAACTGCTGCTGCTGATGGTGCAATTGCGGCTTTAGCTGCTTGCAGATATATTGATAATATATAATAATGAATCGCTCTCCTATTCAGGAGGGCGATTGTTGTTATATGGTCGTGCCAAAACAAATATTAATGAGTCAACAAAGCCCCGAAATGCTCCGCCGGCAGCAGCCAGCCGCACCCGATGACAGCTACCGGCACCGCCAGATAATCTCAATCATAAATCATCAAAAAATACAAATGATAATAAAAATCTAATGATTTGAAAGGATGGTTTTATGAAAAAAGGTTTGTTTTTTAAAAAGCTTTCGGCGTTTTTCTTTGTGCCTTCAATGTTTTTAATGACGCTTTGTGGATATTATTCCGCAAAGCTGCCCGACAAATACTATGTATATCACAACGATACGCCCCAAATTTCCACAGTATTTCCAATAACTGCCGAATATGACAGTGTTGAAAATGCATACGGCGGAAACACCGAACAATCATATACTGCGCAAACAAATTTGTTTGGAATTATACCTGTAAAGAACGTTGAAATAGAAAGTATAGATAAAAAATATCTGATACCGGGCGGCGAAGCGTTTGGCATAAAAATAATGGCAGACGGCGTTATGGTAGTGTCCATAAGTGATGTTGACGGCGTTTCTCCTGCAGCTGAGTGCGGACTTTGCGTTGGCGATGTGATTACCCAAATTGATGGGCATGATGTAGATACAAATGATGACGTGCAAAATATTATTGCCAAGAGCGATGGCAATGAACTTGAACTGACTGTTTTGCGCAGCGGTGAAGAATATACCCTGATGCTTGAACCTGAGTATTCTCGTGAAGAGTGTGAATACTGTGCAGGAATATGGGTAAGAGATAGCTCCGCAGGAATTGGCACGGTGACTTTTTATAATCCAAATAACCTACTGTTTGGTGGGCTTGGCCATGCAGTGTGCGACAGCGATACGGACGAAATAGTGCCGCTTCTAAGCGGTAAAGTTTCGGGAGTGGAGATTTTTGGAGTTAAAAAAAGCATTAAAGGTTCTCCCGGAGAGCTGCAAGGGCGATTTGTTAATGAAGATATCTGCGGAATGATTACAAAAAACAATGATTACGGCGTATTTGGCACTCTCAGCGAGTTTTCGCCCCATGCTGATGCTGTTGAGCTTGGTTTGAAACAAGATGTTGAATTGGGTGATGCCGTTATGCTGACAACAATTGACGGAAACTCTCCGCAGGAATACTCAATAAATATCAAGAGTATTGATTTTGATAGCAAAGACGGATTGAAAAGTATTGTGGTTGAGGTGACTGATGAGGAATTGCTTGAAAAATGCGGCGGAATTGTTAGAGGAATGTCTGGCTCGCCGATTTTGCAAAACGGAAAGCTTGTTGCGGCAGTTACACACGTTTTTGTTAACGATCCACAAAAGGGGTATGCAGTTTTTGCTGAAACGATGATAGAGAGTATGGGATAACAAAAAACGCATCTGCCAACATTGCGACAGATGCGTTAACTTTATGTGATTTTAATTTGTTACGGTTCCCAAGACAAAACTTCGGACATATTAGCAAATTCAGGATCATCGGGATCAACCGCATCGGGAAATGCACCGATATATCTGGAATCGGAATGTTCAGCCCAAAAAGCGCGTACAATTGTACCGTTTGGTGCTACCACAACAACGGCGGAACTGCCGACAGTATCCACTGATGATTTATCAGAAATATACTTTTCAGCTGCCATTTTTAACGATGAAAGCTGAACAGAATTTGCTGTATCGGGTTCAAACTCGTCAATTGCAAATGATTTGTAGCAGTAGCCGTTTGCAGCTGCATCGCCTGCAACAAAAGGTTCTTCCTTCATAACCTCTGTGCCGTCATCTTGAATATAATGTACATCATTCACTTTATATTCAACACAATACTGTGCGGCGCTGTTGTAAACAATGCGTGCAACTGTATTTGCGTCCTGATACTTTGCGTCTTTAACGAAATTTACAATATTAGGCACAAGCAAACCGCCAAGAACGCCTATAATAGCAAGAACTATAATAAGTTCAACCAAAGTAAAGCCTTTTAATTTCACCAAAATCACCTCAAAACGAAATTTATAGATATCCGCTTATATTATAGCAGATACAACAAAATTTGTCAACAAAAAATTTTTATTATTGCTCGTCAGGCAATTGTTCATACTCGTGACTGCTCAGCGTTGCTTCTTCGGGATATGATCCGACGATTTTGCTGTCAGTAGATTTTGATACATAAGCTGCCTGCACCTTGCCGCCCTGGATGATTACAGTGTAATAATGATCATCAAACTCGCTGGTTATGCGATTGTTTATCTGGTCGGTTATATCGGTTACATTTCCGTCCCATTTGCCGAATTTTCTGCAATAAACCGATTCTACTTCGTCAGCCTTTCTGCCTTCGCAGTATTTTTCAGCAGCTTCATAAACCATTCTTGCGCCGTTGTTCATTTTTTCGTATTGAGTTTCGTAATACCAATCACGTGCAGCTGGCCATACAAAAAAGTATATAAGTGCGCAGCTTGCCAAAAAAACAAGCAACTTTATTACAGAAAAGCCTTTTAATCTTATTCTATTCATGATATCGATCGCTCCCTTTATTTAAAGAGGATAAGGCAGATAGTTTGCTAAAACAAACTATCTGCCGTAGAATTAATTTGTAAACTTACGTTTCGTCTTCAATGTCGCCGGGGATTTCTTCCTGCACACATTCTGTGATGTTTGCCCACTTCGGTGCATCATCATCATTCGGTTCGGGGTAAGAGCCGACAAATTCGTTGTTTTCAAACTCTGCCCAATAAGCAGCGTGTACAATCTGATTTTCTACATAAACCGCAAAATATGTGCCTTCAGCGTCGGCGCCGAGGTACTTATTAACTGCATCGGGGATAGAAAGCATTTCAGCATCCTTGACCCATTCATGTACACGAGCTGCATAACTTTTGGGTTCTTCTCTGCTTGCGTTGGATCCCGAGGCATATTCCGAACAATATGTAGAAGCAGCGGTATAAACGGTTTTTGCATTGCTGTTTGCAGTGCGGAAGCGAGAACCACGGATGTATCCCATCATTGAAGGGACGAGTATAGCCGCCAAAATTCCGATAATGGCGATTACTACAATAAGTTCAACAAGGGTAAAGCCTTTAAGCTTCTTTGTGAAATTGGATTCCACTTTCATTTACACCTCAATTTGTTTTAGTTGTGCATTGTGTAAAAAAGCCCCGAATGGTTACGGGGCTTTCCTTACTATTAATTTGTGTTTAATAATTCTTACTTACTAAAATTAGTTCATAAGAGTTGCAACAGCTGTAGAGTAATCAGCGCTAGCACCGCCGGAAGGCCATGTAGGATTGTCAACTGCTGTGTCAGGATCTACTGCTGTAGGATAGCTACCGATGTAGTTAGCGCCATCCTTGGACCACATAGCACCTTCAACGCCTGTAGCGTCGCAGTAAACTGCCCAAGAAGAACCTTCAGCATCAGCACCGAGGTACTTGTCGATAGAAGCAGCGATGCTTCCGCATGTTGTGCCTTCAGACCAGCCGGAACCACCAACTGTGCCGTTACCGCCGGAAGGAGCCTGCTTAGGATTAGCAGATGTGCCGGGGTTTTCAGCGTACTCAGTGATGTATGTAGCTGCTGCTGTGTAAACTGTCTTTGCGTTACCATTTGCGCTCTTATATCTGGAGCTCTTGATGTAACCCATCATTGAGGGTACGAGGATTGCTGCGAGGATACCGATGATTGCGATAACAACGATAAGCTCAACGAGTGTAAAACCTTTGAATTTCATAATAAAATTCCTCCTTATAAATAATGTCGGGCTGTGCCCGTTAATAATACGGTAGAGAGAAAAATCTTGCCGACGAATACCGATTGGCTTGCCGGGAATTTTTTCTGTCCTCACCTTACAATGACATTATAACAACCCCTAAAGAAAATGTCAAGAGATTTTGAAAAAAATTTTCACAAAACTATCACTTTCTACCCGAAAGCGATTGAAATCGTTTACAAAATGCTTGTCTTTCGTTTAAATGCACAAAAACTTTTCAATATTCTATCAAATCCATGCGTTTTGACAAAGTGAAAATATGAATACAAAGAAAAATATAAGGGACGAATGTGAAAATTCGTCCCTTTATCATCACAAAATTATCTGGGCAGTTGAACAAACCCTGCTTTTTTGTAAACTTTTGAGAGTACACGTCTTGAAAGTGCAAATGCCTGCTGTGCGCCGTTGGTGTAACACTGTTCAAGGTAAGCTTTATCAGCAATAAGTCTTGCATATTCGCTGCGTACGCTTTCAAGAGAATCCGCAACAGCTTCACCCACGGCAATTTTAAAGTCGCCGTAGCCCTTGCCTGCAAATTCGCTTTCAACCTCTGCCACAGTTTTGCCTGTTACGGCAGAATAAATTGTGATGAGGTTGTTTATGCCTGCTTTGCCATCTCTGTATACAATCTCAGCTTCGCTATCGGTAACTGCACGCTTAAACCTGCGGATAATCGTATCCTTATCATCAAGAATATAAACACATGCATTGGGATTGGCGTCGGATTTTGACATCTTCTTCTCGGGATCCTGCAGAGACATAACCCTTGCGCCGACTGTGGGGATATAAGGTTCGGGAACGGTAAATGTTTCGCTGTATTTTTGGTTAAAGCGCACGGCAATGTTGCGTGCAAGCTCAAGGTGTTGTTTCTGGTCTGCACCTATGGGCACCAAATCAGCATTGTAAGCAAGAATATCTGCAGCCATTAAAACAGGGTATGTAAACAAGCCTGCGTTGATGTTATCGGCATGCTTTGCGCTCTTGTCCTTAAACTGAGTCATTCGTGAAAGCTCGCCGAACTGTGTGGAGCAGGAGAGCACCCAGCTCAACTCTGCATGGTTAGGGTTGTGGCTTTGTATAAATGCTATTGATTTTTCGGGATCAATACCGCAGGCAAGCAACAAAGCGTAAGCCTGCAAGGTGTTTTTGCGCAAAACGGCAGGCTCCTGCTTTACGGTGATAGCGTGCAAATCTACAATGCAATAGATGCAGTTGTATTCATCCTGCAACGGTCCCCAATTGCGTACCGCACCTATATAGTTGCCCAAAGTAAATACACCTGTGGGCTGTATTCCGCTGAAAATCAGCTTTTTATCTTTATCAAACATTATTGGTTTTCGTCCTTTCTCTTGGGGAAAAACTGCGGAGGAACGGCGTTCCTGCGCGAGTGGAGAAGCTGAGGCATGATTTTGGAAACCTCGTTCATCAGTCTGTTGTAAAGCATAAAGATGAACTGCTTTTCTCTCGGTTCTGACGTAATTGTTCTGGGGTTAAGCTTGATGTAAAGCTTGCCCTTGTTGGTTAAAAGGTAAACGTTGTTTTCTGTACCGGTTGGCAATGCAAAGTTTTTAGGTTCTTCAAACAAATGCGCAACCTGACCCACGCTTGCAAGCATAACCTTAGCCTGCTCGCGCACGTTGGGATAAAACTGTCCAAGACCATCTACCGAACCGCCCGTTGAATACAGCATAGAAACTTCGCCGCTGAAATAGCAAACCATTGACATAATTCTTCCGTCAAGTGCCATATCAACAACGGCGCCGTAAGGGCAAACCTTGTCATCGGGCATATTGATTATTTTAAGATCTTCAGCGGTTTTGTTAAGTGCCTGCTCACGCATTTTAAGATACATTTCGTGTGCGGCAAGTGCTTTTCCGCCCATTGTTTTTTCTATCATGATTATTTACAAACTCCCTTTAATCAAACATTTTTTTGGAAAGTGCGCCAAGCATTTCGCAACCCTTGATAATCTGCTCATCAGTGGGGGTTGAGAAATTCAAACGGAAAGATGTTGTTGTTTCGTTTTCGTTTGTAAGGAAAGCAACGCCGGGAACAACTGCCACCTTGAAATCCTTAACTGCGGTTGTGCAAAAGCCTGCCATATCGCAGTCATCAGGCAAGGTTGCCCACACAAACAAACCGCCCTGCGGCTGACTGCAAACAATCTTTTCAGAAAAATTTGCCTTGATGCAGTCACGCATAAGATGATACTTTTTGCGGTAAATATCCTGCAGATATTTAATATGTGCGTCAAAATCGTTTTCCTTTATAAATCTGTCGCAGATAATCTGCGCCCAGATATTTGTATGTACATCAGAAACCTGCTTGCACACAACAAGCTTTTGAATAATCTCCTTAGGCGCACTTACATAGCCAACACGCAAGCCGGGTGCAAGCACTTTTGAAAAGCTTCCCACATAGATTACTCTGCCTTCGGTATCCATAGACTTGATGGACGCAATAGGCTCGCCTTCAAATCTCAAATCACCGTAGGGGTTATCTTCAATTATAACAACGTTATATTTGCAGGCAAGCTCGTAAACAGCCTTGCGCTTTTCAAGCGACATTGTTCTGCCTGTGGGGTTTTGGAAGTTGGGAATTACGTAGATAAGCTTTGTGTTGGGGTTTTCGATAAGAGCTTTTTCAAGCTTATCAATAACAATACCGTCCTCTTCCATTTCAACGCCAACAAGATTTACGTTGTATGATCTGAACGCGTTGAGCGAGCCGATAAAGCTGGGCGATTCACAAATAAGCGTTTCGCCTTCATTGCAGAAAGACTTGCAGGAAAGTTCCATGCCCTGCTGTGCGCCTGATGTGATAATTAAATCGTCTATATCGGGATTAAAGCAGTTTTGCTTAAGCATTAACGCTTTCATTGTATCGCGCAAGGGGGTGTAGCCTTCGGTTATGCTGTACTGCAAAGCCAAAATTGGCTCGTTTGCGATAAGTTCGTTGCTGATTCTTGCAATTTCTTTTGCGGGGAAAGCTTCGGGCGCAGGGTTGCCTGCTGCAAAAGATATAACATCGGGGAAAGCTGTAAATTTCAGTATTTCTCTTATGGCAGATGCCTTAAGACCTGATATTCTTTCCGAAAAACTATAATTCATATCTTGAAAAATCCTTTCATAGCATATATATAAAAGTAATTATACCACATTTTTTTACAAATAGCAAGATTTAATCGCGGTTTTTATTCTTGTTATTAAAATAAAGCGTAGCGATAAAATACACAACCTGATATACTGCACACGCAGGTATAATACCAAAATACAGCAAAAACAAATAAGATACTGTTACGCTTTCCAAAAACGCGTCCATTCCGTAGTATGTAGAGATGATATCGCCCGTTACAAAAGCCCTGTTTTCGTAGCCGACAATTGCGTGATATATACCGTTTACAAGTATAAAAGCATAAGGCAAAAAGCATAGCCAAAACAAGATTTTAGATGTTTTTTTAAAAAAGCTTTTCACGCAAAGCACCCCCTTTTCTGTTTGCATATACATTATACATCATACCTTTATTCAAATCAAGCAGATATAATACAAAGGAGCAGATTGATGAAGAAACAAAGCTTTATAAAAGGTTCGGTAATACTTTTAATATCGGCTTTAATCGTCAAGATTATCGGTGCACTTTTTAAAATACCGTTAACCAATATGCTTGGCGGGACGGCAATGGGTTATTTTTCATGCGCTTACGGGATTTTTTTGCCCATATACGCCGTAACGGGTACGGGACTTGGCTCGGCGGTTGCAAAAATAACTGCCGAAAGCAACGCCAAATACAGTGCGGCAGATGCAAAGCGTGTTTACAGCGTTTCGCTGATGTTTTTTGGTTTGCTCGGCGCACTGTTTTCGGTGATTTTGTTTTTTGGTGCAAAAAGTATAAGCGTAAGCTTTTTGGACTCGCCGCAATCGCAAACGGCAGTGGCTTTGATAGCGCCCAGCGTTTTGTTTGGCTGTATAAGCGCAGTTGCCCGCGGATATTTTGAAGGGCTTAACAATATGTATCCTACGGCGGTTTCGCAAGTTTTTGAAGCGGTATCAAAGCTTGTTTTCGGTCTTGCTTTTGCTGAATTTGCGCATAAAAATTTTGAAGATATCAAGCCGTTTTTGCCGCAAAACACAACAAGTGAAGCTGCAATGGCTGCTGCTGCCGTTTTGGGTATAAGTCTTTCAACATTGATAGGCACGCTTTGCTTGTTTTTGTTTTCAAAAGATAAAACCGAAGGGAAAACAAGTGCAAGCTCTTTATCCAAAGGTAATGATATACAAATTTTAGGCAATGTTTTTTCAACCATGCTGCCAATTGCCTTAGGTGCGCTTGTGACAAATTTAACATCAATGATTGACCTTTTTACCATAAATCGAATGTTTGAAAAGTGTATATCCGATAACTACGCATATTTTGTTGAGAATTACGCATTTATGCGTAATATGCCGCCCGATGAAATTCCTGAATTTGTGTTCGGTTCATACACGGGCCTTGCAATAACTATTTTTACACTTGTGCCTTCGGTTACCAATATGCTTGGCAAAAGTGTGTTAAGTGCAGCAAGCGAAGCAAGTGCCAAAAACAACAAAAAAATGCTGCAAAGCGCTGCCGATAAAGCCTTTGCGCTTACTGCATTTATAGCATTGCCATGTGCGTTAGGTATTTTTGTAATGGCAAAACCGATTTTGCAGCTGCTTTATGCCGAAAAGACAAACGAGATTGACGCTTGTCACACTGCGCTTTCAATACTCGGTATCAGTGTGATATTTTTATGCTTTTCGTGTCCCGCTTTCAGTTTGCTGCAAGGCACTTCGCACGCAGAAAGTCCCGTAAAAATAATGCTTTGCGGTGTTGCGGCAAAATTTATCGGAAACATTGTGTTTCTCCGTTTTGAGCAAACAGCACTTTTCGGAGCGGCAATTTCAACACTTATCTGTTATGTGTTGATTTTCACGCTGTCCGTAGTTACGCTTAAAAGAAAATGCGGTATAACCTTTTGCTTTGCAAATATAACACCGTATTTATTATCCGCAATGCTTTGCAGTATCAGTGCGGGATTTGTTTACATATCTTGTCTTGCTAAGGTATCGTCAAAATATGCCTGCTGTATTGCCATTTTGTGCGCAGGATTAATATATCTTGGTGTGCTTTGTTTATACATGGCAGTAAAAAAACAAAACCGATTTTGCCATAAATTACAGCAAAATCGGTTTGTGAAATAATTGTTTTATCAGAACAGAATGATGATGAATTGTGAAACTATAACAACAGCAATAAGCGCAATGGGGTAGGTTGCGGCATAAGCCGATGCAACGTTTTCTGTTCCCGAGGTGTTGATAAGAGTGCCAAGTGCAGGAGTGCTTGTCATGCCGCCTGTGATAGAGCCAAGGGTGTTAAGCAGGCTTAATTTGAGAATGTATCTTGCGAAAAGATATCCCAAAATCATCGGAACGATTGTCATTATCATACCGTAAACAAAGTACATTATCTGGAAATTTTCGATAAAGCTTGCGCCGCCCGAAACACCTGCACCGATGAGGAAGAACATAAGTCCCAACTCGCGAAATACCTTTAATGTGGTAACAGGGGGCATGATATCTACCTTGCCGACTCTGCCGAAATGACCAAAAACCAGGGAAACAAGCAGGCAGCCGCCCGTTGTTGTAAGCGAGAAGGTTGTGCCGTTAAGACCGCTTGATGTAAGCGGAACCTTTATCATTCCGATAAAAATACCTATCAAAGCAGCCGCCACAAAGGGCGTAAATCCGTATGAATCAAACTTGATAAGCTTGCCTGTGTATTCTTCTTTCTTTTCGCCGTCGGAAGCTTCAACAAGCTTTTTGCACTCTTCCTGCATATTTGCCTTTGTAAATTTTGGCACAAGCTGAATAAACAGTACAACGCCGATAACACCGAAAATATACGCAATACCGTAGCCTACGGATACAATATCTTCATATTCGGGCGCAACGGTTGCTTTTGTGGCTGAAAATGCAGGTGTTGATGTAAGCGCACCCGAAAGCAAACCAACAACCATGGCAGTAAATTTATCTTGGTCGGTTTCACCTAAGGCTCTGCCTAAATAAATGCAGCCGACAGCAGCTATACCGCCTGCAAGTATGATTATAAGTCCTATCATTACATAGGATTTGAAATTCTTTTTCATGTTGCTGAAAAACTTTGGGCCTGCGATAAATCCAACAGATGTTACGAATAATATAAGCCCCATGTTTTCGACGATTTTTAGAGCATTTTTGCTGTAATTAACAAGCTGTGCGTCAAGCTTATCGTAAAACAAACAGCCGAAAACGAGCGCCACGATGAAAACACCTGCCGCACCGAGCGAAACGCCCTTTATCGTTATGCGTCCCAATGCATAACCTAAAGCGGCAATGGCAAAAATACAGAACATAAGGAAGGTTACACCCGTTATCGGTATAACTCCGTTAAAAAGTTCCATTAAAAAAAGACCTCTTTTCAAAAATATATTTTGCATAATCATTATACTATATTATATATAATACAGCCGTGATTTGCACACAAGGCAAATTATAGCACTATTATCGGCATTGTGCAAGCAATTAAGCCGTGTAGCAATAAAAATCTGCTCTTTTCTCAAAAAAAACGATTTTTAACCTCAAGTTTTTGACAAAAATAAACGCTCAAAACGCAAATTAGCATTTCGAGCGTTGCTGTTTGTTGTAAATTTAGTCAAGCACGGGTATTGCAGAAAGAACGGCTGCACCGTCTGCGTTCATAGCCTCAATCATCTCGTTATGCTGAGCAATTGTTGCTTTTTCTACAATTTCTGCGCCGTTTTCTGTTCTGATGAACATTTCGCACTCGTAAGAGTCAAAATCAGCAATAAAGTCACCGTTTTCAGAATCTTCCCAATGCTGAGAGAATACAGTGCGGTTATGCTTTGCAGCTTCAATCATATCAGCCACAACAGCACTTGCCGTGGGCAGCTTGCCTGCGCCTCTGCCGTAGAACATTGAACGGTCTGCGCCATCGGAGATAACGGTTACAGCATTGAAAACATCGCTTACTGTTGAAATTGGGTTGCTTGTGCGCACAAGCATGGGCGAAACAAACGGCACGATTTTGCCGTCTTCAAGGCGCTTTACACAGCCGATAAGCTTGATTTCGCAATCATTTTCCTTAGCAAAGCTTACGTCTTCGGCAGTGATAGAGGAGATACCCTTTGTCTGAATATATTTAGGATAAACGTGTTTGCCGAAAACAAGCGATGAAAGTATGCAGATTTTACGGCATGCATCGTGGCCTTCAACGTCGGCAGTGGGATCTTTCTCTGCGTAGCCGAGGTTCTGTGCCAGCTTTAATGCTTCATCAAAAGCCATGCCGTCTTCAAACATTCTTGTAAGAATAAAGTTTGTTGTGCCGTTTAAAATGCCGTAAACTTCTGTAATATCGTTTGCGGCAAGGCATCTGTGCAAGGGGCGGATAATCGGAATAGCGCCGCCTACGCTTGCTTCAAAGAAATAGTTAACGTTTTTCTGTCTTGCCAATTCCAAAAGCTCTGCGCCCTTTTCGGCAACAAGCTCTTTGTTTGAAGTTACAACGCTTTTGCCGTTTTCCAAACATTTTTTTGTAAAGGTGTAAGCAGGCTCAACCCCGCCCATTGTTTCGGCAACAACCTTGATTTCATCATCGTTGATAATAAGATTTACGTCGTCGATAATCTTATCGGCAAAGGGACTTTCAGGAAATTTTCTGATATCGAGAATATACTTGATATCAAGCTCACTTCCTGCGCTTTTTTCGATTTTTTGTCTGTTTTTATAAAAAAGCTCAACCGTTCCCGAACCGACAACGCCAAAGCCCATTACAGCCATTTTTATCATTTTGATTTTCCTCCGTTTTCATATTATATATAGTATACATACATCTTTGCGGTATGTATTTTTTGCGTATTAAATTATTCGCCCGATAATACTTTTGCTTCTGCCACGCCCGTAATCGCCGATATCTGCGAAACGACTTCAATTGCGTTGCTGTTGTCACTAAGGCGCATGGAAATTGTAACAGCCGCCGCACCGTCAACGGGAATGTTTTGATTTACCGTCAGAATATTCGCATTTTGCTCGTGCAAGCACGCCAAAACCTTTGAAAGCACGCCGGGTTCATCTTTAAGCACGCAGTAAAGTGTGATGATTTTTTGAGAAAACATTTCCTCATAGGAAAAAACCGAATCCCTATATTTATAGTACGCACTGCGTGATATGCCCACACGCTTGCACGCCTGTGCAGAGTTCTTTTCCTCGCCCCTTGCCAAAAGCCGCTTTACCTCAAGTGTTTTCGGTATCATCTCGGGAAGCGCTGAAGATTGCACGACTATAAGCTGTTTGCTCATCGTTCCACCTCCGGTGTACAGTTGTCTTTACAGCAAAAACAAGTATAGCATACTTTTTTTAGCTTGTCAATACCAAAAACGCCATATTTTTGAAATTTCCTTGACTTTTTGGCTATGGGGTGATATAATCAAAAAAACAATATTTAAAGGAGAAATTTCAATGATAGAATTTAACATATCCATCAATTCAATTCACGCAGTAAAGCAGTTTGTTGAAACTGCAAACAGATACGATTTTGAAATCGACCTTTCATCAGGCAGATATTCAATCGACGGCAAATCAATTATGGGTATTTTCAGTCTTGACCTTGAAAAAACCATCAAGCTTACAGCGCATGTTGACGCTTGCGATGAATTTGTAGCCGCAATGAAAGATTTTATTGTTGACTAAAATTTAAACCTAAAATCTCCGCGCTTTGCATAAGCTTTAGCAGTAAGGCTTAATGCGAAAGGCGGAGTTTTTTTGTTTGGCAGATTTTTCAGATTATTCTCTTTGATAACGGCTTGTGTTTTTGTATCGTTTTTGGTGATTTCTGCAAATGCGGCGGAAGAACCTTTACAAAACGCACCGCAAACGGCAATTGTGCTTGCAAGCGGAACGGACGGCAGTATACTTTCATCATCAAACGGTGATATGCAGTGCAATGTGGGCACGCTTGCAAAAATTATGACTGCGCTGATAATTTCGGAACGTATTGAAAGCGGAGAACTCGCTCTTGATACTCTTATAACCGCAAGTGCAAATGCACAAAGTACAAAGGGTGCGGTGATATGGCTGACGGCGGGCGAAAAAATGAGCGCAGGCGATTTGCTTTTATCCATGATGACGGGCAATGCAAACGATGCCGCAATCGCCCTGGCAGAGCATACCGCGCAGACGGAACAAGCTTTTGTTGATATCATGAACCAAAAAGCGCAAAGTCTTGGTATGCGCAACACACTTTTTACGGATTGCACGGGCCTTGATGTCGCGGCATATTCAACTGCAAATGATATTGCAATACTTTGCTGTGAGCTTGTAAAATATGAATTTTTGTACAACTGCATGACGCCGTGGCTTACTTATGTGAGAAACGGTGAAACCGAGCTGGTAAATTCCAATGAGCTTGTAAAAAACTATGCGGGAATTATTGGCATAAAGGGCTCTAAAACCGAAAATTCGCAGTATTGTCTTGCGGCGGCGGCTGAAAGAAACGGCGAATGTTATCTTTCCGTTTGCCTTAATTTTGCTGATAAAGACGAATGTGCCAAAGCGGCAAAATCAATGCTTAATAGCGGGTTTTCGGGCTATGCGACTATATATCCGCTTGTGGATTTTACGCAACTTAAAAGCGTGGGTGTAAAGGGTGGCACAGAAAAGCAGGTTGATATTGATGTTGACGTTTTGCCTGTTTGCGTGCCCGTGTGTGATGCACAGGATATATCGGGCGTTGCTTTTTTGCCAAAATTTGTCAGTGCACCCGTTAAAAAAGGTCAAAAGCTAGGTGTGCTGATGATTTATGCCGATGACGTGCTTGTATCGCAGGCGGATATATGCGCGCAAAACACTGTCAAGCGCGAAAATATCGGCACTGCATTTTTATCTCTTTTGGAAACTTTACTAAATTAATTCTAAAAATTTGTGCGATTTGTAAAAAATAAAAAAATTTTGATTGGCACTTGATTAATTTTGCACAATATTGTATAATAAAGATACATAAACATCATTTTGTCGTTGATACGGTTTTTACATAAGATAGTTTATCAAACGGCATAATTGGTTGTTTATTATTCAGATACTATTGCGGAGGACTGCAAAATATGGCATTGAAGCTTAACACAAAACATCTTGAAGGCTTTGTGGCTGCGCATGAGCTTGACGCTGTCAAGCGTGAAACGGAACTTGCAGCTCAGGTTCTTCATGAAAAGAGCGGCCTTGGAAGTGATTTTCTCGGCTGGCTTGATTTGCCTACCGAATATGACAAGGAAGAATTTGCACGCATTAAGGCTGCGGCTGAGCGCATTAAGCAAAATTCCGATATTCTTATCGTAATCGGCATTGGCGGATCATACCTTGGAGCAAGAGCAGCTATTGAACTGCTTAAATCTCCCTTCTACAACAATCTTAAAAAGGATACTCCCGACATCTACTATGTGGGAAACAATATCAGCCCGACATATCTCAACGAAGTTTTGAGCATTTGCGAAGGCAAGGATATTTCCGTTAACGTTATTTCAAAATCGGGCACCACAACAGAGCCTGCACTCGCTTTCAGAGTGTTCAAGCAGCTTGTTGAAAAGAAATACGGCAAGGAAGAGGCTAAAAACCGTATTTACTGCACAACCGATAAGGCAAGAGGAACTTTAAAAGGTCTTGCCGATACAGAAGGCTACGAAACATTTGTTATTGCAGATGATGTCGGCGGAAGATTTTCCGTACTTACAGCGGTAGGCTTGCTGCCGATTGCTGTTGCAGGTTGCGATATTGACGCAATTATGCAGGGTGCTGCAAAGGCTATGGAAGATTTCTCCAAGCCCTTTGATGAAAACGACTGCTACAAGTACGCTGCACTGCGCAACATTCTTTACCGCAAGGGCAAGGGCGTTGAATTGCTCGTTTCCTACGATCCTTCATTCACAATGATGGCTGAATGGTACAAGCAATTGTTTGGCGAATCCGAAGGTAAGGACAACAAGGGTATTTTCCCTGCATCAGTTACCTTCTCAACCGACCTTCACTCAATGGGTCAGTATATTCAAGACGGCGCACGCATCATGTTTGAAACCGTTGTGGATATCAAGAAACCCAAGCAGGATTTCTATCTTGAAGACGACGCTGAAAATCTTGATGGACTTAACTTCCTCACATCACAGAATATGTCTGTTGTAAACAGATGTGCTTTGGAAGGCACAATTCTCGCTCACACAGAGGGCGGCGTACCCAATATCATTCTTGAACTTGATGATACTAACGAATTCAGCTTCGGATATATGGTATACTTTTTTGAAAAGGCTTGTGCGGTTTCGGGCTATATGCTGGGTGTAAATCCCTTTAACCAGCCCGGAGTCGAAAGTTATAAAGCAAATATGTTCGCACTTCTGGGCAAACCCGGATATGAGGACAAAAAATCGGCTCTTGAGACAAAGCTCGGAAGATAACCCACAAAGAAAGGACTAAAGCTATGGTAAAGATTATTACAGGAAACAAAGGCTCAGGCAAAACAAAAATTCTCGTAGACATGATTAACAAGGCAGCTACTTCTTCAAGCGGCAACGTTATTTGTGTTGAAAAGGGCATGAATCTTACTTATGATATTTCACACAAGGCAAGACTCATCGTTTCCGATGATTATAAGATTGACTGCTACGATACATGCTACGGCTTTATCGCAGGTATTCTCTCCGGCAACTATGATATCACAGATGTTTTTGTTGACGGTATTCTCAAAATGGGCGGACGCAACTATGATGAACTTGCAAAGTTCCTTGATAAAGTAAACGAACTTTCAGGCGAAAATATTTCCGTTACTATCACAGTATCTGAAGATACTGAAAAGTTGCCCGAAGGTGTTACAAAGTACATGGCATAATTGTTGCATTTTTGCACAAAAATGCCTTTTTGGGTATAAAATATCATATAACGGAAGCTCTTTTTGGGCTTCCGTTTTTATAAATGCACCAAAAATCAAAAAAGTTGCGTTAAACACTTGACAAGCAACGAAATTCTTTGTATAATAATGTTTGCGGTTTATTGGCAAATTGTTGAGGTATTTAATTATGAATATCAACGTTAAACAGCTTTTTAATATTATCGGTGAAAGAAAAGACTTTCAATGTCAAATTCCTCTTGGGGAGCTTGATTATTTAAGAGGGTTTAAATTTTCTTCTCCCGTTGATATCAGCGGATTTCTATTCAATCGCGCGGGGATTGTTTCGCTTGAATTTTCAGTACGATTCACACTCACAGTCGTATGCGACAGATGCCTTGATGAGCTTGACCGTGATTATTTTTATGAGTTTGAGCATACAGTGGTACATTCGCTTGAAAGTGATAATGACGAATATATCATCGCACAGGATGATATGATCGACATCAACGAAATTGCTCTTTCTGATTTGTTGCTGCAGTTGCCCAGCAAAATGCTTTGCAATGAAGATTGCAAGGGCTTGTGCTTGAAGTGCGGCTGTAATTTGAATAAATCAGAATGTGAATGTAATAACTGATTGCCGCTTTTTTATTGTTCAATTTATAAAGGAGGTGCACAAAATGGCTGTACCAAAGAATAAGGTTTCCAAGGCAAGAAGAGATAAGAGACGTTCCAACGTATGGAAGCTCGATGCTCCTGCTTTCTCAAAATGCACAAACTGCGGAGAGCTTACAGCACCGCACAAGGTATGCAACGTCTGCGGCTATTATAAGGGCGTAGAGGTTAAGAAGATGGATGACTAATTGTCGTTTTCTCATCATGTTTTTACGAAACGGGAAGACAGAAGGCAGAAAATATCTGTCTTGTGTTTTCTCGTTTTTTTTGAATTTTTCTAAAAAAAGAGGTACACCGTGGCAAAAATTTTTGATGTTGTTAAAAAATCGCCTGCTGCTAAGGCGCATATACAATGCGGTGATGAACTTTTAGCGATAAATTCTGTGCCGATTAACGATGTGCTTGACTATATGTTCTATGCCGCCGAGTGTGAGCTCACCCTTACGTTGTGCCGCGACGGCAAAAAGTTTGAAAAGAAAATCAAAAAAGGCGAATATGAGGATTTGGGGCTTGAGTTTGAAACATTTTTGATGGACAAAAAGCAAACCTGCCGTAATAAGTGCATCTTCTGCTTTATTGACCAAATGCCCCCTAATATGCGCGAAACCTTGTATTTTAAAGATGATGACTCACGTCTTTCGTTTTTGCACGGCAATTACGTTACGCTTACAAATCTTGATGATAATGATATCGACCGAATTGTTAAGATGAAGCTGCCGCTTAATATTTCCGTGCATACAACAAATCCGCAATTGCGATGCAAAATGATGAATAATCGCTTTGCGGGTGAAAAGCTTAAATATTTGCAGATTTTAAGCGATAATAATATCAAGATGAACTGCCAGATTGTTCTTTGCCCTGATTATAACGATGGAAAAGAGCTTGACAGAACATTAAACGATTTGTGCTCGCTTATGCCCAATATCGACAGCATTGCAATTGTGCCGCTTGGCATGACAAAGTTTAGAGAGAATTTAACTCCCTTGCGTGCCGTTGATAAAGAATGTGCGGTTGATGTTATAAAAACGGTTGAAAAGTATCAAAAACAGATGCTTGAAAAGTATGAAACAAGACTTGTTTTTGTTGCTGATGAGTTTTATTTAAAGGCGGAAATACCGCTACCTGACGCTTATTCTTACGAGGATTTTGCACAGTACGAAAACGGCGTCGGTATGCTTTCTCTGCTGATTGATGAGTTTGAATATGCCCTTGAAAATGCTAAAGAGTGCGCAAATACAACAAAAAAGGCAATTGCAACCGGTACTGCTGCTTTTGATACAATATCAAAGCTTGTAAACATGGCAAAGAAAAAATTTCCACAGGTAGATTGCGAGGTTTACGCAATTAAAAACGACTTTTTCGGTCACAGCATTACCGTTACGGGCTTGATCACCGCTCAGGATATCATAAATCAGTTAAAGGGCAAATTGCCCGAAAATTCAACACTTTTGCTATCACGCAGCATGCTAAAGGCTGATTGTGATGTTTTTCTTGATGATTTTAGCATAAGCGATGTGGAAAACGCATTAAACGTAAAAACTATCATTACCGAAAACGACGGCGACAAACTGCTTGACGCTGTTTTATCATAAAATTATAAGAAACGGAGAAAATTATGGCTTTACCATTAGTGGCGGTTGTCGGCCGTCCCAATGTCGGAAAATCCACACTTTTTAATAAGCTTACAGGTAAGCGTATTTCTATAGTTGATGATACGCCCGGCGTTACCCGTGACCGCATTTACTCCAAATGCGAGTGGAGAAACCGCGAATTTATGCTTGTTGATACAGGCGGTATTGAACCGCACAGCGATGATGTAATTCTTTCACAGATGCGTCGTCAGGCACAGCTTGCAATTGATAACGCAGATGTTATTGTGCTTGTTGTGGATATCCGCTGCGGTGTTACTGCAAACGATACCGACGTTGCCAATATGCTGCTTAAAAGCGGCAAGCCCATTGTGCTTTGTGTAAATAAATGCGATGCTTTGGGTCCTGCACCTATGGAACTTTACGAGTTTTATAATTTGGGCGTTGGTGAACCCATGCCCGTTTCTGCCGAGCATGGTCATGGCACGGGCGATTTGCTTGACGTGATATTTGAATATCTGCCCGATACCGAATTTGAAGAATACGATGATGATTATATCAAGGTTGCGGTTATCGGAAAGCCCAACGTAGGCAAAAGTTCACTTGTAAACAAACTTTGCGGCGAGGATAGAATGATTGTTTCTGACATTGCTGGAACAACAAGGGATTCGACCGATACCGAAATCGAAAACGAGCACGGCAAGTTTGTTTTTATTGATACCGCAGGCTTGCGCAAACGCAAAAAGGTTTACGAGAATATTGAACGTTACAGTGCTTTGCGCTCGTACATGGCTGTTGACCGTGCGGACGTATGCCTTATTATGATTGATGCTGAGGTTGGTTTTACCGAGCAGGATTCCAAAATTGCGGGCTATGCGCATGAGCAAGGCAAGGCTTGCCTTATTGCTGTAAATAAGTGGGATGCGATTGAAAAGACCGACAAGACCATGGACGAGTTTACTGAAAGACTTAAGGAAGATTTCAGCTTTATGTCCTATGCCCCCTTTATTTTCATTTCGGCAAAAACAGGTCAAAGACTTGACAAGCTTTTTGAAATGATAAGTGCGGTTTACGAACACAACACTTTCAGAATTTCCACAGGTGTGCTTAACGATATTTTGGCTTACGCAACAACAAGGGTTCAGCCGCCTTCAAACAAGGGCAAATTTTTGAAGATTTATTACATGACACAGTCATCTTCCAAACCGCCCACATTTGTTATTTTTGTAAACAATGCAGAGCTTTTCCATTTTTCTTATCAAAGATATATCGAAAACCAGATAAGAGAAGCGTTTGATTTATCGGGTACACCGATAAAGCTCGTTATAAGAGAGCGCGGAAAGGATCAGTAACCAATCTTTTGGGTGCCAATTCCCCAAAATACATTTTTCCGAGGAGATTTTATGACATTTACGGTTAAACTTATAATATCGCTTTTAATCAGTGCGGTTATTTCCTATCTAATCGGCGGACTTAATTCCGCAATTATTTCTGTAAAGCTTCTTGAAGGTGAAGATATCCGCAAACACGGCAGTGGAAACGCAGGTCTTACAAACACTTTGCGTTGCTTTGGCAAGGCACCTGCAATCTGCACGCTTATAGGCGACCTTGGCAAAGGCGTTGTTGCTGTTTTACTCTCAAAGCTTGTACTTTCACTGTTTTTGCCCTCGCTTGAATTTACTGCGTTTATTGGCTATTTTTCCGGAATATTCTGCATTTTCGGACATATTTTCCCCATATACTATGGATTTAAGGGCGGTAAGGGCGTTCTTGTTTCAAGTTCTATTCTGCTCGTTGTTGATCCGATCTGCTTCTGCATAATCATTCCGTTCTTTATTCTTATGGTAGTTCTCACAAAATATGTTTCGGTTTCTTCCATAACAGCAGCTGCGGTTTATCCGTTCCTCACCTTTGCGTTGCAGTATTTTGCATACGGTTGGGAATTTAACCGCGCACTGATTGATGCAGGTCTCGTGACTGTTACGGCAGTAATACTGATTTATATGCACAAGGAAAACATAAAGCGACTTAAGGCAGGTACGGAAAATAAGTTTTCCGTAAAATCAAAATCCAAAAAGAGCTAATTAAGGGGAGGTTTACTCATGCCGAACATTTTTATTTTAGGCTCGGGAAGCTTCAGTCTTGCAATTGCCAACATGGCAGTTTGTAACGAAAACAACACCGTTACGGTGTGGTCTGCATTCAAGCAGGAGATAGATGATATCATCAAATACGGCGAGCATAAGCAAAAACTGCCCGGTGTTAAGATATCTGAAAGAATAAATTTTACTGATGATATTTCAAAAGCAAGCGATGCCGAAATCATCATTTTTGGTATTCCCTCGTCGTTTGTGCGTGATGTAGCAAACAAGGTAAAGCCTTTTACGCAAAAGTGCCGTTGCATCGTAAATACAGGCAAGGGCTTTGATGGCGAAACGCATGATGTTTTAAGCAAGGTTATATCTGATGCTATTACTGATAAGCCCGTGGTTGTGCTTTCCGGTCCTTCTCATGCTGAAGAGGTTGCCATTGGCATACCCACAGCGGTTGTTGCCGCAAGTGATGATATCAAATCGGCAGAGTATGTGCAGGAATCGCTTTCAACTCCATCGTTCAGAATATATACGGGCGGCGATCCTTTGGGCTGCGAAATCGGCGGAGCATTAAAAAACATCATCGCTTTGTGCGCAGGTATATGCGATGGTCTGGGCTGCGGCGATAACACAAGGGCGCTGCTTATGACCAGAGGCATGACGGAAATCTGCCGTTTGGGTGTTGCAATGGGTGCTAAGGCAGAAACATTTGCAGGACTTACAGGCCTTGGTGATTTGATTGTTACCTGCACAAGTATGCACAGCCGCAACCGCAGGGCAGGCATTTTAATCGGTCAGGGCGTAAATGCTGATGAAGCTGTTAAGCAAATCGGCACGGTTGAAGGTTATCACTGCTGCAAGGCGGCTTATGATATTTCACGCAAATACGGCGTTGAAATGCCCATTACCGAAAGCCTTTATGCTGTTTTGTTTGAAGGCGCAAATATAAACGAAAAATTTTCGCTGCTTATGGCAAGACCGCAAAAGCATGAAGCAGAAAATTACAGTGATAAAGCGTAAGCTATTATTATAACAAAAAACAAAGGGGGTATTTTTATTATGGTTGATGTAAAAAACAGATGGTGCCTTATTACAGGCGCAAGCAGAGGTATAGGCAAACTGATTGCCGGTGAAATGGCAAAGTACGGTGCAAATCTTATTTTGCACAGCAGAAGCAAAGCACACACCGCACAGCTTGAGGAAGAATACAAAAAATTAGGTATTGAATGTTTTTCTGTTGAGGCTGATTTGAATGATCTTGCAAGCGTAGAAAAAATGCTTGAAGAAATTGACCAAAGCGGAAAGCGCGTTGACATTGTTTTTAACGATGCAGGCCTGCAGATCGCTTACAGAACGGATTATTATTCCACACCGTTTTCGGATTATCTTGTAAGCTTTAACGTAAACACAATTGCACCTATGATGATTTGCTATCACTTTTTGCCCAAGATGATCGAATACGGATTTGGCAGAGTGATTAACACGACAAGCGGCATTGATGGCGAACCCGAGCAAGCAGGATATTCTGCGGCAAAAGCGGCATTAAACAAGGTTACGCTTGATATTGCACGAAAGCTTGACGGCACTGACGTTATCCTTTCTCTTTCCGATCCCGGCTGGTGCCGCACCGACCTTGGCGGTCCTCACGCACCCAACGCACCCGAAAGCACAATCCCCGGAATGATTGTTGGCGCTTTTGTTGATGACAAGCGCAGCGGCAGACTTTTCGGCGCACAAGAATATACCGGGCTTACCTTAGAGCAGGCTGTGCAAAAGGCAGCTGACGCTCCCTCGGTATCCGTTAACGCAAGATAAAAAGGCATAACAAAACGCTTTCCGAAAATAAAACGGAAAGCGTTTTTTGTTTGTTATTACGTTACTTATTGGCGTCAGACTTTCTCTGCTTCGTACCATTCATCAAGATCGGCGTCTTTTTTTAATTGCGGATTATTCGATAGAATTGCTTGTAAAACGCGATATAATTCCGTTGCCGAAAAACTTGTGTTAGTGCTCGACGACTTTGAAAACAATACCGTCTTTGACTTTTCGTGTTCCACAATCAACATACCCGCTTTTGAACCGTATGCGGACGTAATGCATCCTCTTAACCATGCAACATCTTTTATTTCGTAGACTTTTTTGGCTGTTTGTATAAATACAACACCGTTTTCAATCCAATAATACCCCTTTTTTAAAAATAACGGAGTGTTTTCTGTGCGTTTATAGTACAATATAGCACCGAGTATCGCCAAAATTGCATTAATCATTAAAAAAATCATATCACTAATGTCAGCGAGCGATAAAATTATGAGTAATATTACGAAAACAATCGGTACGATAAGCCCTGCGCATAAAATTCTGAAATACCAACGCTGATATGTAAATTCGGTTTTTTTCATATCTTTCGTTCCTCCGAAGATCAAGCATTGTTGTTGCTTAAATTATAATGCACATCGGATAAAAAGTCAACAAAAATGGGCGGAGATTATCCGCCCGTAAATATATGCAAAAATTTTAATCAAGCGCTTTCTTTAAATAACATCCCGTGTAGGATTTTTCATTTGCGGCAACCTCTTCGGGTGTGCCCTGCGCAACCACGCAGCCGCCTTTGTTTCCGCCTTCGGGCCCTAAATCTATAATATGGTCGGCGCACTTGATAAGGTGCAGATTGTGTTCGATAACAACCACGGTATTTCCTGCATCAACAAGCTTTTGCAAAACTTCAATCAGTTTGTGCACGTCTGCTGTGTGCAGACCTGTTGTAGGCTCATCAAGCACATAAAGCGTTTTGCCCGTTGATCTGCGTGAAAGCTCGGTTGCAAGCTTTACACGCTGTGCTTCACCGCCTGAAAGGGTAGTAGCGCTTTGCCCTATTTTGATATACCCTAAGCCTACATCCTGTAAGGTTTTAAGCTTTCTTGATATTTTGGGCAGTGCCTCAAAGAACTCAACGCCCTCGTCAACGGTCATTTCAAGCACATCATATATATTTTTGCCCTTGTAGCGTACCTCTAAGGTTTCGCGGTTGTATCTTTCGCCCTTGCACACCTCGCAGGGAACGTAAATATCGGGGAGAAAATGCATTTCAATCTTTACAATACCGTCGCCCTTGCACGCTTCACATCTACCGCCCTTTACGTTAAACGAAAAGCGACCTGCGCCGTAGCCACGCATTTTTGCTTCTTGCGTTTGTGCAAAAAGTTCTCGGATATGGGTGAAAAGACCGGTGTATGTTGCAGGGTTGGAACTTGGCATTCTGCCAATGGGACTTTGGTCAATTGCAATAACCTTATCAAGATGCTCAAGCCCTGTCATTTCCTTGAATTTTGTCGCTTTTGCTCTTGCACGGTTAAGCTTGTTTGCAAGATGCTTGTACAAAATGCCGTTTATCAGCGATGACTTGCCGCTGCCCGAAACACCCGTTACGCACACAAGCTCGCCAAGCGGTATTTTAACATCAATATTTTTCAGATTGTTTGCAAATGCGCCCTTTATTTCAAGGTAATTTCCGTTGCCGCTTCTTCTTGCAAGGGGAGTGGCGATTTTATATTCGCCGCTTAAATACTTGCCCGTTATTGAATCTTTACACTTTAAAAGCTGCTTGGGCGTGCCAGAAAAGATTATATTTCCGCCGTTAACGCCCGCTCCGGGACCGATATCTACGATATGGTCGCAGGCAAGCATTGTATCTTCATCATGTTCAACAACAATCAAAGTATTGCCCTGGTCGGTAAGGCGGCGCAGTGTGCCGATAAGCTTATCATTATCACGCTGATGCAGACCAATGCTCGGTTCATCAAGAATATACAGAACGCCCACAAGCGAAGAGCCTATCTGCGTTGCAAGCCTTATTCGCTGGCTTTCGCCGCCCGAAAGCGAGCCTGCACCTCGGCTTAACGTTAAATAATCAAGACCTACGCTTACCAAAAATCCAAGTCTGTCCTTGATTTCTTTTATTATAAGCGCAGCAATCTTCATTTCACGCTCGCTTAGCTGCAATTCTTCAAAGAATTTGAGTGCGTCTGCAATTGAAAGGTCAGTCAGCTCACTTATGTTAAGTCCGCCCACGGTAACGGCAAGCACTTCTTCACGCAGACGTTTACCGCCGCAACTCTCGCACTCAACATCTGTCATGTAAGCGCAAAGCTCATCGTGTGCGGCATCTGTGTGCGCTTCCTTAAATCTGCGTTCAAGATTGTTTATAACGCCTTCAAAAGCGTGGTAGTATATTCCGCCGCCCCATTCCTTCGGGCGCTTTAATTCAAGCTTGCGGTTGTTTGTGCCGTAAAGGAACAAATCAAGCTCTTCATCTTTTAGGTTTTTAATGGGCGTATCAAGCGATATGCCGTATTCCTTTGATATTGCGTTGTAATACATATAGGCAAATGTGCCTTCGGTTAACGTATTCCAACCGCTTGCTTTTATAGCACCCTGATTGATTGAAAGCTCCTTATCGGGCACAACGAGTTCGCGGTCAATTTTCTGAAAAAATCCCAAACCCGTGCAGGTAGGGCACGCACCGAATGGGCTGTTGAACGAGAACATTCTCGGTGCGAGCTCTTCAAGGCTGATATCATGGTCGGGGCAGGCATAGTTTTGAGAAAAAAGTATTTCTTCAACGTCAACAATATCTGCAATAACAAGTCCGCCCGATAAATCAAGCGCAGTTTCAATGCTGTCGGCAAGTCTTGATTGTATGCCTTCCTTAATAACAAGTCTGTCAACAACAACTTCAATGTTGTGCTTTTTGTTTTTGTCGGGCTTGATTTTTTCTGATAAATCATACATACTGCCGTCAATGCGTATGCGCACATATCCCGATTTGCGTATATCGTCAATTTCTTTCAAATGCTCGCCCTTGCGTCCTCTTACAACGGGTGCAAGGATTTGGATTTTTGTGCGTTCCTCAAATGAGAGCAACTTGTCAACAATTTGATCAACTGTCTGCTGCTTGATTTCCTTGTGGCAGATAGGACAGTGCGGAACGCCTATGCGTGCGTAAAGCAAACGCAGATAATCGTAAATTTCCGTAACTGTGCCCACTGTTGAGCGGGGGTTGCGAGATGTGGTTTTCTGGTCGATTGATATAGCGGGGGAGAGCCCTTCGATGCTGTCAACATCGGGCTTGTCCATTTGCCCCAAAAACTGCCTTGCATAAGAAGAAAGGCTTTCAACATATCGTCTTTGTCCATCAGCAAAAATGGTATCAAACGCAAGCGATGATTTGCCCGAGCCTGAAAGCCCCGTAACCACAATAAATTTATCTCTGGGCAGTTCTAAATCTACGTTCTTTAAATTATGCTCTCTTGCGCCTTTAATTATAATTTTATCCTGCATAAATTCAGTGTTTTGTTCTCCCTTTAAAAATAAAACTTCATCGGTCTGTATACTGTATCTTCAACAAAGCCGTGCTTTTTGTAAAGCGGTTCGCCCATTTTGGTTGCACGCAGTTCAATGTGGTCAAGCTCCATGGTTTTGCCAAATTCAAGCATTTGCTTTACTAAATTGGAAGCAATACCCATTCTTCTGTAATTGGGGTTTGTGTAAACATTCATAACAATAGCCATGCGTCCCGTGGGAAAACGAGGGCTTGCGGGCTTTTCCTGAATTATCAAAAACAGTGAGCCTACATTTTCACCATTGTCCGATATTGCAATAAATGCATGAAAATCCTTATCCATGTGTTTTTCAAAATAATCGGGCAGCAATTGCATCATCATATCGATTTCGCCCAACGGCATATCACTGTATTCTTCATACATATATGCTTTTCTGAATTCAACAAGTCTTGGTATATCGTTTAAATCCGCTTTTTTGTATATCATTTTATGTCACTTCTCTCGAAAAATTAGTTTTTATTGCATACTGTTTTTCAGTTCCGTTATCTTATCACGCAAAAGTGCGGCGTGCTCAAATTCAAGCAGTTTTGCCGCTTCTTTCATCTGTGCGGTCAGCTTGTTGATAAGCTCCAGCTTTTCCTTTTTGCTCAAATTCAAGCCGTAATCTTTTGAAGATACCTTTTCCTTTGATGTTATTTCCAGCACATCACGGATATCTTTTATAACGGTTTTTGGTACAATGCCGTGTTTTTCGTTGTAATCGGTCTGAATTTTGCGGCGGCGCTCGGTTTCCGTTATGGCATTGTACATAGAATCGGTAACGCAGTCGGCATACATAATAACCGTACCGTTTGCGTTTCTCGCCGCTCTGCCTATGGTCTGTATAAGTGAACGCTCGCTTCGCAAAAAGCCTTCCTTATCGGCATCTAAAATCGCCACAAGCGAAACCTCGGGAATATCAAGTCCTTCACGCAGCAAGTTGATACCTACAAGCACGTCAAACTCGCCAAGACGCAGAGAACGGATAATTTCCATACGTTCAATCGTGTCTATATCATGATGCATATATCGCACCCTGATGTCAAGATTTTTGAGATACGCCGTTAAATCTTCCGCCATTTTTTTGGTCAGCGTTGTTATAAGCACACGCTCACTTTTTTCAGAACGCTCGTTAATTTCAAACACAAGGTCTTCTATCTGTCCCGCAATGGGCTTTACAATAATTTCGGGGTCAACAAGTCCTGTTGGACGTATAACCTGTTCAACAATCCTTGCAGAATGTTGTTTTTCATAATCGCCCGGTGTTGCGCTTACAAAAACAACGCTTTTCATGTGTTTTTCAAATTCTTCAAATTTTAAAGGGCGGTTATCAAATGCACTCGGAAGTCTGAAGCCGTATTCAACAAGAGTTTCCTTTCTTGCCCTATCACCTGCAAACATTGCGCGCACCTGCGGAACGGTAACATGGCTTTCGTCAATAATCATTAAAAAGTCATCGGGCAAATGGTCAAGCAGGGTGTATGGAGTTGAATGCGGTTTACGTCTTGCAAGCACTCTGGAATAGTTTTCAATTCCGCTGCAAAAGCCTATTTCACGCAGCATTTCCATATCGTAATTAGTACGCTGTGCAATTCGCTGAGCTTCAATCAGCTTGCCGTTTTCTTCAAAAAACTTTACTCTTTCTTCAAGCTCGGCGTAAATATCATCAATTGCATCGTTTAATTTATCACGGCTAACAATGTAGTGCGAAGAAGGGAAAATCGCCGCATGGGACAAAACTGAAATAACCTCTCCGCTTACAACGTTGATTTCGCTTATTCTGTCAATTTCGTCCCCAAAAAACTCAATTCTGATAGCTTTGTCGTTTGAGTCGGAGCGGAACACCTCAACGGTATCGCCTCTTACCCTGAATTTGTTACGGGTAAAGTTTACATCGTTGCGTTCAAATTGTATTTTCGTCAAATCTGCAATCAGCTTGTCCCTTGATATTTCCATGCCCTGCCTTACCGAAACCATAAGAGAGCGATAATCTTCGGGGTCGCCGAGAGAATATATGCAGGAAACACTTGCAACAATGATGACGTCCTTGCGCTCTGCCAGCGCACTTGTGGCAGAATGGCGAAGCTTATCTATCTCATCGTTAACAGATGAATCTTTTTCGATATAGCTGTCAGTGCTGGGAATATACGCTTCGGGGCGATAGTAATCATAATAGGAAACGAAGTATTCAACCGCATTTTCGGGAAAAAACTCTTTAAACTCGGAGCAAAGCTGCGCCGCCAAGATTTTGTTGGGTGCCAAAACAAGCGTTGGCTTGTTTATCTGCGCAATGACATTTGCCATAGTAAAGGTCTTGCCACTGCCGGTTACGCCAAGCAGGCTTTGCATTCTGTCTCCCGATTTTATGCCATTTACAAGGCTTTCAATCGCTTGAGGCTGGTCGCCGTTTGGTGAATATGGTGAAACTAATTTGAATTTATCCATTATCGAAAGCCCTTTCTAAAAGAATACTGCCATGTTATTATACCACAAGATTATGAATAATTAAAGAGGACGCTTGATTTTTACAGCTAAAAAATCAAATTCGTCCTCTTGTTTTTTATTATATGTTTGTTTTTAATGATTTAAAAGAAAGTTGCTTATCTTTTCGATTAAACGCTGCATTTTTTCTTCAAATCCGCATGAATTATCTATAACCGCAAAATTCGGGTGGATTTTCCAAGCAGCTTCAAGTTTGCTGTCAAGTGCGGCGGCTTGTTCAAGCGTTTCTATTCTGGCACCGTTGTTGTCGATTGTGTAAAAGCTTTCTGCACCTTTAGCGCATGATACAAGGTGAAAAACCGCGTCGTATTTGTTGCAAAAATCGCTCTCAGTCATTCCGATATATTCAAGCGCGGCTGCAAACTCATCATCGTTCATGTAGGCTTTATTATCCATAAGTCCTCTATCGCAGACAATAAGGATTTTTTCGGCAGCCATTGTGCGCGCCGCTTGCTCAAAAATATCTTCCTTTGCAATTTGCAGCTTTATCTGACATTTCTGATATTCAAGGCAAGTGCCGCAGGTCCACGGGGCAACACCGCCGGTTATAAGCTCTGTTGCGGTTTCGGGTACAAACAAAACGGTGTATCCGATTTTTTCAAAAGCATCTTTTATCCAACTCATCGCTGTAGATTTGCCTGCGCACGGTCCGCCTGTAATAACGATTTTAGTGATTTTTATCATTATGTATTCACCACATTAATAAAGCAGCGCTGAGCCGTAGTATGTCATTTCTTTGTTGGTAGTTATTGTGCCGACTTCTTTTGAGTATCTTCCCCATGTAAGCGTTACCGAAGCACCGCTCGGTACAGAAATCACACCCTCGGAGCTTCTTGCAATAGTTACACTTCCGGTTGTTCCATCAGAAAGAGTGTAGTTGAAGGTGGTTTCAGATCTGCTTAAGTTATTAATTGTGAGATTGACTTTTTGTACCGCTGGGGTGGTAGTTGTTGTTGTTGCCTTTGTTGTGGTAGTTGTAACCTTTTTGGTTGTAGTGGTTGTTGCTTTTTTGGTTGTAGTGGTAGTAACCTTTTTGGTTGTGGTAGTTGTTGCCTTTTTAGTTGTTGTGGTAGTTGTAACCTTTTTGGTGGTCGTTGTTCTTGCGGGCGGAGCAGTTACAGTAGCAGCGGTTGTGGTAACTTTTGTTGTTACAACGCTTGGCGGTGCACCCGTTACGGCAGTTGTTGTCGAAACAGGAATTGTAGTAACAACTGTGGCAGTGGTTGTTGTGCCGGTGCCTTCGGTTGTGGTAGCCGCAGTAGTTGTTGTGTTGGTTGCAGTTATGATAATACCTGTTATTTCAGGTGCGTCATCAGAAACCGCTGTATCAGCAACTGTTGTATCTGCGTTGGCAACTGTTGTTGTCGCAGTGATAGTTGTTGTGCTTTCTTCAGAATCGTCAACGCTTACGATAGCGTTTACAGCATTGTTGCCGCCGTCATTTCCATTGTTTTTGTTTTTGCGTGCAATGCCTGCAATTGCTATTCCTAAAATAAGAATTACCAAGAGCAGAATAATCAATATCAGCAAAAGCTTTTTCTTTTTTTCCTTATCTTTTGCGGCAGTAGGAGAAGTAGGCTCAATAAAAATATCTACAATATCATCGGGGTCAATCATAGGTTCATAACCCTCGAGCATAGGAAAATTCATATGTTGCATGTCATTGTTATCGTTTTCAGGAATATTTCTGTTATCCAAAATTCATTCCTCCCTTGTTGTGTTTTTTTAGTGACAGCACTTTTCTATATACCATTATATCACGCGAAAATCGAGATATCAAGGTGAATTTTTCAAATTTACATAAATGCCACAAATTATTCCATATATCAATATTTGATGACATAGCGGCAATTAAACGATTTTTAACGCGATTTTGCGATAAATTTGTGCATTATACATATTGACTTTGGAAGCTTTTTCATATAAAATTATTACGGCGCATAAAATGATATGTGCCGTATTTTTTATAGAAAGAGTGTTGAAATATGTCTAAAAACATTAAAAAGACAGTTTGCCTTATAGCTTCGCTTGCACTTTGTGCAGGAACAATGACTGCTTGTGGTGCAGACAAGACCGCAGAATTTCTTGAGCTGATAGATAAGGGCGATATCGGCGCTGCTTATGATTACTACGATGATGAAATTGATGGCGACAAGAAGGAAGGCGACATCTGCGACGAGATCATCGACGAGATGGAAGACCGTTACGAAAAAATCACAGAGCTTTGCTTTGACGGCACAATTGACGATAAAGATATTGAAGATCTGATTGAGCTTCTTGATGATCTTGGTGTTGATGAAGAAGATATTGAAGAACCCATGGGTGAGTGGGCAGCAGCAATTGCTTCCAAAGAAAACTACGAAACTGCCCTCGATTTGATTGATGATGAAGAGTTTAGCTCCGCAATGTATTACTTGGAGCTTGTTGACGAGCGTGACAGCAATTATGAGGACGCTAAGAAAAAGCTTGATGAAATGCAGGTAGAAATGGCAATGGAAGATATTGAATACATTGCTGATTATATTGAGGATGAAGATTACTACTACGCATTCTACTACATTGATTACTATGCTCAGGAATATTCCGAAAACGAAACTATTATGGAAGCGCTTGATGGCTACTACGCAGATGCTAAAGATGCTATGAATACTGCTATTCAGGATAATCTTGATAACGGTTATTACTATGATGCTTCATATATGCTCAGCAATGCTCAGGAATATTATGAAGAATCTGATTACGAGGAAATCAAGGCAACTGTTGATACAGCAGTAATGGAAAAAGCTAACAGCATTATGGAAGAAAACTTTGCAAATTACGATTACTATACTGCTGAAGACGAGCTTTATGATCTGAGATGGGATTTTGAAGAAAACGAAGATCTTGTTGCTCTTTACGATGATCTTAAAAATTCTTATATTGAATATATGCTTGCCGCTGCTGAAGAAGAAGCTGCAGCTGAAAACTACGAAATGGCACTTAGCATTACCGAAATCGCAATTTCTGAAGTTGGCAGCGATAATACTGAGCTTAACAACAAGTATAACGAATATAAACTGTGCTTGCCCGTTTACATAAATGACCTTGATTATTTTGCAAAATATGGCAATATTTACAGCGATGGCAGCGGTGATATTTGTGACAATACAAATTCTGAGCACAGACATTGCTATGCTCTTGATGACTACTGGGGCGGAGAAGAGTATTGGGCAGAATATCTTATAAACGGAAATTATTCAAGCTTTAACGGCGTGTGCGCAGTATCTTACGACCAGCGTTCTGCAACAGATACAAAGTATTTTGAAGTTTACGGCGATGGCGTGCTGCTTTACACATCTCCCATCATGACAATGAGCTCAATGCCTGTTGAATTTTCTATTGACGTTACAGGCGTAACAGTTCTCAAGATTATGTATCCCGGAACTGACGGCGATAACAACATTGCTACTATTTATGATGGTATGCTCAGCCCTGAAGAAGCAGTTGAGGAAGAACCCGAAGAAGAACCTTCCGATGATGAAAGCACATCTGAGGATGAAAGCACTTCCGGCGATGAATCCACAAGCGAAGGTTCGGACGAATCCGCTGCTGAAAGCGAAGATGAATCTTCCGACGCAGACGCTGATGCAGAAGAATCCGCTGCTGAAAGCGATGAAGAAGCTGCTGAAGAATCCGCAGCCGAATAAACTTTATGCATTTCAAACTCTCTCTGTTATATAATGGAGAGAGTTTTGTTTTGCCTTTAAATCTAAATAGTCAAAAAAACTATTGCAAAAGGTAAAAAAATATAGTATAATAAATTAGTTAGTATGCAAAATTATGACTTTTGAGAGGTGTATATCAAAATGAAAGAGCTTAACAAGCTTTATAGCCCTCGAGATTTTGAGGACAGAATATACGGACTTTGGACGGAGAACGATTGCTTTAAGGCAACAATTGACCGTAGCCTTACCCCCTACACAATCGTAATTCCCCCTCCGAATATTACAGGACAGCTTCACATGGGCCATGCCCTTGATGAAACTTTGCAGGATATCTTGGTAAGATATAAGAGAATGCAGGGCTACTGCACGCTTTGGCTACCCGGTACCGACCATGCTTCAATTGCTACCGAAGCAAAAATTGTTGAAGCAATGCGTGCCGAAGGCATCACTAAGGATGATATCGGAAGAGAAGGCTTTTTGGAACGCGCATGGGATTGGAAAGCTAAATACGGCGGAAGAATTGTTGAACAGCTTAAAAAGCTCGGCTCTTCTTGCGACTGGTCAAGAGAGCGTTTTACTCTTGACGAGGGCTGCTCCAACGCAGTAAAAGAAGTTTTTGTAAGACTTTACAACAAAGGTCTTATCTATAAAGGCGAAAGAATTGTTAACTGGTGCCCCAAATGCTGCACATCAATCTCCGATGCTGAGGTTGAACACGAAGAACAACAGGGCAATTTCTGGCACATTAAGTATCCGCTTGAAGATGGCAGCGGCTTTGTAGAAATCGCAACTACCCGTCCCGAAACACTTTTGGGCGATAGTGCGGTTGCTGTGCATCCCAAAGATGAAAGATATAAAGATATTGTAGGCAAAAACGTAATTTTGCCGATTGTAAATCGTGCAATACCCGTTGTTGCTGATGAATACGTTGAAATGGATTTTGGTACGGGCGTTGTAAAAATAACACCCGCACACGACCCTAACGACTTTGAAGTAGGTCTGCGTCATGATTTGCCCATTATCAACGTAATGGACGAGCACGCTGTTATTAACGAAAACGGCGGCAAGTATTGCGGTCAGGAACGCTACGAGGCAAGAAAAAATATAGTTGCTGAATTGGAAGAACTCGGTCTGCTTGTTAAGGTAGAGCCACACAGCCACAATGTAGGTACCTGCTATCGTTGCTCAACTACCGTTGAACCTTGGGTTTCAAAGCAGTGGTTTGTTAAGATGAAGCCTTTGGCAGAACCCGCAATTGATTGCGTAAGAAATGGTGATACAAAATTTGTTCCCGAAAGATTTGAAAAGATTTATTTCCACTGGATGGAAAATATTCGTGACTGGTGTATTTCCCGTCAGCTCTGGTGGGGACACAGAATACCCGCGTTCTACTGCGATGACTGCGGTGAAATGGTTGTAACTAAGGAAAACGAGGCTGTTTGTCCTTGCTGCGGCAAAAAGATGCGTCAGGATGAGGACACTCTCGATACTTGGTTCTCATCGGCACTGTGGCCGTTCTCAACATTGGGCTGGCCCGAAAATACTGAGGATCTTGACTTCTTCTATCCCACATCAACACTTGTTACCGGTTACGATATCATCACTTTCTGGGTTTCCAGAATGATCTTCTCCGGTCTTGAATATATGGGCAAAACCCCGTTTGATACCGTTCTTATCCACGGTCTTGTGCGTGATGCACAGGGCAGAAAGATGTCCAAATCTTTGGGCAACGGTATTGATCCGCTTGATATTATCGATAACTACGGCGCAGACGCTTTGAGATTGACTCTTGTTACGGGTAACTCTCCCGGTAACGATATGCGCTTTATGGATGAAAAGGTTATCGCTTCCAGAAACTTTGCTAACAAGCTTTGGAATGCTTCTCGTTATGTAATGATGAACCTTCCCGAAGATTTTGAGGATACAGGTCTGCCTGAAACTCTCAATATTGAAGATAAATGGATTATCGGCAAGTTTAACTCGGTTGTGAAAGAAGTTTGCGAAAACCTTGATAAGTATGAGCTTGGCATTGCCGTTTCCAAAATCTACGACTTTATTTGGGACTATTACTGCGACTGGTATATCGAGCTTTCAAAGCCCCGCATTTTTGCAGGTGGTGAGGATAAGGAAAATGCACAGCGTGTTCTTGTGTGGGTGTTAAAGGGCGCACTCAAGCTTTTGCATCCCTTCATGCCCTATATCACTGAAGAACTTTGGCAGACACTCACCGACGCAAAGAGCTTTATCATGCTCGAAAAATACCCTGAATATGATGCAAACTTAGGCTTTGAAGACGCTATGAACGATTTTGAAAAGGTTATCGGAGCAATCAAGGCTGTAAGAAATATCAGAACAGAAATGAACGTTCCTAACGGCACAAAGGCTAAGCTTTATATCGAAACGCAGGATATCGAGCTGTTCTCTTCTTGCGAGATGTTCTTTGAAAAGCTCAGCGGTGCAAACGGCATTGAGGTTTCTGAAAAGGTTGCAATGGAAAAATGCGCAACCGCCGTTACTGAAAGCGCAAGAATTTTCATTCCGCTTTCCGAACTTATCGACAACGAAAAGGAACTTGCACGTCTTGCAAAGGAAAAGGATAAGGCTTTGAAGGATATTGAAATTATCAGCAAGAAGCTTTCCAACCCGAACTTCCTTGAAAAAGCACCCGAAGCTCTTGTTGCAACCGAGCGTGAAAAACTGATTAAGGCAGAAGACAGACTTAACAAGATTGAAAAGAGTATTGCAGAACTTGGATGATATGAACTATAAATCCGCTGTGGAATTTATAAATTCCTACACAAAATCGGGCAAGCCGATAAATAATCTTGACAGAATAAAAAAGCTGATGAAAAAGCTGGGGGATCCGCAAAGCTCCCTCAGCTTTGTTCATGTTGCAGGCACAAACGGTAAGGGTTCCATTGTAGAAATGGTTTCGACCGCATTGATTGACAGTGGTATGAAAGTGGGGCAGTTCACCTCGCCGTATATAGTCTGTTTAGAGGACAGAATAAGAATTAACGGTGAAAATATACCAAAGCAAAAGCTTTGCGAATTTGCCTATATCGTAAAAAATGCTGTTGAAGATGTAAGCTATTCGCAGTTTGAAATTATTTTTGCAATAGCTATGCTGTATTATAAATCTGAGAGTGTTGATATTGTTTGTCTTGAAGCAGGTCTTGGCGGTTTGCTTGACTGTACAAATGTTATTGAATGTCCAAGGGTTGCTGCAATTGCTTCAATATCGCTTGACCACACCGATATACTTGGCAAAACCGTGCAGGATATTGCAAAACAAAAAGCGGGTATAATCAAATCCGGCGGCGTTGCGGTGGTATCTTCGCAAAACAGCGATGATATCCTTGATGTGTTCAAAACGCATTGTGACAGTGTCGGTGCAAGGCTGATTGTGCCAAAAAATGCCGAAATTACACAGAATAACAGTTTTGTATATAAAGGTGTGAACTACGCCCCTTGCATGAAGGGTCAGCACCAGATTTTTAATGCACTTACTGCTGTTGAAACACTTGCTTGTTTATCAGAGTATTACGATATAAAACAGCACAATATTCAAAACGGCATTAACAATGCAAGGGTAAGGGCAAGGTTTGAAAAAATCAAATCAAATCCTGATGTTTATTTTGATGGTGCGCATAATCCCGATGCAGTGTTAAGACTGAAAAGCACACTGTTGCAGATGGATGGGCCAAAAATTGCAGTTGTAGGTATGATAGGCTCAAAGGATGCCAAATCGGCAATATCACAAATCGCTGATTGCTTTGAAAGCGTAATTTGTGTTGATGGATTTTATCCCAACGCAATTGATAGGTTTACTTTGGCAGATATGTTTGTGCAAAGCGGCACTCGTGCTTATACATCAACACTTGAAAACGTATCAAAAAATGCTTTAATGCTTGCCAAGTGTAATAAAAAAGTAATCGTTTTCGGTTCGCTTTACCTTTACTCGCATATTTCAGAATATTTTGAATAGTATTTTTTGTTAGATATGTATAAATTTTAAACTTCAATTTGTACATTTATACGAAATTGAAGGTTTGCCGATAAAAATATCAGCAAATTATCACAAAAAACACTTGAAAATGTTTTTATGATATAGTATAATATCAATAAATGTAAGTAGGAGAACAAAGGAGGAAAAGGTATGGCAATTTTTCTCGTCAATTCATTGAAGGGCGAAGATGTTCACGGAACGGACAATACCAAAAAAACTGCGTGCGGTATAAAGTATTCAACACCCGACGCAGCCAAGCTTTATGCTCTTGGAAAGGAAATGGCCGACATTAAAGAACTTACTTGTGAGCGCTGTAAAGAAGTTCTTGCTGTGAAAATGATTAAGGAAGCAAACAAGCAGGCCGCTTTGGAAGCCAAGGAAGAACGCAAGAGAAACAAGGCGGCGTCTAAATCTGTCGATTATATTCCTGCTCCGGAAACAAAAACCAACTACACAGCACCTCGTCCTGTGCAGAAAAATGTTCCTGCAAAGACCGAAAAGTCTGAAAAATCAACGCCTAAAGAGGACTTTAAGGTTAACGGCGAGTTTGTGCCCAAGTCATTAAGAAAGTACGGTAACGGAAGCACACTGGAAGAGGCTCAGAAAGCAGCCGAAGAAGCAAAGGCAGCTAAAGCCGCCGAAGAAGCCAAGAAGGCCGAAGAAGCCAAGAAGGCTGAAGAGGCTAAAAAGGCTGAAGAAGCTAAGGCTGCTGAAACCGCAGCTGCAGCTATTCCCGGTATTGCTCCTATAAATATTCCCGGTATTGAAATTGTTTCACCTGCGCCTACAGGATTTGTTTCTGAGGTTGCTGATGCTGCACCTGCACCCGCATCAAAACCTGTGATAGAGCCTATAAATATCCCCGGTATTGATATTGTTGCACCTGCACCCACGGGATTTGTTTCCGAGGTTGCTGATGCTGCACCTGCACCCACATCAAAACCCGTGATAGAGCCTATAAATATCCCCGGCATTGAAACTGTTGAGCCTAAAAAACCCGTTGTGGATATGATAGATTTTTCTGATTTTGAAGATTTTCGCGTTAAATCAGATAAAAAAGCGCTTGATTTAGATGATCTTGATGATTTCTTGATTGGCGCATCTAAGAGCGAGCCTGCTGCACCCGTTATGCCCGAAATACCGAGCATACCCGAGGTTCCCACAGTGCCTGAAGTGCCCACAGTACCGCAGTATACAGCACCTGCTGCACCCGTTATGCCCGAAATACCGAGCATACCCGAGGTGCCAACAGTGCCTGAAGTACCCACAGTACCACAGTATACAGCACCTGCTGCACCCGCTATGCCAGAAATACCGAGCACACCCAAGGTTGCAGCAGTGCCTGAAGTGCCAACAGTACCGCAGTATACAGTACCTGTTGTACCTAAGGCTCCTGTCGTTGCACCGCTTGATTCTTCCAGGGTGCCTGTTGCGCCTTCGATTATTGAAGAAAAAACAATGGCAGAGGTTGAAAAGCCTTCCATCGTTTCTATGACAGAGCCTGTAAAGGTTGAAAGTCGTCCTAATATCCAGATGACAACCAATATAGACGATGATATTGTGATGAGTGTTCCCACCTTTGCCCCGAAGAGAGTCACACCTTCTCCCATTATGGAAGAAGAAAGTGCACCTGTTCCTGTAATTACATCTCTTGAGGATATGGAAAGAGCGCTCAACAAAATGCAGGGTATTGATGTTGATGATACTGCTGATGATGAGGATGATGAACCCGAAGTGATCGTTCCTGCATTTAAAGAGTATAAGCCCATGACTAAGAGCGAGATTGAAAAGCGAAAGATGGAGCGTGCTCAGAAGCAGGAACCCGACAGACCGCTTACCAAGGCCGAGCAGAAGCGTCTTGAAAAGGAAGAAAAGAAAAAAGCTAAGATTGACGCTGAATTTGCAAAGGATATGGCAAAACGCGGTATCACTCTTGATTCGATGCGTGATAAGCGCAGAAGATAAACCGATTTAATGGCAATAAAAGCCGCTTGTAAAAGCGGCTTTTGATGTGCATTGCGGCAAATTAAAACAATACACAAAAGGATAGAATTATGAATATTTTTAAGCTTTCACCCGCATTTAAAGATTATTTATGGGGCGGTAGCCGTCTTAAAACAGATTTTGGCAAAAATACCGATATAACACCGCTTGCTGAAAGCTGGGAGCTTTCCGTTCACCCCGATGGCGAAAGTGTGATTGCAAACGGCGAATTTGAAGGCATGAGCTTTGCTGAGTTTGCAAAAAACAATCCCGAAAAATTAGGGCTTAACTGTGAAAAGTTTGAAAATTTCCCAATACTTATAAAGCTTATTGACGCTTTTGATAATCTTTCGGTTCAGGTTCACCCCGATAATGACTATGCTATGCGTGTTGAGGGTGAATACGGCAAAACTGAAATGTGGTATATTGTTGATTGTGATGATGATGCTTCGCTGATTTACGGCTTTAAGGATGAAATATCCAAGGAAGAATTTAAAAATTGTATAGAGCAGAACACACTGCTTTCAGTTGTAAACAGCGTTAAGGTAAATAAGGGCGATGTTTTCTTTATCCAAGCGGGTACGCTGCACGCAATCGGCAAGGGGATTTTAATTGCTGAAATCCAGCAGAATTCCAACACAACCTACCGCGTTTATGATTATGGCAGGGTTGGTGCAGATGGCAAACCAAGAGCTTTGCACGTTGAAAAAGCGCTTGACGTAACCAAGCTCGAAAAAGCACCGCAATATATCTGCGATGAAGAAAAGATTTTTGACGGCGCAAAAGTACGTAAGCTTGCTAAATGTGAATACTTTGATGTAAGTGAAATCTGCGTTGATGAAAAAATCGACATTATTGCGGATAAATCGTCATTTAACAGCTTGCTTTTTGTTGATGGAAAGGGTACAATAGAAAGTGATGGTATCACTTTGGAGTTTAAAAAAGGCGATAGCATTTTTGTAAGTGCAGATACTGAATATGCAATTTGCGGAAAATGCAAGGTTATACTGACAAAAATATAAAAAGCAGCGTAACAAACGCTGAATATGGAGGAATTTTTTTATGAAATATTACGTAGGTATTGATTTGGGCGGCACTAACATTGTTGCAGGTGTTGTGGATGAAAACTATAACATTCTTTCAAAAGCAAGCAGAAAGACAAATTGTCCGAGAAGTGCTGAAGAAATTGCCGCTGATATGGGTGAGTGCGCAATTGAAGCAATTGCAAAGGCAAATTTAAATCAAAATGATATTGAGTGGATTGGTATAGGCACACCCGGTATTGCCAACAACGAAACAGGCGTTATTGAATATGCCAACAACTTAGGCTTTAAGGATGTTCCCATGGCGGAATATATCAAGAGAAAGATTGATAAGCCCGTATATCTTGCAAACGATGCAAACGCTGCCGCTTACGGCGAGTTTGTTGCAGGTGCAGCTAAGGGCGCCAAAAATGCTGTATGCATTACACTTGGCACAGGCGTTGGCGGCGGAATTATCATTGACGGCAAGATTTATGCAGGTTCAAACTGTGCAGGTGCAGAAATCGGCCACATGGTTATTGAAGTTGATGGCCCCGATTGTACCTGCGGTATGAAGGGCTGTTTTGAGGTGTTCTCATCCGCAACCGGTCTTATCAGAATGAGCAAGGAAGCTATGGAGCAGGATAAAAACAGCGCTATGTGGAAGATTTCCGAAGAGCACAACGGCAAGGTAAGCGCACGCACATCATTTGATGCAATGCGCGCAGGTGACAAAACTGCAAAGGCTGTTGTGGATAAGTACATTAAATATCTTGCAATGGGCATTACAAACACAATCAATATATTCCAGCCTGATATTCTTTGCATAGGCGGTGGTGTTTGCAATGAAGGAGATACTCTGCTTCTTCCCGTAAAGGCACTTGTTGCTCAGAACGTTTACACAAGAAACAGCGATAAAAACACAGAAATTGTTATTGCAAAGCTCGGCAATGATGCAGGCATCATCGGTGCGGCTTTCCTTGGCAACGCACAATAATTTTTAAGGGAGATTGGCATTAATATGGGCAAGTATTTCGGCACGGACGGCTTCAGAGGCGAGGCAAACGTAACCCTTAATGTTGAGCACGCTTTTAAAGTTGGCAGATTTTTGGGTTGGTACTACCGTAAAAATTCGGGTAAGGAATGTAAAATCGTCATCGGTAAGGATACACGCCGTTCAAGCTATATGTTTGAGGATGCGCTTTGCGCAGGCCTTACGGCATCGGGCGCAAATGCATATCTTCTGCACGTAACAACAACTCCGTCGGTTTCGTATGTGGTGCGTACTGAAGGTTTTGATTGCGGTATTATGATTTCTGCAAGTCACAACCCTTATTACGATAATGGTATTAAGCTGCTTAATGCAAGCGGTGAAAAAATGGAAGAAGATACAATCGCCCTTATAGAAAAATATCTTGACGGCGATTTGGAGTCTTTGGGTATTAGCGGTACCGATTTGCCCTATGCTACCGGTGATGATATCGGCTATACGCAGGATTTCAGCGCAGGCAGAAACCGTTACATCGGATATCTGATTTCGCTTGCTGTATATTCTTTCAGAGGCAAAAAAATTGCACTTGATTGCGCAAACGGCAGTGCGTGGATGATTGCAAAAAACATTTTTGATGCGCTTGGCGCACAAACACTCGTTATAAATGCAAGTCCAAATGGTTTGAATATTAACGAAAACGCAGGCTCCACACACATTTCGCACCTTTGCGAATATGTAAAGCAAAATGGTTGTGATGCAGGCTTTGCTTTTGACGGCGACGCTGACCGTTGTCTTGCTGTTGATGAAAACGGCGATGTTATCGACGGCGATGCAATACTTTACATATACGGTGTATATCTTAAAAACAGAGGAAAGCTTTTAAACAACACTGTTGTTACAACGGTAATGTCTAATTTCGGTCTTTACAAGGCGTTTGAAAACGCAGGCATTGATTACGAAAAAACTGATGTCGGCGATAAATATGTTTACGAGTGTATGCAGAAAAAAGGCCACAGACTCGGCGGCGAGCAATCGGGACATATCATTTTCAGCAAATATGCAACTACGGGTGATGGCATCATTACCGCTTTGAAAATGATGGAGGTTATGATTGCATCTAAACAGACTTTGAGCGAGCTTGCAAAGCCGTTTGTTAAGTATCCGCAGGTGCTTGTTAACGTAAGGGTTTCCGATAAGGCTAAAGTTCAAAATGATGAACGCGTTAAGGCGGCTATTGAAAAAGCTTCGGCAGAGCTTGGAAATTCCGGCAGAATTTTAGTGCGAGAAAGCGGAACAGAACCGCTTATCCGTGTTATGGCAGAAGCTGAAAGCGAGGAAATCTGCAAAAAGTTGACTAACGATATTGTAGCTGTTGTTGAAGAGGTTTCAAAGTCGCTGTAATTATATCTTGATACAAACGCAAAAATACCCACTTGTGCAAACCAAGTGGGTATTATTTTTTTGTCTTGTATTTGATTATTGGGGAGTGAGATTTTGGTTTTCCGTTTCCTCGTTAATATCCTCGATTACTCCTTTTAAAGCGTTAAGGGCAACATCAAAATTGCGCTGCATTTCTTCGGTGTATTTTGCATTTGGCACAACAGCACGCAAAGCAATGTACATATCGTCAACGGTTGGTTCTTCAACGCCGCACATAGCCTTAAAAGCGGTGCCGTCAACGTAATAGCCGTAGTTGTTTATATTTTCGTCATCAATATAAAGCTCTAAATCGGCAAGCGTATCGCTCGGGTAAATAACGTCATCAAGTGAAGGGTCCGCAATAATCAGCACGGTATCGCCCATTTGGAACTGCGCCGCCATTGAAGTGTTGTTGGAATGATAAATATCATTCGTTACGGCATCGTTGGAAGGGGAGTAGTACAGCAAAGCCACATTAACTTCGCCGTCGCCGTTAACGTCCTCGCAGTTTGCCTCAAAAAGCGAAATCAGGTTGCTTTGGTAATAATACATATCATTTTCAGGGCTAAGCAGCATTATATACATATCATACTTAACCTGCGTTACGGTATCGTAAATGATATAGCCCAAAATTGCCGCCATAAACACACCAAAGCCAAGCCACCATTTGTTGTGGTAAAAAAATGTGGAAATCTTTTCTTTTAAGGTGTATTTTTTCTTCTCAGGGACGCTCTCTTGTTTCGGCTCTTCCTCAACGTTTTGCTTTTTCTTCAAAAGTTCAATTTTTTCGCGGTGCAGATTTTTTTCGTAAGCTTCACGCTCTGCACGCTGTGCTTCAATACGTTCCTGCTCTCTTCGCTCCGCTGCTTCAATGTCCTGCTGTTTCAACTCCTTCGCAACCTGCCATGCGCTTTTGGCAGGGCTTGATTTTTCCTCGTTATCAGCAGGATTTTCATTAATCCTTTCGTTTTCTGCTGCCATTTTTTTCCTCTCAATGCATTACTTAAAGCAAATATCTTTTATAATTTCGCCCGCAAGCATTAAGCCTGCGCTTGAAGGCACATAAGATATACTGCCGATTATTTTCTTTATATCTTTATCTTGATTTTCATCAACCGTTGGTTTTATAGCCTCTTCGGAAGAAAAAACCACTTTAAGTTTTTCTATTTTGCGTTTGCGCAGTTCGTGTCGCATTACCCTTGCAAGTGGACACCCCGATGTTTCAAAAATATCTTTAACTTCAAAAGCACCGCAATCAAGCCTGTTTCCTGCGCCCATGCATGATATTATCGGAATGCCGAGTTTATTTGCATTTTCTATAAGCTTAAGCTTGCTCGCAACCGTATCTATACAATCAGCAATATAATCAATATCATCAAGGTTAATTTCATCGCCCGTGTAAAAGCAGTTGTGTGCAAAAACCTCAGCATCGGGGTTGATATCGGCAAATCTTTGCTTTGCCACCTGCACCTTTGGTATGCCAATGGTGGATTTTAACGCAAACAGTTGGCGGTTAAGGTTGGTTTCATCAAATACTTCTCCGTCAACAATAGTTATTTTGCCCACGCCTGCACGCACAAGAGCTTCTGCTGTAAACGAGCCGACACCGCCTATGCCAAATATGGCAACATGGGCGTTTTTTAAATTTTCAACGCCCTTTGTGCCAACAAGCATTTTTGTGCGTGTATAAATATCGTTTGCCATATATCAGAAAAGACCCGTAATGTTGCCGTTGTCATCACAATCGATTTTAAGTGCCGCAGGAACCTTAGGAAGCCCGGGCATTGTCATGATATCGCCGGTTAACGCCACAACAAAGCCTGCACCAAGCGAGGGACGCACATCGCGCACGGTAATTCTGTAATTTTCGGGCAAGCCGAGCTTTGCAGGGTCGTCCGAGAGTGAATACTGTGTTTTTGCCACGCAAACGGGTGTTTTGTCCGCTCCGATTGCGGTTAAATCCGCAATTGCTTTTTCAGCCTGTGCTGTAAAGTTTACGCCGTCGGCACGGTAAATTTCTTTTGCAATTATTTCTATCTTTTCTTTTATGCTTAAGTTTTCGTCGTAAATCGGTGCAAATTCAGAAGGCTGTGTGTCAATGCTCTCACAAACTGCCTTTGCAAGCTCAATTCCGCCATCGCCGCCCTTTGCAAACACCTCACAAAGCTCGCATTTAGCACCGCTTTGTTCGCAAACGCTTCTCACAAGTGCAATCTCAGCATCGCTGTCACTTGCAAATCTGTTAATAGCAACCACAACGGGCACGCCAAATTTGCGCAGATTTTCGATGTGTGCTTTGAGATTTGTGCTGCCTTTTGCCAAGGCTTCAACGTTTTCGTTTGCCAAATCTGCTTTAGCAACGCCGCCGTTATACTTAAGCGCACGGATTGTAGCAACAAGTACCACGCAGGCAGGCTTTAGCTTTGCAAAACGGCATTTTATATCAAAGAATTTTTCTGCGCCCAAATCGGAGCCGAAACCTGCTTCGGTGACGCAGTAATCACCAAGTTTTAACGCAAGTTTTGTAGCGCGTACTGAGTTGCAGCCGTGTGCGATATTTGCAAAAGGTCCGCCGTGAATAAATGCGGGGGTGTTTTCCAAAGTCTGCACAAGATTGGGCTTTAAAGCATCCTTTAAAAGTGCTGTCATTGCACCCTGTGCGCCGATATCGCCTGCATAAACGGGTTTGTTATCAAGAGAATATGCAACCAAAATATTGGAAATGCGATTTTTAAGGTCTGCCAAATCATCAGCAAGACAGAGAATAGCCATAATTTCAGATGCAACGGTAATCTGGAAACCGTCCTCTCGGGGTGTTCCGTTAACCTTGCCGCCCATGCCGCATACAATGTTGCGCAGCTGACGGTCATTCATATCCACACAGCGCTTGAAAAGTACACGTCTTGTATCAATTTTAAGTTCGTTTCCCTGCTGAATGTGATTATCTATCATAGCGCAAAGCAGATTGTTTGCCGCACTGATTGCGTGCATATCGCCCGTAAAGTGAAGGTTTATGTCTTCCATGGGCACAACCTGGGCGTATCCGCCGCCTGCAGCACCGCCTTTAATGCCAAAAACGGGACCAAGCGATGGCTCACGCAGGGCAAGCACACATTTTTTGCCGATTTTCTTCATTGCCATTGCAAGACCTGTGCTTACGGTTGTTTTGCCTTCGCCCGCAGGTGTGGGGTTGATAGCTGTTACAAGAATAAGCTTTCCGTCTTCGTTTTCTTGTGATTTTTTGATAAATTCTTCACTGATTTTTGCCTTGTAATGACCGTAGGGCTCGATATATTCTTCGGAGATACCCAAATCAGCAGCAATTTCATTAATTCTTTTCATCTTTGCGCTCTGCGCAATTTCAATATCGCTAAGCATATATAAAATCCTCCGTTTTCAAAAAGATAAAGCGTCAAGCTATATATTAATATATTATCATTTTTAACCGCATTTTGCAAGCTATTTTGCCCATTATCTGACAAAAAATCTGAAATGCATCAGAAATTTGCAAAAATGGAAAAAACCTATTGAAATTTTTTATAATATAAGGTATAATAAGTTTTATCTACGATATCTTAAAAGGAGGTCAAAATGGCTAACAAAAAAACAAGAAGCAGCGCCAAAGCGCAGGAAAAAGTTGCCGCTGAAAGCACTGCTGTAATCTCCCAAAAAAAGCTGTCAGCCGATTTTAGCGCAAAGAATATCTTTGGTGCAATAAAAAAATGGTGCTACAACAACAGATTTTATCTGGCGGCATTTTTCATTCCAGTAATTATGCTTTACGCCGGCTGGATATTTTTTGATGTGTTTCCCTTTGGTGATAGCTGTGTTCTCGTACTCGACCTTAACGGTCAGTATATCTATTATTTTGAATATCTCAAAAAAGCTATCTGGGGCAGTGAAAGCATAACTTACTGCTGGGGCAGAAACCTTTCGGGCGAATTTATGGGTATTATCGGATACTACCTTGCCAGTCCGTTTACTTTGATAGTAATGCTGCTGCCGCAGAGCATGATTCTTGGCGCGTTGTTGATAATGCAGCTTTGCAAAATCGGTGCAAGTGCCGTTACATTTACCTACTTTATGGTAAAGGGCAAAAATGCTGATCCTATCCGCTCGCTGATATGCGGTACAGCTTACGCACTTTGCGCTTACGCTGTAATTCAGCTTATGGACCCGATGTGGCTTGATGGTCTTGTGTACTTCCCGCTGATAGCTCTCGGCGTTGAAAGACTTGTCGATTCGGGCAACAAAACCGGATATATCGTTCCTTTGGCCCTTATGTTCATTGCACATTTCTACATCGGCTACATGATTGGTATATTCACATTCTGCTACTTCCTTTTCTACTGGCTTACCAGCGAAAAGAAAGAAAAAACAGGCGTTTACGAAGGCTTTATGACATGGGTGCGCTTTGGCGTTGGCACCATTGCGGCAATATGCATCGGTGCGGTCATGATTCTGCCCGTGTATTACTCACTTTCACTCGGTAAGTTCGAATTTTCAGAACCCGATATGTCATTTGCAACACAGTTCACCGTGTTCGATTTTCTTACAAAGTTGCTGCCCTGCAGTTATGATACAGTAAGAAACGAAGGTTTGCCCGAAATTTACACAGGTGTTATCTGTCTTGTTCTTGTGCCTATTTTCTATGCAAACGAAAAGATTTCTTTCAGAACAAAGATTTCGTACTCAATGCTGCTTGCAGTGCTGTTCTTCAGCATGTATATCAGACCGGTTGACCTTGCGTGGCACGGTTTCCAGATGCCTAACTGGTTGCCTTACCGTTATTCATTCCTTTTCTCATTCGTGTTTGCAACAATGGCTGCAATGGCGTTTGATAAGCTTGATGGCATAAAGCCTTCGGCATTGGGCGCAACCTTCTTCGGTATAGCTATTTTCTGTCTTGTAATGGGCAGGCTTGATCCTGAAACATACACATGGCTTGACGCTATGGAAAGCATCTGGATGACAGTTTTCTGTGCTGCTCTTATCTGCGTGTTCCTTTACATGATGATGAAGCATCCCAAGCGCATAGTTTTCCCGCTGTTGATTGTTATGACAATGGCTTTGGAAAACGTAACCTGCATTGTTGATACTTTTGAAGATATTGACGAAGACTGTGGATACAGCAAGCAGTCATCATATTATTCATGGCTTGATCCTGTTAAGGAAGTTTACGAAAAGATTGAATCCCACGAAGATTACGAGGGCAATCAGTCGCCTTACTTCAGAACCGAAAAGACATGGAACAGAACTGTTAATGATGCTCTTTATGTTGGTTACAGAGGTCTTACACACTCAAGCTCAACAATGAACTCACCCGTTATCAATTTCCTTGCACAGCTTGGTCTTTGCTCGGAAGGACATTACACAACGGCAAACGGTTCTACCCCGATTACAGATACTATCTTCGGTATCAAGTACTATATTGATAAAGACGGTCAGTACAAGAATTATCAGGGCGATGTAAGACTTACAGGCACTAACCCCATGGTGTATCCTGCTTATGAGCTTGTTTACAATCAAAACGGCACTTATGGCGAAAACGACGTAACTTACACAGTATTTGAAAACCCGAATTATATCGGACTTGGCTACCTTTGCGATACAAAGCTGTACACAGATCAGTTCTTCAGCACAATGACAGCAAACAAGCCTTTTGAGAATCAAAACAAGATTTTCTCTTCAATTGCAGGCGTTGAGTATACAGAATACTTCAAGCCCCTTAATTTTAATCCTGATACTGATATGCTTCTTTATAACATCACTGAAACAAACGCTGTAAACCAGTGGCAGTACACTAAGAACAACGCTTCAGGCGATGCTTATATCGAATTTTATATCACAGCTCAGACATCTGACGAAATCTTTTTCTATCTTCCCAGTATCTACGAAAGCAAGGTTAATATCTGGGTTAACTCCGAAAGAGATGAAAACGGTGGTTGGAAGCGCAGCGATTTCACTTACAATCACGATTGGGTATCTTCATATTTTGAAGGTGATTACCATACTATCATGAGAATTGATACTTCTGACCTGCTCGCAAGAAACGGTCAGACAGAGGTTGAGCCCGGTCAGGTATTTGCATTAAGACTTTCAATCCCCGAGGTTGATTATACCTTTATGATAAAGGAACAGCTTCAGTTCTGCTATTTTGATTATGATCAGTTTGTTGCAGATTGCGCAAACGTTACAAGCTGGAACATTGAAAAGGCTAAGGATACCTACATCAAGGGTACAATTACCGCAGGCGAAAATCAGATGCTTATGACATCTATCTCCTACGAGCCCGGCTGGACAGTTAAGGTTGACGGCAAAAAGACAGAATACGTTGGCATTTGCTGGGCACTTATCGGTGTGTTCCTCACCCCCGGTGAGCACACAATTACAATGCGTTTCTTCCCACAGGGACTTGCTCTCGGTATATTCCTGATGATTTGCGGTATTGTTGTAACAGTTATTTTCTACTGCTATGATAATAACAAGAAAATCAAAATGGCTAATATTTCCAAGAGAATTAAAGGCGTTACGAAGAAAAAATAATTTAAGTTAATAAAAAAACAGCTTGCTCTTTTATGAGTAGGCTGTTTTTTTGATACTTTTTTCTTTTAAACAAAAGGGCGATTTTTGTTGTATTTAACAATCAATAAAGCCCCCGAAATGCTCTGTCGGTAGCAACCGACTATTTTTTGAAAACAAGCTTGCTGAGCAGGTAGTTAGCAATAAAAATAACAAACTGGCTGATAATTGTAATAATTGTTTCGGAAATGCCGATCAAATCGCAGCAGATGAAAAACATAAGCCATTCCATGCCCAAGGTTGCCAGCCTTGCCGAGTAGAACGAAACAAAAACCTTGAAAAATTCTTCTCTTGTTTCGGTTTTTGCGTTAAAAACAAAGCTTTTGTTTGTAAAAAACGCAAAGGTTACGGCAGCTATCCACGAAAAAATAACAACCGCAGTTGTGCGCCAGGGTTGTCCTTTATCTACAATTACAGCAAAGCCTAAAAATTTTGTTAGTATTGAAACAAGCGTTGTAAGCACCCCGATAAATACATACATAATTATTTCTTCGTATTTATCATACAATTTTTCAAGCTTTATTAATTTAAAGCACGCACGGAAGAATGCGTGCAGCCATGTCTTTTTTTCTTGATTGTTTGTGTTTTTTGTATTGTTCATAGTTTTAATCTTTCCTGAAAATTTATTGCATATCCATGTAATATGATAGCAAGAAAACACAAAAATTTCAATAGCTTTTGCAAATTTGTGCATTTTTTCGTTGCAATGCACAATTGCAAGGATAAAATAATCTGTCAATCAGCAATATGGGGTATTGAAAAATTATGATTTATGTGATAAAATATATCAGTAAAGGTATATCAAAGAATAATATAATAACGGAGATTTTGTTTTATGGATTCCACCACGGCGGCCATACTTATATTTGTAATGCTTTTGTTTTCGGGTATATTTTCAGCAACCGAAACAGCTTTTTCAAGCGTAAATAAAATCAGGCTGAAGAATTTAGCGGCACAGGGTGATAAACGTGCCGAAAAGGCCTTAAAGCTTGCCAACTCGTTTGATAAAGTTATTACCGCTATATTAATCGTCAACAATGTTGTTAACATTGCGTCATCTTCAGTCGGCACAGTGTTGTTTACACAGCTTTTCCCCAAAAATGGCGTGCTTATATCAACAGTAATAATGACACTGCTTGTGCTTACTTTTGGCGAGATTGTTCCTAAAAGCCTTGCAAAGCAGCACGCTGACGGGTTTTGCCTTATACTTGCCGCACCTTTGCACATGGTTGTGGTGATGTTAACGCCGGTTGTATTCCTGTTTACAAAGCTTTCGACATTTGTAAATAAGTTGTTTAGTAACGGAAAGAACAAGCCGAGCGTTACTGAAGACGAATTAAAGCATATTATTGAAGAAATTGAAGAAGAAGGCGTGCTGGAAGAACAGGAAAGCAATCTTGTGCGCAGTGCGCTTGAATTTGATGAAATCAAGCTTGATAGAATACTTATACCTCGTGTTCACGTTACGGCGGTTGACGTTAACACCTCTGTTGATGAAATCCGTGAGGTTTTTCTTTCCGAAATGTATTCGAGAATACCCGTTTACGATAAAACCATTGATAACATCATAGGTATCATCACCGAAAAGGACTTTTTCCGAATGCTTATTGAGAAAAAAGATAATATTTCCGAAATAGTTCAGGAGGTTATCTATTTTTCTGAGTTTAAACCCATAAACGAAGCTATGCGAGAAATGCAGCGTGCCAAAACTCATTTGGCTGTTGTTGTTGATCAACACGGCGGAACCAAAGGTATTGTTACGCTTGAAGATATCATTGAAGAGCTTGTGGGTGATATCTACGACGAAAGCGACGAAGTTGAAGAACCTATGAAACTTGTTGCGGATAATGTTTATGAGATTGATGCTGAAATCTCTATTGATGATATGCTTGAAAAATTAGGACTCCCCGAAAATTCTGTTGAATGTTCGTCAACAAGCGTGGGCGGATGGGTGACCGATTTGTTTGGGTATATTCCTAAATCGGGTGAAGAAATCGAAAATGGTGCGTTTTTCTTTACCGTGCTTGATTCAAACGAGCATAAAATCAATAAAATCCGTATGAAATTTGAACTTAGTACTAACGAAGATGAGCAATCGTAAAATGAATTTAAGAGGTGAACTTTATGTTTACAGTATTTCAGGTTTGCTTTTGGGTGGGCGTTGCCGTTACAGGCGTTAACGCATTGCTCGGATTGATTTTCGGCATATTTGATTTTGGCCTTGATTTTGATTTTGACATAGATCTTGACATCGGTGATTTTGATTTGGGAATGTTTCTTCCACTTTCTCCCACGCTGTTGTTTTTGTTTTTAACGGTTTTTGGCGGCAGCGGCATGATAATTGCAAACGGTTTGTCATCAATGCTGTGGCTTGCCTGCATTATTGCGCTTGTTTTGGGCATTGCAGTAATTACGCTGATAAATGTTTTTGTTGTGCGTCCTTTAAGAAAGATATCTTCAAAGGAAACAGCCAAAATGAGCGATTTTGTTGGCGAAACAGGCAAGGTGACTGAAAAGATTTTTGAAAACGGTTTTGGCAAAATTACTTTTATCGTTGACGGCAATACCCTGACATATCCTGCAAAATCGGTAACGGGCAAAGAAATTGCCGTTGGTACGCAAGTTTTTGTTGAAAGCATTAACGATAAATACTTTGTTGTTGATTTGCTTGAAAAAAAGTCTTGATATATGGTTGTATTTAAATTAAATATAATATTTTTTATTAAGGAAGGATGGATTTACGATTATGGCAAAATTTAATGTTATGGCAAGTCTTTTTGAAGATTCAACAATGACTATTGTAGTTATTGTGCTTGCCGCAATTGCGTTGGTTATTCTGGGCTTTCTCACCATGTGGAAGAGAGTTTCGCAGGATAAGGCAATGGTAATCACCGGTTTGAAGAAAAGAGTTATCTCCGGCGGCGGTGGATTTGTTGTTCCGCTGCTTGAAAGAGCAGACTACATATCCCTTGAAAATATCAAGGTTGAGGTTGGTGTACAGGAAGCACTTTCAATGCTTGGTGTTGGTATTTCAGCAAGCGGTGTTGCCGTTATCAAGGTTAAGAATGACAGTGAGTCCATTCTTGCCGCAGTTGAGCAGTTTAACACGGGCAACCAGCAAAAAACCATTTTAAGTATTAAGGATACCGCTTCTGACGTGCTTGAAGGTAAATTGCGTGAAATTGTTTCTAAGCTTACTGTTGAAGAAATTTACAAGGATAGAGAAAAGTTTGCTTCAAAGGTTCAGGAAGTTGCTGCTATTGACCTGGCTGAAATGGGCCTTGAAATGAAGGTATTTACTATTCGTGATATCAGCGATAAAAACGGATATCTTGAGGCTCTCGGTGCAGAGAAAATTGCACAGGTTAAAAAGGAAGCCAACATTGCAAAGGCAGAAGCTCAGATGGAGTCTGATATTAAAACTGCAGAAGCTATCCGTCTTGGTGAGGCTGCAAAAATCCTTTCGCTTACTCAGATTGAAGAGAGCAACAAGGATAAGGAACTTAAGGTTCAGGAATACAAAAAGCAGAGCGAATCTGCAAAGGCTAATGCCGACTTGGCATACCAGATTCAGTCTAACATTACCCAAAAGGAAGTTATTGAAACTGATATGCAGGCTAAGATTTTGGAAGCACAGCGCAACAAAGAGCTTGTTGAAGAACAGATGCGCATTGAAATTTTGAAAAAACAGCGTGAAATTGAACTTGCCGAAAACGAAACCTTGAAGCGTGAAAAAGAACTTGATGCAAAAATCATCAAGCAGGCTGAAGCTGATAAATATCAGAAGGAAAAAGAATCTGAAGCTATTAAATATCGTGAAATTGCACAGGCTGAAGCTCAGTCAACCGCAATTGAGCTTGAAGCTAAGGCAAAGGCTGAGGCTGTTAGAATACAAGGTCTTGCCGAAGCTGAGGTTATTAAGGCAAAGGGTGCCGCTGAAATTGAGATTGTTAAGGCAAAGGGTGCCGCTGAAGCTGAAGTTATGAAGGAAAAGGCACAGGCATTTAAACTTTACAACGATGCCGCTATGGCGCAAATGTTTGTTGACAAACTGCCCGAAATCGCAAAAGCAGTTGCATCGCCCCTGGCACAGACAGAAAAAATCGTTATTATTGACAACGGCGCAAATGGCGAAGGCACAAAGGGTGCGGCTAAGGTTACAGGCTATGTTACCGATATTATTGGTCAGTTGCCCGAAACTATCGAAGCGCTTACAGGCTACAATGTGGCTGATATGCTTTTTAACAAAGCAAAAACGGCTGCTAATGCTGATGATGCCGTAGTTGAGCACGTTGAAGCTGAGATTGTGGAGTAACCGCCCTGCTTACTTTTGCCAAAAACTAATAAGTCCTCGCCAACGGCGAGGACTATTTTCGTTATATGGGTACGATGTGTTTATTAAAAGTAAAACATTAAAAAGAGTTTTTTATATGTTTAGTGCAACCCAAACGTGAGGATAGGGTTGAAGGAAAGGGGGTTGGTA
>JAZQJI010000035.1:0-8188 GCA_045541475.1 Oscillospiraceae bacterium
TTTGCGTACTCGAAGTTTCGAGCGTTAGCTTTCCACGGGAAATTTATCAATTCCGCCGACAGCACGTCTTGCTATCAAGGTAGCATCCATTGCGTTTACCTTGCCATCGCCGTTAACATCGCAAAGATACATTGCCGTATCAGTTAATGTGTATGTGCCGATTGCGTATCTTGCAACCAAAGTTGCATCCATTGCGTTTGATTTGCCGTCGCCGTTTGCATCGCCCCAGATACCTGTGATTTCGGCTGACTGCTCAACTGCCATTACCGTGTAATTCACACAGCCAGATGTCTGTCCGTTTGAACCCAAAGTCACGATTTCGCCCGACGCAACCTCTTTGCTGTAAAGGTTGAAAGTAACCTCTTTGCTGTTTGTGCAGGTAAGTGATGTTGCTGTCCAGTCTGATAGCCATGAAGGGACTGCCGTTCTTGAATCAAGTGCAACGTAAACGATAATATCTGCACCTGCGGTAAAGGTTGCAAGGTTGCTTGCAAAGTTCTTGGAGTCGCACGAAGTGATGACGTACTCTGCTCCGACAAGCTCATCGGCAACAGTTGTGTAAGTAACGCCTTCTCTATCACCAAACACTAAATCGCCTGTGCTAAGACTGCTGTCGATAGACCAATATTGGTATGTATTCGTATCGTTTACAAGGAAATTCTGAATTAATGTTCCGTTTAATGCGTCAATCTTTATTTCGAGTATCCAGCTTTGGTTAGCTGAGCCATCGCAAGCCCACTGAACAACGTTTGCACCAGCTTCGCTTGAACCTGCAACAATGCCCAAGCAGCTTGCATCTTCAGTTGCTTTTGTGGTTATTGTGTAAGTGCCGTCGCCGTTATCTACAAATTTGAAGAGCTGTGCATCGCTTGCAGTATCGCCCCAGATGCCGATGTTTGTGCCGTTATCCACCTTGCCGTAGTCAAGGTCAAGAAGATAAGTTTTGCCATCGCCAAGTTCGGAGTAAAGTTTGTAATATCCGTCGTCTGCTTCTTCAAAAGTCCAGCCGTTTGCACCGCTGTTACCCTGGCAAACGTTTGTTCCATTTGCTGCAACAGAACCTTCAACTTCAAGGTAAAGTCCACTGTTAGCGTTCTTGATTCTGTACTTGTGGGTCGTATCAATTACTGTGCCCTGCTTTGTTGTTGTGCCGTTGTACTCAACAGGATCGCCTGCGAGTTCGTTAAGGTACATTTCAACATTGGTATATCCGTCAGCCGAAAGCGTAAGCTTTGCACCATCGGAAGCATCGTTAGGATTAAGACCGTGTTCGCTTTCCCATGTATCCGGCATACCGTCGTGGTCTGTATCGGCAGGGCAAGCTGTGCTATGCTCAAAATTGGAAGTGTTGGGATATCCGCCCGCATCGTTTTGGCTGTCGATAATGCCCTTCAAGCCTTGCTTGCTTCCTGTGTATGTGTATGTGCCGTTTGTAACTTCTTTAATATATCTTGAGTCAATGTAGTCCCAACCTGTTGCGGAAGTACCGCCTGCACCTGCGCCTGCGATTACGCTGTAATAAGCATTCTGAGCAGTTTCGGTATTTACATAAGATTCAAAGAAAGGTGTATCGCTGCGAACATCGCTGATAGTGCAGTTATAAAGATTAGAAACCGCCTTGCCTGCGTCCCATGCGTTTTGTGAAGCAGCAAGAATTGTTGAACCGTTTGTGCCTACCATCATGTTGCCGGAAACATACATTTTCTGAACGTCACCCTGACCGAGCTCATCTCCATCGATGGATACAACGTGCATATTCGTGTTGCTTACAGCGCCTGCTTTGTAGTAGTTGTTTACAAAGTTAAGTCTTCTTACACCGCCGTCGGTTGTTCTGTCGCGCCAGTTGTAAACAACATTGTTTCTGATATCAACCCAGCCGCCGTATGTTTTTGCGTCCTGCTCAGCACCGCCTGCAAGTGACCAGTTTCTGCCTGTGCAGTCGATGAGCAAATTGTGATGGAACGAACCTTTATCACCACTGATTGAAGCAGCGAAGGAGTGAGGCTCTGTCTGCGTACGGTCGTCACCATTATAATGAACGGAATCGTGGAGCGACTCGCCTATGATATTCCACTGGAAAGTGATATTCTGTGCATTTCTTGAGCTGAAGCCTTCGTCCGTTGCCCAAGAAATTGAGCAGTGATCGATAATTGTGTGGTTACAGCTGTTAAGTCCCATGCCGCCTGTTGATTTGCCGCTGACATCACCAACACGCACACGAATATCACGCACGATTACATCGGTAGAACCCATTGCACCAAAATCGTAATTGATAAGCGTAATGCCATCGCCGGGAGCTGTCTGTCCTGCAATATATACACTGCCTGCGTTGTTGGGAATACAAAGTGTTGACTGCAATGCGATAACGCCGCCCACTTTGAAAACTATAATTCTGGGAACGCCCTTCCAATCCTCAGTTTGCCACTTTTCATCACAAAGAGCCCAACGCAAACTGCCTTCGCCGCTATCGTTAAGGTTGGTTACTTCAACAATAACACCGCCCTGACCACCTCTTGCAAAGCGACCGTAGCCTTCGGCAGTGGGGAACGCAAGCCTTGCAACGTTGAACGAATTTACTGCGCCCTTTGTTACGTTGCCGCTTGAGTTTACCTCATCAACACGCCAATAGTACGTATAAACTGATTGATAAGTTTCGTCAAGTGCATAAGTAGTACCTGTTTGGTTGCCCTTAAAACAAGCAGAACTTGTTGTTGCGTTGTAAACTGTGTTGTGATCTGTGCCGATATAAACGTTGTGGCTTACAGCGCCGCTGCCTGCTGTCCACGAAAGACCGTTTTCACGCAAATGATGCGATTCCATATTTTCCGGACTAATTCTTGAAATGCCCTTGAAGGGATCGGCGCCATCAATTTCAAAAGCGTTAAGCCATGCGTTGTTCATGGTGCCGTTGCCTTCGGGCGAAATAAGCACTGTAACTGTCTGACCGCTTGAAACTGTAAATGTTGAATAAGACATACCTGCGTCATCTTCATCTGTAACACGGGTAGGGCATTTTACGCCTGATGCCGTTTTTGTGCCGTTAATTGTGATGGAAACCGAACTCGCTGTTGCATTATCAACACAGCTGTGCCACGTTTTTAATGAGTGCGTACCTGCGGAAAGTCCGGAAATTGTGAGCTTTAAAACGCCGCCGCTGTTACCGTCTTCAATAGTTGCACCGTCCATTGTCATGTAAGGATAAATGCCACTCATCTTCTGCAAAATTTTACAGTTTACACTGCGCACATCTCCGCCAACGCTGCCGCCGTTGCTTAATGTGAATGTAAGACCATCAATTGTTGTTGAAGGTGCTGAACCGCCAACAACAATCCAGTTTTCAGCGTTTCTTGCGTATGAAGCTTTTCTTCCGTCGTTGGCGTTAAGGTCAACAGTAATTCTCGGATCATCCGTATTTGCTGCAGATACGGTGTTGAAAGTTTCGTCGCCTGTCGGAAACTGTGCTATGCCGGCAAACATTGTTACGCTCAGCAGAACGGAAAAAATCTTGCTGATTATTCGTCCCTTTGTTTTCATAACCCCTGAATAATCCCCCTTGATCAGATTAGTTTTGCTTTTTAAGAAAACCATGCCTTTATCAGAACTGTATGTCAGAGCTGAAAAAGGCATGCAATTTTCTCAAAAAAAGTTTGAAAAGAAAGTATGAATGTACCAAATTGACAATATAATAGCACGAATTTTTGCACTCTGCAATTTATTTATCTGCTAAATAAATGACATTTTCTGCTATGTTAAAATAAAATACAGCATTGCCAAAAAGCTGAATTGTGCAATGCTGTATATTATATTATTTGCGTTTTTTTCTGTATTCCGATGCGGTAACGCCCGTTTTTTTCTTAAAAATCTTCATGAAATGAGTGAAGTTTGAATAGCCGCATTTTTCGGCAATTTCATTAATACCCAAATCCGAATGACGCAGCAGTGATTTTGCCAGAGTTATTCTTGAATTGATAACATCGGAAAGAATTGTTGTGCCGAATTGTTCCTTATACAAATGCTGAAAACGTGACGTACTCAACCCAATAGCTCTGGAAATCCTGTCGGCTCCCCAATCAAGAGCGGGTTCGGCGTAAATTTTGCGTCGCAAAGCTTCAAGGTCATCCTGATATCTGTGCAGCTTGTGCCTTGGCAATTGCATATATTTTACAATTTTCTCTTCCAAAACAGCAATAGCCTCTTCAACCTTGCTCACATCGTTTATGACATTAACTTCTGTATCAAAGCATACAACATTAAGCTTGTACGGCACTTTTTGATATTCAAGCTGAGCGTTTATATTGTCTTTAACATCATGGCAAAGCTTGATTTTGCTTTCCTCACTCATCGGGCCGTAGGCAATGAAAGTACCTTCGCCGATTCGTGCAGACAAAAGCTTGAAGGAACTCACAACATTCAACGCATTGGCAAAGCTTAAAACACAATTTTCAGAATAACTTTTGCCGTGCTCGTTTTTTATCAGCTCTAAATTTTCAAGCAAAAATGCTGTCATAATGCAGCTTTTAACCTCATCAGGCGCCTGTCTTTGTCCAAGGTTTTTCAAAAAGCCCTTTGTGTTGTAAAGACCTGTAAAGAAATCACGCTCAGATGCTTTTTCAAGCTCGTTCTGCACATACTGCATTCGTGCGCTTATCTGCAATCGTTCAAGCGTGTTGTTAATTGCTGAATTATACAGATAATAGTCGCGGTCGAATTGTATTTCATCAGTGCAGGCATATTCCATTACGATATACCCGAAATGCTTTTCCATGTTGCTAAGTGCATGAATAATAAATATTTTCGGGTCGTGCGGTTCATGCAAAGCAGGCGTAATATCGTGCTGTGCTATATTGGCGTTATCCGTGTAATATTGATCGCCGATTTTTAAAACAATCGGTTTAACGCTATCCGATTCGCAATCGTGTTTTATGTAAAGTGAATCAAGGTAATCCTTGCGTAAAGTAATACAGAATCCCTTCATTCCCAAAAACATACTGTCATAGCCCTTAAGCGTTTCTTGCACTTCGTTAAGAGAAGAAGCATTGTTAAGCTTTGAAGAAAGGTTGATGTAAATCGGCAGCGGATTATAATTAAGCTTATTAAAGCTTCTCCAATCCTGTTCAACAACTTTGTCATGGTCGATGCCACAGCCGCAGCTTTCGCCTGTTTTGATCACTATCGGTTCTGCTTGAATAGTGCTTTCATCAGCACCCGTTATAAGGCAATGCAGCTTTTGTATAGCCTCTGCACCGTTAATAAATTCAATGTTCTGCAAAGTGGTAAGCGATGGCTGAAAGAAGTTAAAAGCAGGGAATCCATCAACGCCTGTTATAGCCACATCATCGGGCACTCTGAATCCATATTCCTGAAATGCCAAAAATAGCTGTGCCGCCATAATATCATTAGCGCAGGCAATAGCATCGGGTTTTTCAATTTCGCCATTTCTTATTCTTTTGGCAAGATGCCACGAAGCATCGTACCAAAAATCGCCGTAGGTATAGTCGTTTTCGGTTACTTCAAGCCCGTTGTCATTCATTGCATCAAAATATCCGTGCAAGCGTGCCTGTGCAACCTCACTGTCTTCCTGACCGGTAAGACAATGTATTTTTTTGAAACCGTGGACTTTTATCAGATGTTCGATAATATCATAAAAGCATCTGCGATCATCAGATTTGCATATCGGAAACATTGAATTATCCGAATAGATCGAAATTGCAGGGATATTGCGTTCTTTGAGCTTGCTTTCAATCACTGCGCCCATTTGCTTATCCGGAAATTTTTCGGTTGCTATTAATGCACCGTCAATTTGCAGATTGTCAATCAGTGAATAGATATACTTTGAATTATACTCAAAATCCACATGATTTTGAGGACTTGTAAACCAAAGAAGGTCATATCCAAGCTTATTAGCATATTTTTGAACACCGCCAAGAAACTGAAACTCAAACTGCATCTGCAGATTTGTCATAAAAATTGCTATGCGTTTTGGTATGTTCATTTCAAAACCATTGCCTTTCTTATTAATATAATCCGTCAACTGTCAAAACCTGCTATAATTATATCATTTTCTGTTACGGATTTCAAGAGGAAAAATATCAAAATTTTCAGCAGAAAAGTGCACAAACTTGACTGAATGAAGCATTGTCAATCAAAAAAAATATGATAGAATTTTAAATGACAGTACCAAAGGAAAAAACAACGGTGGTTTTGTTGCAACTTTTAAACCGCCGAAAAAACAAGGGGGATTTTGACATGAAAAAAATGTCAAGAAGAATTTTTTCTGCTTTGACCGCAGGTTTGATGTCGCTGAGCATATTTAGCGTTATGCCTGCAAAATCAACAAAAGCAGAAGCAGTATCGTCTTTCTCATATCCTGTGCAGCAGTTCAGAATGGGAATTGGCGACACTAACAGAAATATCAATATTTCCGGCATGAGCGAGGGTGATTACCTCAACTCATGGACTACAAACGGCGTTGATAACGAAAAGTGGTATTTAAACTACATCAGCTCAGGCGTTTATGAAATCGTAAACGTTGCAACGGGCTACGTTATCACAAACGATAACGGTTTGGCAGTTTTGGAAGCCGATACGGATGCGGCAAATCAGCGTTGGAATATCACCGCTGTACAGCAGGATTTTGAAGGCTACGATCTTTACTACAAAATCACAAGCAACGCTAATTCAAGTTTGGCACTTACGTTCAATCAAAACAGCAATTCAATTTCGGTTGATACTTATTCGGGTGATCTTTATCAGAAATTTAAACTCAATCTTGACGGACTTGAAGGCTTTGCAGCAAATGCAATGGTTGATGGCGGTGAAAAAGCCGGAACTATCGGCGGCCTTTTAGGCGAAACCGTTTTTGTTGACACTGTTGAAGAATGTGTAGCCGCAATGAAAAGGACCGAGCCGCTGACAATCGTTGTTACCGCAAATCTTGAATTTAACGATTGGGACCAGGCTGACCAAAAAATTGAAGATGATAAAACAATCGTCGGTTCATATTCGGCAAACATTATCTACAATTCTCGATGGAGAAATGATGACTTTTACGGTGATGAAAGCATTGCTCCCAGCAACAATATCGTTTTGCAAAATTTGCATTTTCGTGCAACAAAGCTTAACAGCAACGGCTGCGGCGTGATTTTGGTTTACATTTACTGCGGCAGAAATATCTGGTTTGACCATAACGATTTCAGTGCAACATTCTCTCATGACAGAGATAACGAGGTTGGTAAATTTATTTGGATAAACACTCCCGTTGATAACTGGTCGGACGGCTGTTATAACGGAATCAGCCCCGATTATATCACAATATCATACAACCATTTCAACAACCGATACTGGACAGTTGCGTACGGCACACAAAATACCGAAACCACACGCGACCGCACTACGCTGATGTTTAACAAATGGGAAAACTGTGCACGCCGTACACCGCAGATAGGCAATGGTACGGGTCATGTTTACAACAGCTACCATACTTATTCCATTTCTGATCCTTCACAACAAATCATTGCCGGCGACGGCTGTAAAATGCTTACAGAATACTGCTACTTTGAAGGTCTGACAGGACTTGAATTCGCAGGCGGCGGCTCAAGCAGCTCTCCTTTCCGTGATAGAGGCTCTGTTTCAGCATCAAGCACAAGTTCATCAGCATCGGCATTGAATAAGACTTTCAGTTACAGTCACACATGGGCACCCGGAACTGAAAATTACGGCTATACGCTTATTACAGCAAACAACACAAAATCATTCTGCAACAGCTACTCGGGCAGCGTAACAAAACTCAGCGATATGAAATATATTACCGACAGTGATCTTTCAAGTTGGGTATATGTTAAATATCCAAGCCCGTTCCTTAAGGATATAACAGTCGGCAGTGATCCTGTTGGCACCACCAAAACGGGCGCAGTAATTGATACAACCCACAAGTACAAAATCAAGAACGCTAACAGCGGACTTTATCTTGAAGTTGAAGGTTCTGTTGCAGCAAACGGCACAAACGTTTGCCAGGGTAACAGCGGTGCAAACGGCTGGACTTTTGAAGAAGCAGGCGACGGATATTACAAACTTTACTCTGAAGTGGGCGATGGCAAAACTTATCTTCTTGACCTTGACTACGGCAAGGTAGATAACGGCACAAACATCGGCATCTGGGGCGATACTGCAAGCGATGCACAGCTCTTCA
>JAZQJI010000036.1:0-19522 GCA_045541475.1 Oscillospiraceae bacterium
GCCGACAGCAGTCGGCTTATCTGCTCACGCTACGGCGTTGCCGTAGCTTTGGAGCACCCACTTTCTGTGCCGAAACAGAAAGTGGGGAAAGAGTTCGTTTCTTTTTAAAAAGAAACAAAACATTATGCACCACTTACCGCTGCCGCTCAAACAAGGTGAAAAGGTCTTTTAGACCTTTTCAAACTCGCGGCTTAACGCTGTGTTGCAAAGTTTGTTTTTTGTCAATTCTCCCATTATAACACCACTGTCGGTGTTAATAACGCTGCTGCTCAAATAGTCCTCGAAAATGCAACAAAAGTAGCATTTTCTGCGGAATTCGCAGCGACGCTGCTTAACTCATTATTTTCTGTAACTTCTTAGGCGGATGTTATCCGCCCTGCTTACTTATACCAAAAACTAATTAACCGCATAAACAAATAAGTCCTCGCCAACGGCGAGGACTATTTTCGTTATATGGGTACAATGTGTTTTTCAAAAACAAAACATTCAAAAGAGTTTTTATATGTTTGTTGCAACCCAAAGGTGAGGATAGGGTTGAAGGAAAGGGGGTTGGTAAGGGGGAAGAACTTAAGGGGAGGGGGAGATAAACGCTCGTGAGCGTTTCCTTCCCTTCCCCTTATGGTTTTCCCACTTACTTGATAACTTTAATAAGTGAATTTCGTTATATGGTCGTGTAAAAACAATTATTAATGAGTCAACAAAGCACCGAATTGCGCTGTCGGCGCACTCGACTTCGCCTTATGGTTTTCCCACTTACTAATTACTTAGAAAAATGTATTTTGTTATATGGTCGTGCAAAAACAAATATTAATGAGTCAACAAAGCTCCGAATTGCGCTGTCGGGCGCACCCGACCGCATCCGACCGCACCCGACAATTGCTCCGCCGACAGCAGTCGGCAAATTAGTATTTAATCGAAAACTGCTTAATTTTGCCAATGGCAAAAGCCGCAATTGCAGTAATGATAATCTCGGGTATCATAAACAATCCGTTGTAGAATATTGAATATACAACCGAGAGCGATGTGCCCGAAAAAGTATCCAAAATCTTGCCGCCGATGGCGTAAAAACCATCTTGCGTAAAAAACCACTCAGCCCATGCACCGAAAAATACCGTACCCGATATTATATGTACGATATAACGTAGGCTAAGGGCGAATATTGAGCCTATACAAAGTGCCTTTGATGTTGATTTTGCGTTGCGGAAAACACCCGCAAGGCCGAGCACGGTGAACGCAAGCAGGTAATCAAGCGCACAAATGCACAACGCACGCCAAAAACCTTCGTAGCTGTCTGAGCCGGGCATAAAAAATGCGGATACGGTTTTGATGCCTGTAAGCATTTGCAACAGGCTGAATACAAAGCCCGAAAACAAGCCCCACTTTGTGCCGTAGCGATATGCTATAAGCACTATCGGCAGCATACTTGCAAATGTAAAGCTGCCTCCAAAGGGCAGTGATAAAAACGGTATCAGCGAAGATACCAGCTCAAGTGCCACGCCTATGGAAAGGCATACGGCGGTTTCAGTCATTCTTTTTGTCTTGTTCATTTTTTTTATTTTCCTTCCCGTTTTTGCCATAAGCACCTTTTGCAAAACCTTCCGGACGATTTTTATATCGGTACAGTTGGCTTTTTTGGACAAGCAACAAACAGCATTTGCAAAAATCGTCATTTTTGTTTATGCAGTGTTGCCGTCTGCGATGTTTTTGCGCAAAAAAATTGCGCACGGCAAACACCGGACGCAATTAGCGGGTTGAATTTTTCCCTACGTCGGCATTATCCGAATCAGGTCAGGTCGGGATGTTGATTCATCCCCTCTCAGCCGAAAAACATTCAGCTCCCTTTTGTGACACACTTACTATATCACAAAGCAAAACTTTTGTCAACACAAATTTTATATTAATAAAATATTAATTGCATTATTAGTGCAATTGTGATATAATAATAAAATATTGCACGGGCTTTTTTGCTCAAAATGCAAAGTGAGGAGTGCTGAGAATGATAAAATACTATAAAACCTGCGGTAATATAGTTAAAGAAATTGAGAACGCAGAAAGCGGGTGTTGGGTTTCCATTATTGCCCCAAATGAAGAGGAGACCAAAATCGCTATTGAACGCTTTGGTCTTGACGCCGGCTTTGTGCGCTCTTCTCTTGACGAGGAGGAAAGCTCCCGTATTGAAAACGAAGACGAGCAGACGTTGATTATTGTGGACTACCCCGTTGCAGAAACTGTATCAACCCCCGAAACTACCGTAAACTATTACACTTTGCCTATGGGCATTATAATTACAGATGAACACGTTTTTACAATATCAGCAAGAGAAAATACAATAATCACCGAGCTTTCGGGCGGCATGGTGCGCAATGTGCAAACAAATCACAAAACACGTTTTTTGCTGCAAATTCTGCTTAGAATTGCCATTAGATTTTTGCAGTACCTCAAACAAATTGACAAGATTTTTGCCGTTACCGAAACTCGTTTGAGCACGCTGATGAAGAATAAAGAGCTTTTGCAGATGCATAATCTTGAAAAGTCACTGGTTTATTTTTCAACCTCGCTTAAATCCAACGAGGTAACATTGGAAAAAATCCTGCGAGGCAGAGTTATCAAGATGTATGAAGAAGACAAGGATTTGCTTGAAGACGTGCTTATTGAGGTAAAACAGGCGATTGAAACTGCGAACATCTATTCGAGAATTTTATCTACAACGCGTGATGCGTTTTCTTCTATCATCAACAACAACCTTAACGTTGTTATGAAAAGGCTTACAATCATTACGATATTGATGGCTATACCGACGATAGTTTTCAGCTACTACGGCATGAATGTTGATTACCTGCCGTTTAACACAAGCATTGTTCCCGTTCCGCTGATAATTTCAATTGTTGCCACTGCAATTACAGCATTTTTACTCTATCGCAAGGAATAATTGGACGAGATTTTTTATATAATGAACAAAAATCTCTTAAAATTTTGTAAAAAATGCATCTTGTATCACAATACAAAACTATGTTATAATACAGTTGTATTATTATGTCGGATAATATCTGCATGAAAGCCTTTGGTTTTCGGCATTTGAAACGACAAAAGTATAATCGGAGGCTATACTATATGGATCAGAACGTAATTTTAAGACCGGTAAAAGTCGGCGGCTTTAATAAGGACGACGTTTTCGCCGAATTGGACAGACTTAACAAGATAATTAATTCTCTTGAAGATGAACTTGCTCAGACTAAGGTTGAGCTTGAAGACGCCAAGAAGAAATCTGCAAAGCCTGATGAAACAGCTATCAACAATCTCAAGAAAGAACTTGAAGCTGCAAAGGCTAAAAGCGCAGAAGATAACAAGGCTGTTACTGAAGAAAATGCCAAGCTTAAAAAGGATTTGGAAACAGTAAGCGCAGAAAAAGCTAAGCTTGCTTCCGAGCGTGCACAGCTTCTTTCTGAAAAGCAGGCACTTGTTGCTGAAAAAGCTAAACTTGAATCTGAGATTACCGCACTTAAAAACGGCAACGCTGCAAATGCGCAGGCTACTGCAAATGCACAGGCTGCAGGCGCTAAGGTTGAAGAACTCTCCGGCAGTGTAAACGCACTTCAGTTGCAGATTAAATCCAAGGATACAGAAATTGCTAATAAAGACGCTGAAATCAAGGCACTTAAGGAAAATGTTGCAAAACTTGAAAAAGACCTTGAAGAAGCAAACAACAGCGATTCCGAAGCACTCGACCTCGGTAGCGTATTTATTGAAGCTAAGAGAACTGCCGACAAGATTGTTAAGGACGCTAAGGCTCATGCTGAAAAGACAACTTCTGAGGCTGACGAAAAAGCTAAGAAGACTATCGACGAGGCTAACGAAAAGGCTGAAAAGACCATTGCTGAAGCTAACGAAGAAGCTATCTTTACCGTTAACGACGCTAAAAATATGGCAGATGCAACCATTAACGACGCTAACAAAACTGCTAAGGAAACTGTTGACCTTGCTAACGAAAGAGCAGAAAAGACCATTCTTGATGCAAACAGAAAAGCAAAATATACTGTTAAGAATGCAAACATCAAGGCTGAAGAAATTCAGGAATACATATTCTCTATCAGAGATAAGCTCCAGTCCGAGCTTGAAGGCATTGCTTCCAGCTTGAATACAGTTTCAGGTGCGGTTGAAAAATTTGCTAACGATGCTAAGGTTAACATTGAGCTTACTCGTGCTGCACTTGACGAAACAGGCGGACACGTTTCTGATAAGAGCGCGTTTGATATTGAATTTGAACCTGCTGAAGTTGAACTTGCTGACTTTGTAAACGCTTCTTTCAAGCCCACAGAGAGAGTTGACGCTAAATCTGACAAGGAAGAACCCGCTAACAAGAATAATAAGGACAACAAGTCTAACAACAACAATAACAAGAACAACAACGGTAAGGATTTTAAGAACGACAACGAAAAGAAGCCTGCTATGCCCGTTGCTAAAAAGCGCTCCAACGATGATTTTGACATGGGCGCTAACAAGAACGAGTTCAAGATGCCCACAATTACTGTTCCTTCTGAAGAAAAGAAGGAAGCTGCTCCCGCTGCTAAGTTTGCAAACTTTGGATTTAACATGGAAGAGTTTGCTGCTTTGGCAAACGAGGTTGAAGCTGACCAGGGTTCCGGTTGGGCTGACGAAGACTAATCCCGTCATGCTCGGTTGGTTGCACCCCAATGGTGCAAATCTTCGCCAAATTCGAGTTGAATTAAAGTTATCAATAAATCAGCCCTCACCATTGGTGAGGGCTTTTTTCGTTATCTGGTCGTGATGGGACAAATATTCAATAGTCAACAAAGTCCCGAAAAGCCCTCCCGAATGGGAGGTCATTTTTTGTTATATGTTCGCGCCAAAACAAATATTAATGAGTCAACAAAGCCCCGAAATGCTCTTGCCGACAGCAGCCAGCTGCACCCGACAAATGCTCTTGCCGACAGCAGTCGGCTGATATGCTCACCGCTGAGTACGATGTTCCAAAATTTTAGTGTAGGCAAGCATAATCACATACATTACAGCAAGAAATACAGAAAATAAACCTACGCTGATATTTTCGGCAACAATGCCGAAAACAAGCGGCGTTGCGAGTATGCCTATATATGCGCCCGTAAGCTGTACACCCATTACCGATTGCGAAATTTCGGCGCCAAAATGCTCGGGTGTTAAATGCATCATGTTGGGATATATCGGGCCGTTGCCCATGCCCACCAAGAAAAGTCCTGCTGCGGCAAAGACATAGCCATGCGGAATAAATATCAGCAAAATGGCTATAAGAATTACAGCGTGACCTGCTTTCATTATTTGCTTTGGTTTTAGCTTGTTTGCAAACACGCCTGATAAAAATCTGCCGAATGCTAGACCAACATAATAGAAAGTAAGCATTTTTGCGGCGTTTTCAATTGCCATGCCTCTTGATTTTACAAGGAAGGTACAGCCCCACACTCCGCATAAAAACTCTATCGAACACGAAGCGAAGAACACCATCGCCGCTGCGCGTACATCTTTTCGCTTAATTAGATTAATAAAGGGAACGGTAATCTGTTCGGCATTGTCGTATTCAGTGGTGGTGTGCTTTGCCTTTTTCCACACGGGCAAAGTTACAATCATTATTACGGCTATTGTAACCTGTATATAAAAGGCAAATCTGTATCCGCCGCGCCAATTGGCATTATCCGATAAAGCTATGGACATGAGATACGGACTTATTGAAACACCCACGCCATAAAAGCAGTGCAAAAAGCTCATGTGCGTTGCTTTGTAGTGCAGCGCTACATAGTTGTTAAGTCCCGAATCTATTGCGCCTGCGCCCGCGCCAAGCGGTATTGCGCAAAGCATAAGCCACAAAAAACTGTTTGATATCGAATAGCCAAAAAGCGCCAATGCCGTAAGTGAAGTGCTGAAAGCTGAAACAATCGGTGTGCCGAATTTGTTGATTAATCTTGCAGATACAACGCTTGAAATCAGCGTGCATACTGAAATGAAAACAGAAAGAATGTTTGCGTATGATATCGGCAAATCAAATTCTGTATAAATTGCAGGCCATGCCGTACCCAAAAGCGAATCGGGTACGCCAAGGCTGATAAATGCGATGTATATAACTATAAGAAGAAACGTTGCCATAAAACCCTCTAAAATATTGGGACATAAAAATCAGATTATTTCAAGCAGCCTTTTTGCCGCTTTGTAGCAATCGCCGCAGCCCAAAGTAATTACAAGGTCGCCGTCTTGCACGTTATCGGCAAGATGTTTGCAGACCTTTTCAAAATTTGCGGTTTTTTCGGCATCGCTCGGGATATGCCCGTCGTTATCTTCAAACCAGACTGCGTTTTCAATTTTTCTGCCCAAATCGTGCGTGTATATATTGTAAGTGTTTTTCTCTCTGGAACCCATGATATCGGTTAAAACAACCTTATCTGCAATGGATAATGCTTTTGCAAAGTCATCAAGCAGCAAATGCGTGCGTGAAAAAGTAAACGGCTGAAATACCGCCCAAACGTTTTTGTAGCCCATTTCCATAGCGGCGTTAAGAGTAACTTCAAGCTCGGCAGGGTGGTGGGCATAATCATCAACAACGGTTATTCCGTTTTTAATGCCGATTAATTCAAAACGACGCTTTGCGCCCCTAAATTCCTCAATACCCTTTGCAATGCTGTCAATATCACAGTTAAGATAACGTGCGCTTGCAATTGCGGCAAGTGCATTTAAAATATTGTGCTTGCCTGCAACATTAAGCGTAATTTCGCTAAGCTTTTCGCCTTTTTCGTAAACTTCAAAAACGGTTTGCAAAGCACCGATTTTGCAGATATTCTTTGCGTAATAATCATTGTTTTCGTTTAAGCCAAAGCTTACCATATCACGATTTTTAATTTGTCTTACAACATCAAGCGTGTTTGCGTCATCACCGTTGTAAACAACAGCCTTTGTAGCCATATTGCAGAATTTTACAAATGATTTTTTTATATTTTCAAGCGTGCCGAAATAATCAAGATGGTCGGCATCAACATTCAAAACAACGGCAATATCGGGGTAAAGTTTCAAAAAAGTGTCAACAAACTCGCACGCTTCGCAAATCATAATATCGCTTTTGCCCGCTCTTCCGCTGCCGTTTATGCAAGGTAATTTTCCGCCGATAACTGCCGAAATATCAACGTTTGCCGTCATAAAAATCTGTGTAATCATGCTGGTTGTTGTGGTTTTGCCATGCGTGCCGGAAACGCACACAGCGTTTTCAAAACAGCTTGTAACATAGCCCAAAAGCTCGCTGCGCTCAAGAACATCAGCGCCGCTTTGCTTTGCGGCAACAAGCTCTTCATTATCTGCCATAATTGCCGCAGAATAAACGATTAAATCGGCACCTTCAATATTTTCCGCTCTCTGTCCCATAAAAACCTTAATGCCCATTTTGCGCACTGCATCAAGCGTTTCGGTTTCGTTGTTGTCAGAGCCGGTAAGGTGATATCCGTTAGCGTGCAAAATCTGCGCTAAAGGATACATACCGCTGCCGCCTATTCCAATAAAGTGAATATGTTTTTTGCCCTGCAAAATATTTTTTTCCATAAATTTTCTCCCATCAAAAGCAATTGCGCTTAATTTATTGTATGTATAATGCCCTTTAAGCGTGAAATACTACCTACAACAATTCTTGATAAAAAAGGTGGGCATTATGCAGATTACTGATATTAAAATACGAAAATTCATAAACGAATCACGCCTGCGCGGCGTTGTTTCAATTACGCTTGATAACCTTATAGCTATTCATGATATAAAAATCGTGCAGGGTGATGAAAGGCTTTTTGTAGCCATGCCCAGCCGCCGTGATGAAAACGGCGTTTTCAGGGATATTGTGCACCCCGTTTCAAGCGTTTCCAGAAACGTTTTGGAAAGCAGCATACTTGAAGAATATGAAAAACAGCTTTCCGAACGTTCCTCTTAACCAATCAGCATTTTTGCCTTTAATATGCCAATCTGCGTTTTGGAATCGCAGATTTCGCCCTGCAATACCATCTGCGCCGCTTTTTCAAGCGGCATTTTTATTACGTCTAAAAATTCGTCCTTGTCAAGCTCTCTGTCGCCAAATTCCAAACCGGAGGCAAGATAAAGATGGATTTGCTCACTTACATAAGCAGGCGTAGGGTAAATAGCGCCAAGATACTTATAGCTTTTAGGGGTTGCGCCCGTTTCTTCACGCAGTTCACGCAATCCGCAGTCGTAATGTTTTTCACCCCATTCAAGCTTGCCTGCGGGCAGCTCTAAAAGTGGCTTTTGGAAAGGGTAGCGGAACTGCTTTACCATTAAAATTGTTCCATCTTCCTCGCAATAGGGAATAACACACACGCCGCCGGGATGCAAAACCATTTCTCTTGTAGCGGTTTCTCCGTTTTCAAGCAAAACGTTATCTCTGCAAACGGTTATAATTTTCCCTTCAAACAAGGTTGTACTGTCAAGCTTTTTTTCTTCAAGATGCATTGTTTTCGTCCTCGCTGTCGATGTTGTTTTCGTCATCTGTTTCGGAAGTATCTTCTTGAGGCAACTTGCTTGCTTCTTCGCTTGCACTTTGCAATTTTTCCTCAAACATTGCAAGCTGAGCCTTTTCGTATGATACCGATGCTGTTGTGATATCCGTATCATAATCATAATAATGGCAAGATGCAAATTTATCTTTAGGGTCCTTGAATAATCTGTATACTATCAAGTAAACGGCAAACAAAACAATGCCTGTAACGCTTACCGCAATGCCTGTGTTAAGCCCGTGTGTGCGGTACGAAAACTCTATAACATTGCCCATGCCTTTAGGTACACGCACAGCCATAAAACCGTTGTTTACCTTTTCAATTTGCACGGGATTGCCGTTTACAGTAGCTTCAAATCCCTTATCAAAAGGCACGCTGAAGAATACAAGCTCATCGCTTTCCAAATCAATCTTTGCGGTAAATCCACTTGAATCATACACAAAATCATAGCAAGAAACAGCCGCACGGTCTTCGCAATCGTTCAGATATTCGCCCTCGCTGGTAAATCTCAGGAAGTTTTCGGGCGCATTTTCAAGTATATCACCATATTTTGCAATTTGCATATCGCTGAGCAGTATTGCTTTCATCAAAACATTGTCTTTTGAAGAGTCTGTCTTTTTGTCAAACTGTTCTTTTGTAATGTAGTAATCATAGGTAAAGCCCATGGGTACATAGTATTCATTTTTGTAGATATCAAAATTGCCCTGCTTGCCGTAGTATTCAAACCCGGGCATTTCACAGCCGTCGTCGCTTGTATCAAAATAATACTGAACAGAAAGCAAGCCGCGGATTGCGTAAACATCATGCTCAGGACGGGACGCAACATCACGCTGAACGTCAATGCTGTCGTAAAATTCCATTATCGAGGTGTTTACTACGCTATGGAAGCATCTCATGGAAGGATATCCCCACAGCATTGTGAAGTTATCGTTGTTGGCATCGGCACGCCAAAAACCGTTGGAGTTATCCTCAAGCTCAAACGCATCAATACTGCCAAGGGTGTTTTCAATGTAAGGCTCAGGATAAGGCCCCGCGGAAACACAGTAGGTAACTACCGTTGAGTTGCTTATAATACACGCAATTATGGTAAATGTAACCGCTTTTTTGAGATAATCCTTATGCTTTGCCCTGTAACGCAGCAAAACAAACAGCATTATCAGCATGATTATTGTAAGCGCTAAAGTCAGCCAGAAATAGAAGGGCCATTCGGGCAGGGAGAAAAGCTTTTCCTTGTCGTCAACTTTTGAAGGCAGTACGCCTACAATTGCATAGCACACAAGTGCCAATGCCGAGATGATAAATCCTGTTTTAAAGCTGATTTGCTTGTTGTCAAGCGCGTACGCTGTCATAAGTGCCATAATTAATATGGGCATATAATACCAGCGTGCATAGTACGAAGAATTGAACATATAGAACGCACTGTTTAAAATGGGCACAAATGCCATGAATATGCAGATTAATGTCAATTTATTTGCCCAGTGCTTTTTCTTTGCACGCATAAAACTGATTACACCTGCCATCGAGAACATGGGAAGATATCCGCCGATGGACGCCCATTTTGCTGTGGCAGAGCTGAAAAGGTTAGGTCTTGCAGGTACATCGGGCAGCATGAAAAAGCTTTGGATAATTCTGATAATGCGGAGCTTATCGTTATAAGCAACCAAATCATATCCCAAAAGCCTTTCAGATATACGATAGTTGCCGAGCAATGCCAGTGCAGAGGGAACGAGAATTACACCCGCCATCATTGTGCCGATAAGTGCTTCAGCACAAAGAGTAATAAACTTTTTCAGATTTGTGTTAAAGTCCTTACAACCACAGCGCACAAGATAATATATTACAAGAAATACGGCTTGTCCCGTAAAGAAAAAGTAATTTACACACGCCATTAACGCAACAGAAAGTGCAAAAACACCCTTGCGGTTGCAGTTGATATGCTCTTCCATAGCAATAAGCATAAGAGGAAAAAGCGCAGTTACATCGTGGAAGTGATTAAAGAAAATATTAAACAGCTGAAAGCCTGAAAATGCGTAAAGCAAACCACCGACAAATGCCGCTTGCTGACTTCTTACAAATCTGCGGATATATGCGTATGCGGTAAGCGCCGCAGTTGCATTTTTTAAACAAAGCAAAATCGGCATAAAATACACCGTCGTGCTATCGGGAAAGGGGATTGTCAGCCAGAAGAACGGACTGCCAAACAGATAAAACGAATATGATGTCATCAAATCCGAGCCTAAATCCGTTGTCCAGTTCCAGCCTATCTCGCCGCTTCTTATAGCCTTGTGCAAAAGGTAGCTAAAGGGTATCTGCTGAGCATTGTAATCACCGTAGTAAAGAAAAATGCCCTTGTTGTAAATCAGCATTGGCAGCACAGCGATAAAGAATATGAAAAATGCCGCAAAAAACACCTGCAGATATTTTTCGTTTGTCCTGCCCTTGTTCAAAATTCCGTTTTGTTTCATGATATTTTTAAAATCCTCTCAAAAACAATTTTTATGTAAACATTTTTAAACTTTTCGGCATATAATAAAGCAATGGCTTGATAATCAATAAACCTCTGTCAAGCTTATCAGCACGCCTTTTTCGGTTATATCTGCAATGGCATAGCACCATTCACGAGCAGAACCGGGGTTTGCAACCCACATACCGTCGTCATATTCATAATGCGGAACGTGCGTGTGACCGAAGAAAACAATATCGCATCCCTTTGCTTTGGCGGTTTGTTTTATCCTGCCGTAGCCTGATTTAACACCGCTGATATATCCGTGTTCGGCATAAATCTTATGTCCGCCGGGGGCTAAAATTATTTCGTAGTCAGGACTAAAGCTTGCAAAATCGCAATTGCCCGCAATGTGAAGATATTTTATATGCGGATGAGCGTCTATCAGTTTGTCAAAATCACGCTCGCCGTCGCCCAGATGCAGATATAAATCGGCATTGGGGTGCATTTGATATACTTTTTCAAGCGTTTCATAACGCCCGTGCGAATCGGAAAAAACAATAATCTTCATAATATATCCGCTCTCTCCCGTTTTAATCATCGGCACTAAATCTGTGCCGCATAAAGTCTACAACTTTATATTATAGCATAAACTGTAAAAAAAGCAAACATTTTTTAAGGAGGAAACAGTTTTGAACAGCAGTAATTTTAACGAAAAAAATGCTGATGCACTTTTTGGTGTGGCAGCGCAGAAATTAGGTATTTCAAAAGAACAGCTAAAGCAGGAATTTGCGCAGGGAAAATTTGACAAAGCCTTGCAGAGTTTAAATGCTGAGGACAGTGCAAAGCTTAACGCCGCAATAAAAAATCCCGATATTGCCCGCGCCATGATAAGTTCGCCGCAGATGCAGGCACTTTACAAAAAATTATCTTCAAAATAAAACGCCATGGATGATATGATGCAGAAGCTCAAAGACGTATTATCGGATGAGGAAAGCATGCGCCAAATTGAAGAACTTGCGCAAATGTTTTCCTCGCAGGTAATCTCTGAAGAGCAGCAAAGCTGCGCCGAAAGCATCGGCAATATGCCGGATATGGCTGCAATTTCGGGCTTGCTTGGTGCGTTTTCATCGCAAACAGGCAATCCAAACAAAAACACCGCTTTGCTTTTGGCGCTTAAGGAACATCTTTCTCCCGAAAGGCAGGAGAGGATTGACCGCGCAATCAAGCTGATGCGGCTTGTTGACATTGTAAAAACCGCCAAGGAAAGCGGATTGCTTGAAAATCTGATTTAGCATAGCAAATGTAAAGGGGGCGATGCGTTGCCGTCATCACAATATATCAACAAAAGCGCACCGCAATACAGCGGTTCGAGAATACACGAACACACCTGCGATGACGAAGCCGCATCGTCAATGTATTGCTCACAAAACCCGTTTGGTATTTTGTCAAACCTATTTGGTGGAAATATGCCCGATGCCGAACGTATTATACTTGTTGCGCTTATGATTATTCTTGCCCGCGATGGCGCCGATTTGACTTTATTATTGGCGCTTGGCTACCTGCTTATTTAACTAAAACCACATCAAGAGGATACATATTTATGAAAATCATGCTGATTAAAAAGGGTTGTCCCATACCACAGGGCTTTACTCCCCAACTTTTTGAGGTTGCCGACGGCAAAATGCTTGATAGGTGCGCCGCCATTTGTATGCGCCGCATGATATATCAGGCAATGCAGTGCGGCATAAAAATACGCGTTCTTTCGGCTTACCGCAGCCCAAAACGGCAAAGCGAGCTTATTGAAGAAGAAGTGCGCGCCCTTATGTCAAGGGGAATGTGCCGAAAAGCCGCTTTGGAAAAAACCATGAAAACCCTTGCCGCTCCGAATGAGAGCGAGCACAACGCCGGTTTTGCGGCAGACCTTGCAGGCAAAGACAGCGAATTTGAGCTTGTAACGGATTTTGACAAAACCTCCGAATTTGCATGGCTTTGCCGCAACGCACACAAATTCGGGTATATTTTGCGCTACCCAAAGGATAAATACGATATTACGGGAATTGATTACGAGCCATGGCATTTCAGATACGTCGGCGCTCCGCACGCGGAAATCATCAAGGCACGCAATCTCACGCTTGAAGAATATCTTGAATTTGCAAAGCAATAGCAATATAAAATCACCTAACATACATAACAAAAGCCTGAGAAGATTTGTTCTTTCTTCTCAGGCTTTTCTATTTATCAATCAGATATATCGAAATTTTCCGATTTGTTTTGTTTTTCCTCGCTGCGTTTGGTAAGCAGCCTACCAAGCGTCTGAAATATTGCAATCAAGCAGGCAGCTGAGAAAACAAACGCCCACATCAGAAACAGCAACCCGAGTGCGCCTACGTTTGAAGCGCTGTAGGTTTCATCAACGGGCGAAAATATGACTTTTGCCGCAAACCATGTTATCAACGCAGAAAGCGCAGTGAAAATGCTTGTGTGTATTATATATCCGCTGATTTTGGAAGGAGTATACGTATTAATCCACAGCGCCGCCCAGCCTATCACAGCCGCAAAGACAATTATTGCCATAAACATAAGAATAATACCGGTACCCATCGTTATATATCCCTCGCTTAATCTAATGATATATTTATGCTTATCGTGCTAAAGCCGGCGCATACTATCGCCGCTATTATTGCAATTATTGCAACTGTGCGTACGGTTTTATGATTGATATTGTTGGAAATTTTCAACGCCGAGGAAGCCAGCGCTATTGCGACAATTGGCGAAAACATAGCAAAAACAATTGCAAACACCGCAACAATTAAGGCAACACTTGCTTTTTGAGCCTGTGTGGGATCATCAGGATTATATTTTGGTTTTGCCGAATTATTCTGCACATAGGGCGTTTGATTATATTGACCTGACTGATTATATTGTCCCTGCTGACCGTAATACTGCCTTTGCAGATTTTGTTGATTGTGCAATTTCGGTTGGCCGTTTTGGTCGTATTCCACATTCGGCATTGATTGAGGCTGATTGTTATGCATATTCTGCATCAGCATGCGCTGCTGATGCAAATCAAGTGCAAGGCCGCATTGCTGGCACATTGGCTGACCCTGCATTACAGGCGCGGCGCATCTTGGACAGTGCATATCGGGCGTATCATCAGAAACTGCCGTTGCTGTGCCGCAGTATGGGCACGAAAGCAAATTATCGGCATATTCAGCACCGCAGCAATCACAAATCATAGCTTAAGCTCCTCTAAAGGCTTTTTTGTTTCAGTATTTTCAGCGATTTCTTCCTGCTGATTTTCCGGCAATGCCTGTCCGTAATCAGCCATTTTCAAAGACTCTGCGCCATCGTGCGTTTTGTAAGCGGCAGTATCCGCGGGTAGTTTTTTCTTTTCAAGCCTTATGCGCACGTGTTCTGTAAAAAGCTTGTAGCATACGGCAAAAATCGGAATAAACAATACCATGCCGATAAATCCGAAAAGTCCACCGCCGATTAAAATTGCAAACAATGTCCAGAATGTTGGTAAACCAAGCTTGTTGCCGAGAATTTTAGGGCCGAGAATATTGCCATCAAACTGTTGCAGAATAAGTATGAATAACGCAAACCAAATTGCTTTGTAAGGGTCTGTAAGCATAAGCAGCAAAACACACGGAATTGCACCTATAAAAGGGCCAAAAAACGGTATGATGTTTGTAACGCCCACAATAACGCTGATAAGCACGGAATAGGGCATTTTCATGATAGTAACGCCGACAAAGCACATTATACCAATGATGAAGGAATCAAGAATCTTGCCGGATAAAAAGTCCGCAATGGTATCATCAAACATATTTGCAATTTCAAGCATGCGATCGCATCGTTTGGTTGGTATAAAGCTGTAACATATCTTACGCATTTGCGCAAGCATGGTTTCTTTGTTATACAGCAGATAAACGGAAATAAGCCAGCCGCAAAGCGCATCGGCAACGCCCAAAACAAACGAAACCGCACTTGCGCCAAGATTTACAAGTGTATCTATAACAGAGTTTATCTGCGGAGAAAGCTTTTCAAGAAGAGCCGTTGCGTATTCTCTTCCGTCCGAGATGCCCTGCATTATGTAATCGTAAGTCTCGGGGTGCTTGTCTCTTAATTTATCGGCAACTTTTATAAGATTATCCCAATATCCCGAAAAATTGGCAGAAAAATTATTGTAGCTTGTGATAAGTTCGGGAACGATTGTTGCAACCATTGCAACAAGAAGCGAAACAGCAAGAACCATTGTGATGGTTATGCTTAGCACCCTGAGCAGCTTGGTGCGTTCTTTTTTGCGGCACACAATTTTGCGCAAATGCTTTTCAAAAAAACACATTACAGGGTTTAGCAGATACGCAATGACAACCGACCAGATTATTGGTGAAAACACTGAGATTATTGAAGCGGCGTAATTGGCGATGGTGCGCCACCTGAAAACACAGAAAACCATTATCAGACAAATTGCAAATACAATTACCGTATAAGCAGCTATTGTCGTGCCTTTTTTGGAAAATTCAAATTTATGCTTCAAATCAAACGCCCCCTTCAATCAAAATGCTGAAAATATATTTCTGATATTTAAAGTATATCCTGCAAATAAATATTGCATAGTATTTTTTTGTTAATTTTTCGTTAAAGAAAAAGTCTATAATTCGTGCGTTTTTTCGATAAAAATTTACACAATTTATTGGGTGCAAAATGTAAAAAACTGCTTGCAAAGTTTGTTGTTTTGTGATACAATTAATTTGAATACGGTTTTTTAAAAAGACCGTTGAAATTTTAAATTTAACAGGAGGTGCAAAGCCCTTTATGAATAACGGATTTTTAACGGAGTATTATATTCTTGCCGCTGACGGAACAGAGCTTTCTGAACAGGAAGCAAGCACAACCGCTGCCGGAAGCGAAAGCGTTGATGTTACCCCCGTAGAAACTATTATTTTGGGTATTGGTACGGTTTTTGTCGGACTGATTTCTATAATTATTATTTGCGCCATTACAGGATATCTCTGTAATTTGGGCAAAAAAGATGCCGCTGACGAAACACCCGCTGCCCCACCGGCAAACGCAAATGTAAGCACAGCGCCGGCAGCAGTATCTAAAGAAATTGAAGTTAACCGAGGCGAACTTGCAGCAGTAATTGCCGCAGCTATTGCTGAGGAAACAAACACCGATATCGCCGGAATTAAAATTTTGTCGATTAAGAGAGTTTAAAAAAACATTTTAACTGCGCACAAACACACGCGCAGAGAAACGGAGAGTTAAAAGCTTATGAAAAAGTATCGTGTTAATGTAAACGGAACAGCCTATGAGGTTGAAATCGAAGAAATGAGCGCATCAGAGGTAAGCGCTGCAGCTTCCGCTCCCGCAGCGGCAGCACCCGCAGCAGCACCCGCACCCGTTGCAGCTGCTCCCGCAAGCGCAGGCTCTGTAACAGTTGCAAGCCCCATGCCCGGAACAATCCTTAGCGTTAACGTAAGCGCAGGACAGAGCGTTAAAAAGGGCGATATCCTCATGATTCTTGAAGCAATGAAGATGGAAAACGAAATTCTTGCCGCACAGGACGGAACGGTTGCTTCTGTTAACGTTACTAAGGGAGCTACCGTTGAAAGCGGCGATGTTCTCTGCACTCTTTCCTGATTTAAACACTAAAAGGAGTTTTTTTCATGGATAAAATAATGAATTTTCTTGAGCAGACAGGCTTTGCCGCAATTGCGGACGAGCCTAAATGCCTTATTATGATTGCCATTTCATGCGTTTTGTTCTTTTTGGCAATCAAAAAGCAGTTTGAACCTATGCTGCTTTTGCCGATAGCTTTCGGTATGCTTCTCACAAACATTCCCGGCGCACAGCTCTATCACGAAGAATTTTTTAAGTGTGTGACAGAATCGGGCGCATATACTGTTGATTGGGACGCTTTCAGAAATCTTCAATTTGGTCTTATCGACTACCTTTACTTAGGCGTTAAATTCGGTATTTATCCTTGCTTGATATTTGTCGGCATAGGCGCCATGACGGACTTTGGCCCGCTTATTTCCAACCCCAAGAGCTTGCTTTTGGGCGCAGCTGCTCAGGTTGGTATTTTCCTCACGTTTATCTGCGCTATTGAATTTTTGGGCTTTAACAATCTTGAAGCGGCTTCAATCGGTATCATCGGCGGTGCTGACGGCCCTACCGCAATTCTCGTTACAAGCAAGCTCGCTCCTGAGCTTTTAGGACCTATCGCCGTTGCGGCATATTCTTACATGGCACTTGTTCCCGTAATTCAGCCGCCTATTATGAAGGCGCTTACAACAAAAAAAGAACGCGCCATTGTTATGAAGCAGCTCAGAACTGTTTCCAAGACCGAAAAAATCATTTTCCCGATTGTTGTTACAATTTTTGTTTCAACATTCCTGCCCGATGCAGCGCCCCTTATCGGCTGTCTGATGCTTGGCAACCTTGCTAAAGAATCGGGCGTTGTTGACAGACTTAGCAAAACCGCTTCAAACGAGCTTATCAACATTGTTACAATCTTCCTTGGAATTTCCGTTGGTGCAACAGCTACCGCCGAAACATTCCTTACATCAAAAACATTGGGCATTCTCGCTCTCGGTATCTGCGCATTTGCGGCAGGTTCTGCCAGCGGCGTTTTGCTTGCAAAGTTTATGAATCTTTTCACAAAGAACAAAATCAACCCCCTCATCGGTTCCGCAGGTGTTTCTGCAGTTCCTATGGCGGCTCGTGTATCGCAGAAGGTTGGTCAGGAAGCAAATCCTGCAAACTTCCTTCTTATGCACGCAATGGGCCCCAACGTTGCAGGCGTAATCGGCTCGGCAATCGCCGCAGGCGTATTCCTTGCACTTTTCAACTGATTTATAATAATCCTTTTGTGCGTGCGGATTTAAATATCCGCATACGCACAGTTTAATATTGAAAAAGGAGAAAAATATGGCAACCAGACTTAAAATTACTGATACTATACTGCGTGATGCGCATCAATCTCAGGCCGCTACAAGAATGACTCTTGAAGATATGCTGCCCGGTTGCGAATTGCTCGACAGCATAGGCTTTTATTCGCTTGAATGTTGGGGCGGCGCAACGTTTGATTCGTGCATGCGTTTCCTCAATGAAGATCCGTGGGAAAGACTGCGTAAACTTCGCAGAGCTTTGCCCAACACAAAGCTTCAAATGCTTTTGCGCGGACAGAATATTTTAGGCTACAAGCATTACGCAGATGACGTTGTAGAGCAGTTCTGCCGCAAATCTATTGAAAACGGTATTGATATTATCCGTATTTTCGATGCTTTGAACGATACAAGAAACATGGAAGCCGCAATGAAATTCACCAAGAAATACGGCGGAACATGTGAAGCTGCAATCAGCTATACAACAAGCCCTGTGCATGATGAAGATTATTTTGTAAAGCTTGCTAAGGAGCTTGAACAGATGGGTGCAGATACAATCTGCATTAAGGATATGGCAAATCTTTTGCTCCCTTATGATGCATATTCGCTCGTTTCCAAGATGAAAAAGGAAATCAGCGTGCCGATTCATCTGCACACACACAACACAACAGGCACCGGCGATATGGTTTATCTCATGGCGGCTCAGGCAGGCGTTGATATTGTCGATACCGCACTTTCGCCGCTTGCAAACGGCACATCACAGCCCGCAACCGAAGCTCTTGTCGCTACACTTAAGGGCACAGAGCGCGATACAGGTCTTGATCTCGAAGCACTTTCAAAGGCTGCTGCTTATTTCCGCGGCGTTGCTGATTCTCTTAAACAGAGAGGCAATCTCGACCCCAAGGTTTTGGGTGTTGATACAAACACATTGCTTTATCAGGTTCCCGGCGGTATGCTTTCCAACTTGATTTCACAGCTTAAGCAGGCTAAGGCCGAGGATAAATACTACGAGGTGCTTGAAGAAGTACCGAGAGTAAGAAAAGATTTTGGTTATCCCCCGCTTGTTACCCCCACCAGCCAGATTGTAGGCTCGCAGGCAGTTCTTAATGTTCTCATGGGCAGATACAAGAGCTTCCCGAAGGAATCCAAAGGCTTGCTCCGCGGCGAATATGGTCAGGTACCCGGTGTTGTAAACGAAGAGGTTAGAAAGATGGCTATCGGTGACGAAGCACCCATCACTTGCCGTCCTGCCGACCTTATTCAGCCTGAGCTTGAAAAGTACAGGGAAGAAACAAAGGATTTTGCAAAGAGCGAGGAAGACGTACTCAGCTACGCATTGTTCCCTGCAGTTGCTAAAAAATTCTTTGATGTACGTGATGGCAGAGTCGAAGCTCCTGCGCCGGCTGCTGCGCCCACACCTGCTAAAAAGGCAAGCGCAAATGTTGATGCAAACGGTGTGAGAACACTTTATGTTCAGGATTTAACCGTATAATAGAGTTATATATATTATATACAGAACAGTCCTCGCCAACGGCGAGGACTGTTTTCGTTTTGTTGGTACGATGCGTTTTTCAAAAACAAAACAGCAAAACGAGCTCTTAATATGTTTAGTGCAACCCAAACGTGAGGATAGGGTTGAAGGAAAGGGGGTTGGTAAG
>JAZQJI010000037.1:0-30615 GCA_045541475.1 Oscillospiraceae bacterium
GAGGATGGGGATGAAGGAAAGGGGGTTGGTAAGGGGGAAGAACTTAAGGGGAAGGGGAGATAAACGCTCTCGAGCGTTTCCTTCCCTTCCCCTTATGGTTTTCCCACTTACTTGATAACTTTAATAAGTGAATTTCGTTATAAGGTCGTGATAGGGCAAATATCTAACAATCAACAAAGCCCCGAAATGCTCAGCCGACAGCAGTCGGCCGCACCCGACCGACTATATCTGTACAGAATAGTTGGGAGCTTCCTTAGTGATGTAAATATCATGAGGATGACTTTCTTTAAGTCCTGCGCCTGTGATTTTAACAAATCTTGCCTTGTCGTGCAATTCTTCAATTGTCGGACAACCGCAATACCCCATACCTGCACGGATACCACCGATAAGCTGATAGATAGAATCAGCAACTGCTCCCTTATAGGGCACACGGCCTTCAACTCCTTCGGGAACAAGTTTGCGCGCATTTTCCTGGAAATATCTGTCCTTGCTGCCACATTCCATAGCGCCGATACTTCCCATGCCTCTATATACCTTGAACTGACGTCCCTGATAAATCTCAGTAGCACCGGGAGCTTCTTCGCATCCTGCAAGCAAGCTGCCAAGCATAACAACGTTTGCACCTGCTGCCAAAGCCTTTACAATATCGCCCGAGTATTTGATACCACCATCTGCGATAACGGAGATACCGTACTTTTTAGCAACGCAAGCCGCATCATAAATAGCAGTAATCTGCGGTACGCCGATACCTGCAACAACACGTGTTGTGCAAATAGAGCCGGGGCCGATACCAACCTTGATTGCATCAGCACCTGCATTGATGAGAGCTTCAGCAGCCTCAGCAGTTGCAATATTACCTGCAATTACGGGTGTGTTGGGGTATGCAGCCTTTACTGCCTTAAGGCAGTTCATGATATTTGCGCTGTGACCATGCGCACTGTCAAGAACGAGAACGTCTGCCTGAGCTTCGATCAAAGCACCTGCACGCTCCAAAACATTTGCTGTTACGCCGATTGCAGCACCACAGAGAAGTCTGCCCTTGCTATCGCGCGCAGAATTAGGATATTTAACTGCCTTTTCAATATCCTTGATTGTGATAAGGCCCTTAAGATAGCCGTTTTCATCAACAAGGGGCAATTTTTCGATTTTGTGCTTACGCAAAATCTGCTGAGCCTCTTCAAGAGTTGTTCCAACAGGTCCTGTGATGAGGTTTTCCTTTGTCATAACCTCGCCGATTTTTACGTTATAATCGGTCATGAAGCATAAATCACGATTTGTAAGAATACCCACAAGCTTGCCATTGTCATCAACAATCGGCACGCCGGAAATCTTGAACTTGCCCATAAGCTCGTTTGCATCGGTTACGTAATGCTCAGGTGTGAGAGAAAAAGGATTAACGATTACACCATTTTCGCTTCGCTTAACCTTGTCAACCTCTTCAACCTGCTTTTCGATGGGCATATTTTTGTGAATGATACCAATACCGCCTTCTCTGGCGATGGCAATTGCCATTTTTGCCTCGGTTACAGTATCCATAGCCGCTGTGAGAATGGGTGTGTTAAGCGTAATTGTTGATGTAAGCTTGCTTCTTAAATCAATCATATTAGGCGTAACGTTGGATTCTGCGGGAATGAGCAAAACATCGTCAAAGGTAAGGCCTTCCTTTGCAAATTTTTGGCAGTCTTTATCAAACATACAAAATTCCTCCAAATCATGAAAAAATGCTGCTAACAATTAAAGTTATTCTCTTTATTATATCGCTAATTTATGTGCTTGTCAAGGTGATTTTATCAACTGTTTTTGAACTCGAAAAACATATTTTTTTATGCAATTTTATCCTAAAAAGTAAAATTATATTACAACAAAAGCCCACAATTTCTGTGGGCTTTGATGATTATAGATTTAGTGTACGATTTATTGTACATATACTAATAAAAAGCAAGATTACTTAGTGATTTTATCTGTACCCATAAATGCAACAAGTGCTTCAGGTATTGTGATTGAGCCATCATCATTCTGATAATTTTCGAGGATTGCGGCAACTGTTCTGCCCACTGCAACGCCTGAGCCGTTAAGTGTGTGAACAAACTCAGCCTTGGATTTTACATCCTTTTTATACTTGATACCTGCTCTTCTTGCCTGATAATCGAGGAAATTGGAGCAGCTTGAAATTTCGACATATCTGTTATAGGAAGGCATCCAAACTTCGATATCATAGGTTTTTGCGCTTGAAAAACCGATATCGCCGCTGGAAAGTGCTACAACACGATAGGGGAGACCGAGGCCCTGAAGAACCTTTTCAGCATCATTTGTAAGCTTTTCAAGCTCATCGAACGAGGTTTCGGGAGTGGTAAACTTTACAAGCTCAACCTTGTTAAACTGATGCTGACGGATAAGTCCGCGCTGATCACGACCTGCTGCGCCTGCTTCGGAACGGAAGCAAGCCGAATATGCACAATACTTCATGGGAAGTTTGTCCTCAAAAACGATTTCGTCACGGTGCATATTAGTTACGGGAACTTCAGCGGTAGGAATCAGGTAATAATCATAACCTTCAAGCTTAAATGCCTGATCAGCAAACTTAGGAAGCTGACCTGTACCTGTCATAGAGTCCTTGTTGACGATGAAAGGCGGGAAAATTTCGGTGTAGCCGTTTTCGGTGTGAGTATTGAGGAAATAGTTGATAATTGCGCGTTCAAGTCTTGCACCGAGACCACGGTAAAAATGAAATCTTGTACCTGTTACCTTGCCTGCTGTTTCGGGATCGAGAATACCGAGATCCTTACCGAGATCCCAGTGAGCCTTAGGCTCGTACTCAAATACTTTAGGCTCGCCCCAGCGTCTGATTTCAACGTTTTCGCTGTCATCCTTGCCGATAGGTGTGGACTCTGCCGGAAGATTGGGAACGGAGAGCAAAAGCTCCTTCTGACGAGCTTCAAGACCTGATATTACAGCGTCGTTTTCCTTGATTTTAGCGGAAAGCTCCTTCATTTCAGCCATAATTGCAGCCACATCGCCGCCCTGCTTTTTAATCATGGGGATTTCTTTAGAAACCTTGTTCTGCTTAGCCTTAAGTTCATCTGTTGATGTTGAAATTTTACGGCGTTCAATATCTATCGACAAAATTTCGTCGATAACTGCATCGTAATCTGCATTTCTTGTTTTAAGTTTTGCCTTTACCTCATCGGGTATTTCTCTGATAAGCTTGATATCAAGCATGTATATTACCTCTTTTCAAAAAAATAATCAATTAGTTGTTGTATTTATCACACAAAGCGCCTGCGATTGCCGCAAGATCATCTTCGTTGTAAAATTCAATTTTAAGCGAGCCTTTGTTCTTGCCATAAGAAATAGAAACTTTTCTGCCCAATCTTTCACGCATTGCGATTTCAGTTTCTTTCAAATATGTAGAAATTTCGGGTATATCTGATTTTTCAGCCTTAGGCTTGCACGCTTTTTCGATATCTCGAACAGTCATGTTGCCGTCAGCGGCACGTCTTGCAAGTTCGATCATTGCTTCCTCGTCCTCCATGCCGGCAAGTGCCTTAGCATGACCCGTTGTAAGCATACCCTTTGCAAGCATATCCTGAATTTCATCGGGGAGATTAAGCAATCTGAGCGAATTTGCGATAACTGAGCGTGATTTGCCAACAGTTTTAGCAATTTCATCCTGCTTCATCTCGTATTCGTCAGAAAGTTCCTTGTATCCGAGAGCTTCTTCAATAGGATTAAGGTTTTCTCTCTGCAAGTTTTCTATCAAAGCAACCTGCATTGCGGTTTTATCATCATATTCACGAACGATTACGGGGACTTCATTAAGTCCAAGACTTTTTGCCGCTCTCCAACGTCTTTCGCCCGCAACAATCTGATAAAAGCCATCACCGACAGGACGCACAACAATTGGCGAAATAATACCGTGAATCTTGATAGACTCTGCAAGTTCATCAATTGCAGAGGTTTCAAACTTTTTTCTCGGCTGATTTTTGTTAGGCTCGATTAACGAAGGATTCATAGACTGCACAACGGACATATCTACCGAATTATCGTCAAAAAGTGATTCAAAACCGTTGCCAAGCTGAAACTTTTTAGCCATTTTTTCTGCACTCCTTATCGTCCAAATTTCTTTTTCTTAGATGTAAGCGGCGGAGCTTTATCGCCGAGCAGCTCTCGTCCGAGCATTTCGTAAGCTTCCGTACCTTTTGATCCCGGATCGTAATACATTACGGGCTTGCCCAAACTTGGCGCTTCGGAAAGCCTTACGTTACGGGGAATAGTTGTTTCAAAAACTCTGTTGGGAAAGTGCTTTTTAACCTCATTAACAATGTGTGTTGTAAGATTTAATCTAGGATCATACATTGTAAAAAGTACGCCTTTAATATCAAGCTTAGGATTATAACGCTGTTTTACGTGGCGTACGGTTTCCCACAGCTGTGCCAGACCTTCAAGCGATAACGGCTCGCATTTCATCGGCACAATTACATAATCTGCCGCAACAAAGCCGTTTAAAGTCAGCAAACTCAATGATGGGGGGCAGTCAATAAAAATATAGTCAAATCCGAGTTTGCACGTTAGAAGTTGACTGTGAAGTCTGCGCGCTCTATCCTCAAATTCAACCAAATCAATATCGCCGCCCACAAGAGATGAAGTTGCAGGAACAACTGTAACTCCTTCAAATGCGGTTTCTATCATTGCATCTTGAATTCTGCGTTGACCGATTAAAACATCATAAGTTGTCGCAGTAAGCGTTTTTTTCTTTATTCCAAAGCTTGTAGTCGTGTTTCCCTGAGCATCAAGATCAATACAAAGTACCTTTTTGCCGACAGAGCCCAAATATGCCGCAAGATTTACAACGGTTGTGGACTTGCCCACACCGCCTTTTTGGTTTGCAACAGCATAGATTGTACCCATCAGAACACCTCTTTTAGATGAAATAGCTTGTACAATCATTATAACACCTATCCTTTCAAATTGCAACAGAAATTTGCAAAAATGTTTCACGTGGAACAATTTTCGACAGATAACCATTTTTATCAGTGTATTGCATAATTTAAAGCCACTGTATTTGTACATCTTGTACAGCAAGTGGCTTTGTTATATTCTTTTGATATTTATCGACAATATATAAAATGTTTCACGTGGAACATTTAATTATCGACAGGTATTTTTACTACATACTCTATGTAATGATCCGACTTTGTTTTGCTCGCTTCCGCCATAATGCCTGCTGCACGCATAGTTTCAACCGCACGATTAATTGTATTCACAAACAACCTTACGTCTTTTAAAACAACACACCTTTTTTTAAATTTAACTTCATCACTTCGCTTTGCAAGATAGTTGTCAACAAGATCTTCCGTTTTATCAACATTTAATTTTCGGTTGAAAATAATTTCAATTAACTCATCACGAGCCATAATATCATCAACACGCAGTAGACACCTTGCATGTCGCTCTGTTAAACCATAAGCAGTGATTTTTGTCATTTCATCTTCAGAAAAGCGCAGCAAACGCAGCTTATTTGCAATCGTACTTTGTGCTTTTCCAAGTTTAATTGCGGCATCTTCCTGTGTCATTCCATAAAGTTCAATTAATTTTGCAATTGCAAAGGCTTCATCAAAATATGATAAATCTGATCGTTGTATATTTTCAACCAACGCCATTATGGCTGAGCTTCTCTCATTAACATCAGCAATAACGCAGGGAACGTACTCCATTCCAATAATTTTTGCCGCACGCAATCGCCTTTCACCAGCTACCAACTCATAATTTCCATTCTTTAACCTGCGAACAGACAAAGGATGAATTATTCCGTTCTGTCTGATGCTTTCGGCAAGCAAACACAGCTCATTTTCATCAAAAATTCGCCTTGGTTGCAACGGATTTGGTATTATGTTTTCAACTTCTATTTGCACAATTTTTCCTATAACTTTTTCTTTTAAACTACCGAAAACAGCCATTTTTATCTCCTTTTCATCAAAAAAACATCCTGACATAATTATAAATCTGTCAGGATGCTTTTTCCATATAAATATTCATTTCAATTCTGATAAATATCAATATAATGCAATTTAAAATCAAATTATTCGAGCGGATGTTTTAAAATCTGATTGCTATTTCTGGGATATTTAGTCGCAATCTGCGATATTTTTCTTGCAATTACAATTCTGCGAGCGTCACCATTAGGTAATGAATAATCATTCTGCCCGTAAACCTCTGCACCAAGCTCAGCAAACACATTTTTCTTATCAAATGCATCTTCCGAAGGTCCTTTAAGAGCCAAAAAGTGACCTCCAACCTTTACAAAAGGCAAACAGTATTCACACAATAACGATAGGGGAGCGACAGCTCTTGCAACGCAAAAATCATATTTTTCACGATATTCTTCCTTCTTTGCTGAATTTTCAGCCCTATCATTGATGATTTTTGCATCAATACCAAGCTCTCTGCAAAGAATTGCTAAAAAATCTGTGCGTTTACGCTGACTATCACATAATGTAATTTGTAAATCGGGGCGATATAACTTCATCGGAACAAGCGGAAAACCTGCACCGCTACCGATATCTATAACGCTTGAATTTTCAGGAAAATCGAGCATTGTGCAAACAATCATGCTATCAAGAAAGTGCTTTACAAAGGTTTCATCGGGCGACATAATCGCCGTTAAATTTACCTTTTTATTATATTCTGCAACAATTTCTGCGTACAAATCAAGCTTTTCATATAATTCCTGCGTAAGCTTTATACCGCACATTTCCGAAATTTCTATCAATTCGCCGTATTCTCTCAGCATTTATTTCACCTCGTTCTGTTCAAAGTAAACCAATAAAATAGTAATATCAGCAGGCGAAACACCTGTTATTCTTGAAGCCTGACCAAGATTTATCGGCTGCAATTTCGTCAACTTTTCAGCCGCTTCAAGTCGCAAGCCTTTAATTACCGTGTAATCAAAATCTATCGGTAAAGCCTTGTTTTCAAGCTTTTTCATTCGTTCAATCTGTTCAAGCTGCTTTTCAATATATCCTTTATACTTAATTTGCAGCTCTACCTGCTCTGCAATATCATCACGCAAATCAGGTCTTTCTGGATCAAAAGGAGCAAACATCGCATAATTCAACTGCGGTCGGCGGATTAAATCAGCCAATTTTGCACCCGTTGTCATAGCAGAAGTGCCGTTTTGTTGCAAAAATTTGTTAATTTTATCGCTTGGAGCAATATTTAAATGACTGATTCTATCAATTTCCTTATCAATTTTTTCGATTTTATCGAGCAATTCCTCATATTCTTCTTTTGTAACAAGACCAATTTCGTACCCGAGTGGAGTAAGGCGCAAATCTGCGTTATCCTGGCGCAAAATCAAGCGATATTCGCTTCGCGAAGTCATCATTCTGTATGGATCAGAAACACCTTTTGTAACCAAATCATCTATAAGTGTGCCTATATAAGATTCACTGCGCTTTAAAATCACAGGCTCAAGACCTTTAATTTTTCTTGCCGCATTTATGCCTGCAACAAGACCTTGAGCAGCCGCTTCTTCATATCCCGAACTGCCGTTAAACTGTCCTGCGCCGTAAAGCCCGCTGATTTTTTTAAACTCAAGACTTAATTTCAGCTCAGTCGGGTCACAACAGTCATACTCAATAGCATAGGCAGGGCGCATAATTTCAACATTTTCCAACCCTTCAATAGTACGCAAAAATGCAAGCTGTACATCTTCAGGCAATGATGATGACATACCCTGCAGGTAGTATTCATCAGTATCAAGACCCATCGGTTCAACAAAAATCTGGTGCCTTTCCTTATCGGGAAAACGTACTATTTTGTCCTCAATAGATGGACAATATCTGGGACCAACACCTTCTATTCTGCCCGAATATAATGGCGATCTATGCAGATTATTCCTTATAACCTGGTGTGTTTTTTCGTTTGTATATGTTATATAACAATCTGCTCGATTTTCTATTTTTTCCCGAGTTTTAAAGGAAAACGGAACAGTTACATCATCACCGTGCTGTACTTCAAGTACATCAAAATTAATAGAGCGCTTATGTACACGGCAGGGTGTACCCGTTTTAAAGCGACGCAGGGTAATGTCTGCGTTGGTTAGACATTCAGAAAGAGCCTTTGGCGGCAAAACGGCATCAGGACCGCTTTCATAGCTTACTTCGCCAACGTGAATTTTACCTTTTAAATATGTACCACCGGCAATAATAGCCGCCTTGCAGTTATAAACAGCGCCAAGTGATGTAACAACGCCGCAAACCTTTCCATCATCAAACAAAATTTCGGCAATTTCAGCCTGTTTAATGTGCAAATTTCGCTGATTTTCACACACGCTTTTCATGTAGGCATGGTACAAAACTCTATCGGCTTGCGCACGCAAACTATGCACAGCAGGGCCTTTTCCTCTATTTAACATTCTCGATTGTATGGAGCATTTATCGGCGGCTTTACCCATTTCACCGCCCAAAGCGTCAATTTCACGCACCAAATGCCCTTTCGCAGTTCCACCAATAGAAGGGTTGCATGGCATATTTGCTATCTGATCAAGCGAGATTGTAAACATTGCAGTTTTACAGCCAAGTCTTGCGCTGCTCAATGCCGCTTCAATTCCTGCATGACCAGCACCAATAACGGCTACGTCAAATTCACCCATTAAGTATTTTTCCAAGAAAAATCCCCCTTATTTTCCCACGCAGAATCGTGAAAATACTTCGTTTACAACATTCTCGCTAAGCGATTCGCCCTTTAAGTTGGCAATTTCGCCTGCGGCTTCCTCTATCAAAACAGTTACAATATCAAGCGTCAAGCCGCTTTCGGCTGCATTTTTTGCATTTTCAACGGCCAATTTTGCGTTTTGTGCACAAATCCATTGACGTTGATTTGCTATCACTCCATTTGAAAAACTTATTTCATTATTCAAAAACATCTTTTCAATAAGATTTTGCAACTCATCAATACCACTGTTATTTGCCGCTGATATTTCAACAATATTTTCAAATTTATCAGATAAAATTTCTGTATCAAGAGCCTTTTCACAATCGGTTTTATTGATAATAATTATTGTATTTTTATTCATTATTTTGCATAATAATTCATTATCTTCATCATCAAGATTTCTTGAATAATCAAAAACCGCAAGCACAAGTTCAGCGTTTTCCAATTTCTTTTCAGCAATTTTTACACCCACGCCCTCAACGTAATCTTGCGTATCGTGCATACCTGCCGTATCACAAAGGTTGAGCACAACATCACCAAAGCGAATGCTTTCCTCAACTGCATCACGCGTAGTACCTGCAAATTCGCTTACAATGCTGCGTTCAAATCCACTCAAAGAATTCATCAATGTAGATTTACCAACATTTGGCTTGCCCACAATTACAGTTTCAATACCTTCACGCACGATTTTTCCATAATCATAAGTTGAGCAAAGCTGCGTAATATCAGCAAGCACAGCATCAAGATTATTTATCATAACATCAGTTTCAAGCTCGGGCAAATCCTCTTCGGGAAAATCCGCCCAGGCTGCTAAATCGCCCAAAATTACAGTTAATTTATCTGATATAACGTCAATTCTGCGTGAAAGTGCGCCTTCTCGCAAAGAATTTGCGTATTTCAGCTCATTCTCGCTATTGGCAGAAATAATATCAATAACCGCTTCAGCGCGCGTTAAATCCATTTTACCGTTTAAAAATGCACGCTTGGTAAACTCGCCGGGTTCTGCCAAATTTGCACCGCAAAGCAAACAACAACGCAAAACACGCTGCGTTACATAAACACCGCCATGGCACGATATCTCGACAAGGTCTTCACCTGTATAGCTTTTTGGATTACGGAACACCGTAAGCACACATTCATCAATAATTTCATCATCAAAAACAATGTGGCCGTAAGCGCAGGTATAGCCTTTCATATTACTCGGCACTTTGCCGTTTTCTGATTTAAAAATCTTATCAGCTATTGAAATCGACTTTTCTCCCGACATTCTTATAACGGATAAACCGCCACTGACAAGCGCAGTTGATATAGCCGCAATTGTACTTTTACTCACAAAAAACACCTACATTTTGTAAATTGTAACTTAATATATACATTTTGTAATATATCATATAATTACATATTGTATATTTTATATTATTTTATACTAATTAGATATAAAATAACGGCCACGAAAAACACTTTTCGCAGCCGTATTTTTAAAACTTAAAATTCAATTTTTCCGTAAAGTCCGGCATTAAGATTGTCCTCCGGCTTAGGACGCTTATAGTCTTTTTCAAAGCTTGTTTTAAGGTCAAGCGACTTAGGCTCATAATTTTCCTTGCGCTTTCTGTCATTTCTATCGCGGTTAAAATTACGGTTTCTACCGCCCTTATTATATTCTCTTCCGCCTTTTTTAGGATTATCTGAAGCTATAACAACCTTACGGTAAGGTTCTTCACCAACAGAACGTGAATTTACACCTTCAATTTCAGATACAGCAGAGTGAATAATTCTTCTTTCGTAAGGGTTCATAGGCTCCAAAGTTGCTGAATATCCGGTTTTAAGAACATTTTTAGCGATTTTGTTTGCAAGTTCAATAAGAATAGCTTTGCGCTTTTCACGATATCCACGGCTATCTACCGTAATTCTGTAATAATCCTTTTCACCCTTATTACAAACCATTGATGCAAGATACTGTATAGCATCAAGAGTATCGCCATGTTTGCCGATAATAGTGCCTGCGCCTTCACCATCAAGCTCAATAACAGCACCGCCTTCAACCTCGGTTATGGTTGCTGTCATTTCAAGTCCCATTTTTTCTGTAATGTTAAGGATATAATCTCTTGCAATTTCTGCTCTGGAAAGTTCAAAACTTGCCTCAATCTTTGCAATGCCCTTCATTCCGAAAAGGCCTTTTTTGGGTTCTTCAATAATGTTAAACAAAATTCTTTCTTCAGCTACGCCAAATTCTGCAACTGCCAATGCTCTGGCTTCTTCAACTGTTTTGGCTTCAAAAATCTTTACCATAAAAATCCTCCGTTCCTGAAATTTTATTTTCTCTATATTTTCACTTTTTAAAGATGTGAATAAATATACAAATTTGCCTGATATAAAACTACCGATTAATCTTCTTTATATTCATCGCCGTATTTTTCAGCCATGCGCTTTCTTGCATCATTTATAAGCTTGCGGTTGTAAGCCTGCAATTCAGACCTGGACATACCATTTTCTTCATCATTAGATTTACGCGCGGGAGCAGTGCCGTTTTGCTGTTCAAGCAAAGCACGCTGTTCTTCAAGCATTTGCTCAAAACGGCTGGGCTTTTTATTCTGGGCTTTTATTTTATCTTTTTCAATAATAACATCAATACGCTTAGGTGTGTAGTAAATATACATAAATATTGTTATAAGGAACGAAAACAGCGAGGAGCAAAGCCAGTAAAAACCAACACCGGCAGGGAATGTAAGTGCCAGATATACCGAGAAAAGAGGCATACCGTAAAGCATAACATTCATACAGCCCATATTCTTCATAGCATCGGGGTTGCTTTTCTTCTGCTGATGCTGTGTGTAGAATGTCATAACAAGCTGCACAACACCGGAAAGTATCGGAATAAGTGCAAGCATAATTGCTGCTGCTGTCCATTTTTCAGGACTGAAAGTAGGTGTCTGGCTTAAGTCAATACCCAAAAATGTATTTGTTGCACCAAAATCACGTACTTTATCAAAAAAATCTGCATAGCTTTCGCCAAAAATAGAATTGCAAAGTTCTGCATCGTTGGAAAGCTTTATAAGCTCCAATTCGGGACGATTTGTTATATTTGCCTTTGAAATGCCAAGCGCTTCAAGCTCTTCGGCATACTGCGCAAGATTTGCATCGTAACCGTTTTTACCGCTTTTGATAAACACTGTTTCAAGAATTTCGCTTGCCTTGCTGATAGTATCCTTACCGAGCTTTACAATGTGTGTAAGCGGACGATAAACAACATCGAGCACGCCAAAAAGTATAGGAAACTGAATAAGCAAGGTTGTACAGCCTGAAAATTGGTTGTAACCAACTTCCTTGTAAAGCTTTTGCTGTTCGGCAATCATTTTTTCCTGATTATTTGCGTATTGCTTGCGTATTTTTGCCATTTGCGGCGCAAGCTTATTCACCTTAGCAGAACCAATATGTGATTTTCTGTTCCAATAATACATTATAAGCTTTGTGAAAATAGTGAAAAGTACTATCGAAAGGCCGTAGTTTCCACAAAAATTATATATAACACGCATTATAGGCGCTAAAATTGTACCAAATAATTTTTCCAAAATTTTTCCTCTCAATCGTTCTGTTTATTTATGCTTTTATTCTGTTTTTTTGCAATAAAACTGAATTTTTCGGGCACCGGATCATAGCCGCCTTTAAACAGCGGATTACACTTTAAAAAGCGTTTTATACCTAAATAAAGCCCTTTTAACGCCCCGAATTTTTCAATGCAGCCATAAGTATATTCCGAGCAGCTTGGATAAAAACGACAAGTAGGGTATGCTTTTAAACCCGAAATATTTTTGCGGTAAAACCTAATCATCCAAAGCAAAAATTTTTTAATCACTGCAAATTCAACTCCGGAATAACGCTGTTTTTAAAATATTCACTAAATACATTTGATTTAATTCTGCAGATATTTGTGCGCGCAACAACGATAATATCAAAGCCAATGGGCATAAAAATTTCATTTTCGCGGTAGGCTTGTCTTATAACGCGTTTTGCGCGGTTGCGGCAAACTGCGTTGCCGATTTTTTTACCCGCAGTTATTCCCAAACGGTTGTAGGGAAGATTGTTTTTTTTGTAATAAATAACCGCATTTTCTGAAAAAATCTTTTTTCCCTTGCGATAAAGATGCAAAAATGCGGCATTTTTGTTAATTTTAACTGTGTAATACATATTTTAAATTTAAGCCAATATACAAGAAAAGACCACATTAAAATTATGTGGTCTGCTCTGCGGCAAGAAAAAAATCAATAGCTAAGTCTTGCTCTGTTCTTTGCTCTTCTGCGTGCGAGAACCTTTCTGCCGTTCTTAGTAGACATTCTCTTCATAAATCCGTGCTCCTTCTTTCTCTGGAGCTTCTTGGGCTGATATGTTCTTTTCATTGAGTTTTTACCTCCCTTATATAATAATCAAAAAAAAATATCAATTTGGTATATGTGAAAATATAAATATATAAATCCATAACCCTGCAATAATACAGTATATAATAATACCCGCTTTATGTCAAGCATTTTTTTAAAAAATTCACATTTAACACATCTAACCGATTTTTTTTTAGCTTTGTTTTTATCACATTTTACAAAAAACAACACGCCTACGCCTTTTTTTGATAAAGAAAATATCAGCTTTTTAAATACTATTATAAATATATCTAAATTAAAACGAAAAAATATGCTGTTTTTATCTATTTTTTTGTTGAAAAAATAGCTTAAAAAGCTTGTAAATTTTTGTGATATATGGTATAATAAAGCATATATTTTCAACGCATTTTTTTAGTACTATTTATTATTTATATGCAATAGAAAAAATTGAAAAGAAAGGATAAAAAAATCAATGGATTCTTTTACAGATTTATTTGAAATTGTAAAAAATTACTGCCGTGAAAAAGGCGGCGTAGGCGATGTTGCAATGAAACTCTGGATAAATACCCTTGAACCTGTTGAGTTTAAAAACAACACCGCTGTTTTTATGGTTCAATCAGATTTTCAAAGATCAATAACACTGAGCAATTATGAAAAGCTTCTGCTTGAAGCTTTTAAATCTACATTGGGATTTGATGTTGATATTAAAATCATGATAGAAGAAGAAGAAAAAGAGCCTTCCGAGCCTGTTGATATTGATGATATTGATATTCGCAACAGCGAGCTTGAACGCAGCTATGAATATGCAAATTATGATTACACCTTTGATACTTTCATCGTAGGAAGATCTAACGAATTTGCTTATGCTGCCTGCTCTGCCGTAGCTAAAAATTATAATAATAAAGATTATAACCCTTTGTTTATCTACGGCCCTTCAGGTCTTGGCAAAACTCATCTTTTAACCGCTATTATGAATGAGTTTAAATTAAGACATCCGGAAAAGAATATTGTTTTTGTAACTGCCGAAACCTTTGCAAATGAGCTTATAGCTGCAATTCAAGCAAAAAATACCGCTCCGATAAGAGAAAAATTCAGAAAATGCGACCTTTTGCTTCTTGATGACGTTCAGTTTTTGGCAGGAAGAGAAAGCACACAGACAGAGTTTTTCCACACGTTTAACGAGCTTTACCAGGCAAACAAGCAAATCGTTCTTACATCCGACCGTCCCCCCATGGAAATAAAAACTCTTGAGGACAGACTTAAAAACCGTTTTGTTTCGGGCATTATTGCAGATATTTCCATACCCGATTTTGAAACGAGAATTGCAATTATAAAGCGCAAGGCTGAATTGCTTGAACTTAAAATACCAAACGATGTTGCAGAATTTATTGCAAACAGACTTAAAACAAATATTCGCCAGCTTGAAGGCGCTGTAAAAAAATTAAAGGCGTTAAAGCTTCTTGCAGGCAGTCCGCCTTCAATGGCAATGGCACAAAGCGTTATTCGTGATATTTTAAACGATGACCAGCCTATTCCGATTACGGTTGAAAAAATCATTGCCGAGGTTGCAAATATTTATGGCGTTACTCCCGATGATATTCGCTCCAGCAAACGTGCTTCACAAATTTCTACTGCGCGTAAGGTTGCAATTTTTGCCGTGCGTGAAATTACACAAATGTCGCTTGCTTCTATCGGAACAGAATTTGGCGGAAGAGATCATTCAACAATGGTTTATGCTATCAACAGTATTGAAACAAGCCTTGCAAAAGACTCGCATTTAAAGGAAATTGTTGATGATATTATTAAAAATATCAGAGATAAGAACCGCTGATTTTTTAACATTATTTGTTTTTTAAAAACAACGCATTTTCGGTTGTTTTTTTAAACTATCAACCGTTTTTACAAAATTCAACAACGGTTTTGGTGTTTAATATTTTTGGATTTAACATTTGTTTGCACAAGTTTTTAAAAAGATTTTTTGCATTTTCAACTTTTCAAACTGATTTTTGCAAAACAAAAATCTTTAAACTTTTCAAAAATAATTTCACCCTGTTCGTGTTTAAATTTTAACGGCTGAATTTCGCTGTTTGTGTGAGTTTTTAAGAATATTAACATTACTACTACTGCGACTACTAAATATATTATTATATATTATATTATAATATTAAAATCTATATTTTAAATTACGGAGTTTATATATTATGAGATTTGAATGTGATAAGCAAAGCTTATATGAAGCTTTAAGCAACGTTTCAAGGGCAGTTGGCCAAAAGACGAGCATTGAAGCTCTTGAAGGTATAAAAATCAAAGTTTCTCAAGATGTTTTGGAATTTACCGGTTACGATCTTAACCTTGGAATTAAAAAGGAAATTGAAGCTGTTACCGATGAAATGGGTGAATTTGTTGTAGGCTGCGGCATTTTTAACGAAATTGTACGCAAAATGCCTGAAAGCCGCATTGAAGTTGAAGTTGACGGCAACCTTAATGTGCATATCAAAAGCGGCGTTACCGAATATAACATTTCTGCAATTTCCGCTCAGGAATATCCTGATGTGCCTTTTATAGACAGAAACGAGTTTATAAAAATTCCGCAGCACGTGCTTAAAAATATGATTAAGCAGACAATTTTTGCTGTATCTACCGATACTAAAAAACCTATTTTAACGGGTGAATTGTTTGATATTGAAAACGGCATTTTCAATATGGTTGCTATTGATAACTATAAACTTGCATTAAGAACCGAAAGCATTGTTACTGATAATGATTATAAATTTGTTGTGCCTTCCAAAGCATTGGCAGAGGTTGAAAAGCTTCTTGATGAAAATTCTAAGGAAGACTGCATGATTTATGTAAGCAAAAAACACATTACTTTTGAAATTAACGGTTACAGTGTTATTACAAGATTGCTTGAAGGCGAATTTTATAATTACAAAGTAAGTATTCCGAAGAATTATTCAACAGAAGTTGTTTTGAAAGTTAAAAACTTGATTGATACCCTTGACAGATGCGGTCTGCTTATAAGCGAAAAGCACAAAGCACCCGTTAGATGTAAATTTGCAAACGGCGCTTTAACCATTAATTGCAAAACAAGCGTTGGTAAATTTAATGATGAAATGGAAATCGACCTTTCAGGCAATTCTTTTGAAATTGGCTTTAACAATAAATATTTGCTTGAAGCCTTGCGTGCCTGCGAAAGCGAAAAAGTTAAATTGCAGATGAACGGCCCGCTTTCCCCTATAAAAATCGTACCCGTAGACAGCGATTGCTTTACATTCCTCGTACTGCCCGTTCAGCTGTCATCAAATAACTAAATTAAAACTATGGAAAAAGAAATTATAACTATAAATACTGAATTTATAAAACTTGACCAGCTTTTGAAATTTTCCGGCATTGCTGATACAGGCGGTATGGCTAAGGATATTATTTTGAGCGGTGATGTTAAAGTAAACGGCGAAACTGCTTTGCAAAGAGGCAAAAAAATCCGCAAGGGTGATGTTGTTGATGTGGGCGGTCAGGTTTTGCTTGAAATTGATTCTAACTTTTAAACTATGCATATCAGCAGAATAAAGGCAGAGAATTTCAGAAATCTGCAAAGCGTTGAGATTTTTCCCGATAAGAATTTAAATATTATTACGGGTAAAAATGCGCAGGGCAAAACCAATCTTTTAGAAGCTATATGGCTTTTTACGGGCTGCCGAAGCTTTAGAGGCAGTAAAGAAAAGGATAATATTCTTTTAGGTAGCGAATTTTTTAGCGCCGAAATTGATACGCAAACAAATTTTAGAGAAAATAAATTTACCTACAAGGTGCAAAAAGGCGCTTTGAAGGATAAAAAAGTTAAAATAAATGGCGTTGATATTGCTAAAAATTCGCAGCTGTTTGAAAATTTTATGTGTATTGTCTTTACGCCTGAAGATCTGGAGCTTTCCAAAGGTGCGCCCGAAAAACGCCGCGTTTTTGTAGATTTGGGTATTTCGCAGATAAAACCAAAATATATAAATGCAATAAATCGCTATGCAAAAATTTTAGCGCAGCGTAACTCAATGCTGAAAAATCATAATTATATTGATGATTGCGATTTTGAAATTTGGGACGAACAGCTTAGTAAGCTCGGCGCTTATATTTCAATAATGCGCAGCGTTTATGTAAAGCGTTTGTGCGAAAGCTGCAAAATGCTTTATGCTAAAATAAGCGGCGGCGAAAATTTGGATTTAACGCTTAACTCCTGTGTTTTAGATAATACAAACAGTAAAAATGAAAAAGAAATTTACAATATGTATTATAAAAAACTTAAAAATCATCTTGAAGATGACAAGCGTGCAGGCTTTACAACATTTGGTGTTCATCGTGATGATTTGATAACTAAAATTGATGGGCTCTATTCCCGTGATTTTGGTTCGCAGGGACAAAACCGCAGTATTGCACTTTGTATGAAGCTTGCGCAGGCTATGATATTTGCGCAGGAATGTGATGAAACACCAATCATTCTGCTTGATGATGTTTTTTCGGAGCTTGATTCATCAAGACGAAGGTTTATTTTGAATATTGTTGAAAATATGCAGATTTTTATTACCTGCTGTGACGCAAATGATATTTTGAAATATAAAAACGGTAAAATCTTTTTTGTAGAAAATGGTACCTATAAATGCATAAAATAGGTTAATTTTAATTACAAATAGTATATTTGAATTATGTATTTACATTTAGGAAATGATATTGCAGTAAATTGCAATGAAATAATAGGCATATTTGATATGGAAAATACCTCGATAGGAAAAATAACGAGGGAGTTTTTCAAGAAATCAACAAAGAAAAATATTATTGTTAATGTTTCGTTTGATATGCCAAAAAGCTTTGTTGTGTGCAAAAAATCAAACGGCGATGATGTTATATACATAACATCGCTTTTAACAAGCACGCTTTTAAAACGCTATAAAAAATCAATTAAAGATAAAAATGATATATGGAGGTAATATTTTGTCTGAAGAATTGAATGTAAATTTTAATGTAGATGAGGATTACGGCGCAAATCAAATTCAGGTTTTGGAAGGGCTTGAAGCTGTTAGAGTGCGCCCCGGTATGTATATCGGCTCAACGGGTACACGCGGTCTGCATCACCTTGTTTATGAAATTGTTGATAACGCAATTGACGAGGCTTTGGCAGGATATTGCACCGAAATTAAAGTAAGTATCTTAAAAGATAATATTATTGAAGTAAGCGATAACGGCCGTGGTATTCCCACGGGTATTCACCCTACGGAAAAAATTTCTGCTGCAACTGTTGTTTACACCGTTTTGCACGCAGGCGGTAAGTTCGGCGGCGGCGGTTATAAGGTTGCGGGCGGTCTGCACGGTGTTGGTGCTTCCGTTGTAAATGCTCTTTCTGAATGGCTTGAATTTTGGGTGTACGATGGTAAAAATATACACCACCAAAAATTTAATCGCGGTAAATATGATGAAGAAATTCAGATTATCGGGCAAACTACCGAAACCGGTACGAGAGTGCGTTTTAAAGCTGATGACGAAATTTTTGAAACAACTGTTTATGATTATGAAGTTTTACTTCAAAGACTTAGAGAACAGGCATTCCTTAATGCAGGTATAAAAATCGTATTCTCAGATTTGCGTGATGATAACGACATCAAATCCGAAACCTTGCATTATGAAGGTGGTATAAGACAGTTTGTTGAACATATACACAATACAAGAGGATTAGAACCGCTTTCCGACCAGGTTATTTATATTGCAGGTACGCATGAAGACTCTACCTGCGAAATTGCATTGCAATATAATGATAGCTATAACGAGCTTATTTTGTCGTTTGCAAACAATATTCACACAACCGATGGCGGTATGCATGAAAACGGTTTTAAAAACGCTTTAACAAAGGTTATTAATGAATATGGCAAGAAATTCGGTCTTTTGAAGGACGGCGATAAGCTTTTGGGTGATGACGTAAGAGAAGGTCTTACAGCTATCGTTTCGGTTAAGCTTACCAATTGTGAATTTGAAGGTCAGACTAAGGGCAGACTTGGCAACCCCGAAGTTCGTCCTTTTGTTGAAAAGCTTGTTAATGAAAAGCTGATGAATTTTCTTGAAGAAAACCCCGCTATTGCAAGAGCAATTTTTGATAAGAGCATTAATGCTCAAAAAGCTCGTGAAGCTGCAAAGCGTGCAAGAGAATTGACAAGAAGAAAGAGTGCGCTTGAAAGTGCATCATTGCCGGGTAAATTGGTTGACTGCTCTGAAAGAGATGCGCAGTATACTGAAATTTACATCGTAGAGGGTGACTCTGCGGGCGGTTCTGCTGCAAACGGCAGAGATAGAAGATATCAGGCAATTTTGCCGCTTTGGGGTAAAATGCTTAATGTTGAAAAGGCAAGACTTGACAGAATTTACGGCAACGATAAATTGCAGCCCGTTGTTACTGCTTTGGGCACGGGTTTGGGTGAAGATTTTGATATTTCAAAACTGCGCTACGGCAAAGTTATTATCATGGCCGATGCCGACGTTGACGGTGCACATATCAGAACGTTGCTTTTGACATTCTTCTTCAGATTTATGCGTGAGCTTATAACAAACGGAAATATCTATCTTGCACAGCCTCCGCTGTATAAAATTCACAGGGGCAAGCAGATAAGATATGCTTACAGCGATGAAGAACGTGATACATTTATTGCAGAGCTTTCCGAAAATGGCAAGTATAAGGCTGAAGTTCAGCGATATAAAGGTCTTGGTGAGATGGACTCCGAACAGCTTTGGGAAACCACAATGGACCCGAAAAACCGCATTATGAAGCGTGTTGAACTTAGCGACGCCGTTAAAGCTGATGAAACATTTACTATCCTTATGGGTGATAAAGTTGCACCCAGAAAGGAATTTATTGAAAAGAACGCTAAATACGCCGTTAATATTGATGTATAATTTTACATTGTGTATATTGATAAAAGGAAAACAGCTAATAAATGGAAAATAAAAATACTTTGGGTTTAAATGTTGAAAATACTGATATTCCCGTAATATCAAAGGAATATAGCATTGATATTGAAACCTACAAATCAGGATTTGCTATTTTTCAAAAGCTTTTTGCAAAAAAACGCAATATTATATTTACGGTAATTTTATTGCTGTTATGCGTAAATGCGGTTTATCAAATGGTAAATTATCCCGATTATATGTCCACCTGCATTTTAATGCTGCTTGTGTGCTTATCGCTGATATTTGTTATTTGGAATAACGCAAGACTTTTGAAAAAGAATTTCGGAAGATCGCTTGACGATATAAAAGGCGATATTGAAAAGGATATTTATCAGCTTAATATTTATGATAATTATCTGACGATTGCTTCAGAAATTTACGTTTCTGATGAAGATAAAAAGGAATTGCGTGAGCAGATGGATAGTGATGAAGCTTACGAAAAAGAGCTTGATGATTATATTCATCCGCCCGTTACTATGATGAATCTTGAAACGGATAATATCAAGATAATTGAAAACGAAACGCTTTTTCTTGTTTATGAGAAAAAGACGGTTTTCCATGTAATTCCCAAAAATATCTTTGAAGAAAGCGAAATTGCAAAAGTGAGAGAGATTTTTGAAAAAAATCTCGCAAATCTATATAAAAACATAATCAAAAAATAAATAAAAAGGTTGTGAAACTGTTTTGAGCGAAATAAACAACAACGCAGAAAATTATTTTATAAATAATAAAACAAAAATTGTCGATGTAGATCTTGATAGAGAAATGCGACAGTCGTTTATTGAATATTCAATGTCGGTTATTACCGATCGTGCTTTGCCCGATGTGCGTGATGGCTTAAAGCCTGTACATAGACGTATTCTTTACACCATGCACGAAAACGGCTTGACGCCCGATAAAGCAACAAGAAAATGTGCCGATACAGTAGGTTCCGTGCTTGGTAGATATCATCCGCACGGTGACGCTTCGGTTTACGATGCATTGGTAAGACTTGCGCAGGATTTTTCCTTGCGTTTTCCGCTTATTCACGGTCAGGGTAACTTCGGTTCAATTGATGGTTATCCCGCTGCTGCATACCGTTATACAGAAGCAAAGCTTTCAAAAATATCTCTTGAAATGCTTACCGATATCAATAAAGATACGGTAGATTTCAGACCAAACTTTGATGACCGTTTGCAAGAACCTACCGTTCTCCCTTCAAGATTTCCCAACTTGCTGGTAAACGGTACAACGGGTATTGCAGTTGGTATGGCTACAAACATTCCTTCACACAATTTGGGCGAAGTTGTTGACGCTTTAAATCTGCTTATTGATAATCCTGATTGCGCCCTTGAAGATATTATGGAATATATCAAGGGACCTGACTTTCCAACGGGCGGTATTATCATGGGAAGAGCCGGTATAAGAGCAGGCTATGCAACGGGCAGAAGTAAGATTATTCTGCGTGCAAATACTACTTTTGAAGAAATTCACGGCAGAAATGCAATTGTCGTTAACGAAATACCCTACATGGTAAACAAATCCAAATTGATGGAGTCTATCGCAAATCTGCATAAGGATAAGCGTGTTGAGGGTATTCATACTCTGCGTGATGAATCTGACAAGCAGGGTTTGCGTATTGTTATTGAGCTTAAAAAGGATGCAAATCCGCAGATTGTTTTAAACAAGCTTTTTGCTTACAGTCAATTGCAGGAAACTGTAAGCCTTAATATGCTGTGCCTTGTTAACGGCGAACCGAAAACTCTTACTTTAAAGCAAATTCTTGAAGAATACTTAAAGTTCCAGTTTGAAGTTATTACCCGTCGTACAAGGTTTGATTTGAACAAAACAAGAGAGCGCGCACACATTTTGCAGGGCTTTATGCTTGCGCTTGATAATATTGATGAGGTTATCTCGATTTTGCGTTCAAGTCGTACTGTTGCCGAAGGTAAACAGCGCTTGATGGAACGCTTTACCGCAGGCGACCTTGCTAATATGAATGCTTACGAAATTACAAGTGATGCTTCTCAGGGACTTTCCGAAGCTCAGGCAGAGGCTATCGTTCAGATGCGTTTAGGTCAGTTAACAGGCTTGGAGCGTGAAAAAATTCAAGGCGAATTGGAAACCCTTATTGCCAAGATTAAAGAATTTATTGAGATTTTGAGCGATGAGCGAAAGGTTTATGATATAATTAAAACAGACCTTAACGAAATTAAGCGTAAATTTGATAATCCCCGCAGAACCGCCATTGAAGCAGTAAGCGGTGAGGTTGATATTGAAGACCTTATCCCCGTTGAAGATTTTGTTATTACTTACACAAACATCGGTTACTTAAAGCGTATGCCTATCGACTCTTACAAAACGCAAAAGCGTGGCGGAAGGGGCGTTACCGGCATGAAACAGCGTGAAGAAGATTTTGTAAGTGAAATGCTTATTGCAAACAGCCATGATAATATTCTGTTTGTAACAAACAAGGGTATTTCTTACAAGCTTAAATGCTATGAAATTCCTGAAGGTTCAAAGGGTTCACGTGGTGTTAACGTTGTTAATCTGCTGCCTTTGACCGAAAATGAAAGTATTGCCGCAATTTTGCCGATAAAGGATTTTGAAGAAGAAAAATTCATTGTAATGGTATCTAAAAACGGCAAAATCAAGCGTACTGCACTTTCTGCTTATAAAAATGTACGCAGAAACGGTCTTATTGCAATTGGCCTTGATGAAGGCGATGAAATTGCAGGCGTAAAACTTACAAACGGCGCAGAACAGCTTATGGCTGCAACTGCAAACGGCAGAGCTATCAGAATAGAAGAAAACACAATTCGTGCTATGTCACGTTCTGCACACGGTGTTAGGGTAATTAAGCTGCGCGGTGATGATTACGTGGTTTCTCTTGCAAGAGTGAGAGAAGAAGCCGACGCTGTACTTACCGTTACTGATAAGGGTTACGGAAGAAAAGCACTTGTTTCCGATTATAAAATCCAGCGCAGAGGCGGTCTTGGTCTTACAAACTACAAGGTTAATGAAGAAAAAGGCAAGGTTTGCGGCATAAAGGTTGTTGATGAAGCTGATGATATTATTATTGCATCAAGCGATGGCATTATTATCAGAATACTTTGCTCCGATATCCGCCCGATGAACCGCTACGCTAAGGGCGTTAAGGTAATGCGACTTACATCGGAAGATGCAAGAGTTGTTGCGTTTACCCGTACCGAACATGATGAAGAAGCTGAAATTGAAGAAGTAGAACAGCTTTCTGAAGAAGAGATTGCTAAGCAAAACAGCGAAGCTGCCCTTGAAGAAAGCAACGATGTTGAAATTGATGAAGCTGATATCATCGAAGATGACGATAACGAAGAATAATTGAATATAACAGAGAAATAGGCTGAACAGTTTTACTTTCAGCCATTCTCTATTTAAAAAAAAGGAATTAAAACATATGAAATACAAATGCGCTCATTGCTCAGAAAAGGTTTTTAACCCTTTTCAAAAGCTGTTTGCAGGCACAATAAAATCAAAAGGTATTGTTTGCAAAAATTGCGGCGGTTACAATGTTAACGGGCTTTATTGCTCAATTGTTACCACTGTTTTAATGGCGGCAGCACTTATTTACATAATTTACTTTATAAACACGGGTAACACACCTGCAAAACTTGGTCTGCCAATATGGCTTTCGCCCGATATTGTGTTTGTTGCTGCTTTTTTGTTAAGCCGTGTTAACATGATGTTTTTTGGTAAGCTGATAAAATCTATGCGCACCGATTTAGATAAATGACAGGCGTTTATATTCATGTGCCGTTTTGTGTGCAAAAATGTCCTTACTGCGATTTTTATTCCGTAAAATCGCAGGATAATCTGCAACAACAGTATGCAGATGCTGTTTGTGAAGAGATATTAAGTTATCCGCAAAACACAAAGTGCGATACAATATATTTCGGCGGCGGTACACCCGGCATTTTAAAACCACAGCTTTTCGAGAAAATATTAAACACACTGTATAATCATTTTGATATTGATAGAAATGCAGAAATTTCGCTTGAAACCAATCCTGCGGTTATTGATAAAAAAGGCTTTGCGGATTTAAAATCGCTTGGGTTTAATCGTGTTTCAATTGGCGTGCAAAGCTTGAACGATGATGATTTGAAGCTTTTGGGCAGATTGCATGATGCAAAAGGCGCAGTAAATGCCGTTTGTGATGCATACAGCGCAGGTTTTGAAAATATCAGTATTGATTTTATGATGTGTTTGCCAAATCAAAGTGCAGAAAAATTTATAAATAATCTTGAAAAAGCAAAAAATCTGCCAATAAAGCACATTTCGGCTTATATGCTTAAAATTGAGGAAAACACACCATTTGCAAATCAAAATTTAATTTTGCCCGATGATGATTTAAGCGCGGAAATTTATATAAAATCGGCAGAATACCTTGAAAACATTGGGTTTGAACATTACGAAATTTCTAACTTTGCAGAATTAGGGTTTGAATGTAGACATAATTTAAAATATTGGCAGCTTGAAGAATATATAGGCATAGGACCGGCGGCTCATTCGTTTTATCAAAACAAGCGTTATGCAAAGCAAAAAAGCTTGACAGATTTTTTGCAAAACCCATGCAAAACTTATTTTACCGATGAAAACTGCAACGCTTTGGAAGAAAAAATCATGCTGAATTTGAGATTGAAATCAGGCTTTGATACTAATATTTTAGATGATGAAAAACAAAAAGCAGTATTAAATCGTGCGGATATTTTTGAAAAACATGGCTTAATGCAAGTAAAAAACGGCATAATTTGCCTTACAAAACAGGGTTTTTTAGTATCTAATAGTATAATTAGTGATATAATATACAATTTGTAATATATTTTAAGGAGATTATTATGAGAAAAACTAAAATTGTTTGCACAATAGGTCCTGCAACAGATAACGATGACGTAATAAGAAACTTAATGCTTGAAGGCATGAGCGTTGCAAGATTTAACTTTTCGCACGGTGACCACGAAACACACAAAAAACGTTTTGAGCAGATTGTGAGAATAAGAGAAGAATTGAATTTGCCCATTGCAACAATGCTTGATACAAAAGGGCCTGAGGTACGTCTTGGCAAGTATGAAACCCCCGTTGAACTTAAAGACGGCGATGAATATATATTGACTATAAGAGATGTACCCTGCGATGAAAAAATCGGTTCGGTTACATTTAAAAATCTTACAAAGGATGTAAAAATCGGCAGTAGAATTTTGATTAATGACGGCGTTATTGAACTAAGAGCAAAGGAAATCAACTCAACCGATATTATCTGCGATGTTGTGCACGGTGGATTGCTTACAAGCAACAAGGGTATAAATATCCCCGGTGTAAGACTAAGTATGCCGTTTTTGAGCGAAGCAGACATGAACGACCTTGAATTTGGCGCAAAAATGGGCTTTGATTTTATCGCTGCAAGCTTTGTGCAATCTTCGGCAGATATTAACTATATGCGCAAGTTTTTGCACAGCTTGGGTTGGGAATCGCCCAGAATTATTGCAAAGATAGAAAATGCCGAGGGCGTTGAAAATATAAACGAAATACTTGAAGTTGCCGATGGTATTATGGTTGCCCGTGGTGATATGGGTGTTGAAATTGAGTTTGAAAAGATCCCCGCTATTCAAAAGGATATTATTTCTCGCGGATACAACGCAGGCAAACAGGTTATTACGGCAACGCAAATGCTTGAATCTATGCAGAAAAATCCCCGCCCGACAAGAGCAGAGATTACCGACGTTGCAAACGCAATTTATGATGGCACAAGTGCAATTATGCTCTCCGGCGAAACTGCCGCAGGTGATTATCCTATTGAAGCGGTTAAAACAATGGCACTTATTGCACGCACAACCGAAAAAGATATAAACTATAAGCATCGTTTTTCGGCACGCAGACCTAACGCAGGCGATGCCAACGTTACCGATGCAATTTCGCATGCAACTGTAACTATTGCGCATGACCTTGACGTTGCCGCTATTGTTACAGTTACAAAGGAAGGCGGCACTTCAAGAATGATTTCAAAGTACCGTCCGCTTTCGCCGATATTTGCCTGCACCACAAGTCAGACTGTGTGCCGACAGATGAATCTTTCATGGGGTGTTACTCCCGCAGTTATCAGTGAAGAGAAAAACACCGATGATTTGTTTAAGCACGCAATTGAAGCTGCTAAAAAATGCGGCGTTGTAAAAAAAGGCGACCAGGTTGTAATTACCGCAGGTGTGCCGCTTGGTATTTCGGGCAATACAAATCTTTTAAAGGTTGATACTGTTGAATAATATTACATATTGTATAAAGGTAGATATTTATGAGAGAGAGCTTGCTGACTATTCCGATTAGCGAGGTTTTTGAGCCAAAAACCGATTGCCCTATTTGCCGTATGCGCAATATGCTTGAAAGCCGCACGGTTGAATATATTATGGGCGCTGCTATGATGGAACCTGACGTGCGTATTGAAACCAACAAGCTTGGCTTTTGCAACACGCATTTTCACCAGATGTTAAAGCAAAAAAATCGTTTATCGCTTGCGTTAATGTTGCAAACACATATCGAACAAAACGAAAAAAAGCTGTTTGAGCGCAAAAAACTGTTTGAAGGCAAAAACGCTAAACGCAAGTATTTAAGTGATGTAAACGAATCTTGCTTTGTTTGCTCAAAGGTAGATTGGGGTATGGAACGTCTGCTGCGTACTGTTTTTGAAATGTATGAGCAGCAGCGTGATTTTAGAGAGCTTTTTGCTGAGCAGGAGTATATCTGTATGCCGCATTATGATTTGCTGATGGAACAAAGCGAAAAATATTTTGCAAAGAATAAGCGCATGAGTGATGAATTTACTAAGAGTATAGAAAATCTTGTAAAAAATCAGTTAAAATCGCTTTATGATGATGTTTCGCACTTTTGCAAAATGTTTGATTATCGCAATGCAAATGAAGACTGGGGCAATGCTAAGGATTCTATTGAGCGTTCAGTTTTGTTTTTAACATCAAGAGATTGAAAGAGATGAAATTTTATGTATATTGATTTTCACACACACGCCTATGCTGATAAAATTGCCGCAAGGACAATTGAAGCGCTTGAAAATACTGCAAATATAAAAACTATTTTTGATGGCACCGTTAACGGTTTGATTGAAACGCTTGATAAAAACGGCATTGATAAGGCAGTTTTGCTGCCCATTGCAACAAAGCCTTCTCAGCATGAAATTTGCAACAGCTGGGCAAAAAGTGTTGAAAGTGATAGAATTATTCCGTTTGGCTCTGTTCACCCAAAGGGTGAGGACGCGCTTGATTATCTTGATAAAATAAAAGAAATGGGGCTAAAGGGAATAAAACTTCACCCCGATTATCAGGGATTTTTCTTTGATGACAAGAGCGTATATCCTATATATAAAAAATGCGAAGAATTGGGGCTTATCGTGATTATTCACGCAGGGTACGACCCCGTTTCTCCCGATTTGATACACGCAACACCGCAGATGATTGCCAACGTCGCAAAGGATTTTCCTGATTTGAAGATAGTTGCGGCGCATTTGGGCTCAATGAACTGCTGGAATGATGTTTTTGAAATTTTAGCAGGCAATTTTGATAATGTTTATCTTGATACTGCGTTTGTTTCAGATTTTATTGATATTTCACTTTTTGAAAAAATAATAAAAAAGCATGGCGCCGATAAAATTCTGCTTGCAAGCGATTTGCCTTGGCAAAACACAGCGCAAGAGATAGAAACAATTGAAAAAATGAATTTGACCGATGAAGAAAAACAACTGATTTTCTTTAAAAACGCAAAGCGTTTACTCAACATTTGATTTGATTTGCGATTGAAGATAAAAAAGAGCAAAAAGATTTGGGTAAGCCATAAGTCCGTTGAAAATGTCGCTTAAAGTCCATATATAATCGGAGCGGGTTACAGCACCCGTAAAGGCTGCAACGCAAAAAATAACAAGAATTATATTTACGTTTTGTTTACCAAAAAGGTAGTGTGTGCAAGTTTGCAAACAAAGCGACCAGCCAAGTATTGTGGCAAATGCAAAAAGCGAGATGACAACGGCATAAATATATGCCGAGTTGTTGCCAAAAACGTAATAAAATGCCGAAACCATACCGTTTTGGCTGTTGCTGCACAGCAGGGCAAGCGCAGTTAAAGTACAGCAGATTACAGTATCAACAAAGACTTCAAAAGCGGCAATTGTGCCTAAAAAGTGTGGGTTTTTGTTTTGGCTTGCACTGTGAAATAAAGGCGAAGAGCCAAGACCGGCTTCGTTTGAAAAAACACCCCGACGCAGTCCAACGCTTAAAGCACTGCCCGAAAATCCGCCAAAAATTGCTTTAAAATCAAAGGCAGAGCAAAAAATCGCTTTAAAAACACAGGGGATATTTTTGTAAAACAGCGCAATGATAATAACGCAGATTATCATGTAAGATATTGAAACGGGCGGAACGATTGCAACGGCCGCGTTTTTTAAACGGTTTGCACCGCCGCTTAAAATTGCAAAAATTAAAACAGCTAAAAAAAATCCGCAGGCGGTTAAATTTATATTAAAGGCCTGATTTAAAGCGTTTGCCATTGTGTTGCTTTGCACCATGCAGCCCATGCCAAGTGCAGAAAATATAGCAAACAGCGCAAAAAGCTTACTTAAAATATTGCTTTTTACGCCGTATTTTAAATATGCATTTGCGCCAAAAACGCCATTTTTTGCATAATTTGCGCCAAGATAGTTTTCGGCATAAGCGGTTGCCATGCCTAAAATTGCAGATATCCACATCCAAAAAATTGAACCCGCGCCGCCAATGGCAATTGCCGAGCACACACCTGCAATGTTGCCCGTGCCCATTGCTCCGCCAAGCGCGGCAGAAAGGGTTTTAAGATTTTCTATTTTATCAGTATCGGCAAGACTTTTAATCGTGGATTTGAATATTGCGTAAAAATTTTTGGGGTTGTAAAATTTTAGCCGCACAAAATATATTGCGCCAACAAGCAAAAGCAGAGTTACAAGTCCGGCACCCCAGACACAGCTGTTTATTTTTTCAAGCAAAAAATCACCCTAAGTATTATTTAGATTAATTAATCTTATTCGCAAAAATTTACACATATAATCAAATAAAAACTTTTTTTGAAAGGGAATTATGAGCTGGGAATTTAGTTTTCTTGATTTTTTAGATATAATACGCTGCAATTTTTTGGACAGCGTTTTTGTTTTTATAACGCATTTGGGCGATAAGGGTTATATCTGGATAGCTATGGCAGCCTTGTTGCTGATATTCAAAAAAACACGCAAAATCGGCGTTTGTGTAGCAATTGCCTTGATATTTGGTGTGCTTGTAGGCAATGCTGCGTTAAAGCCGCTTATTGCCCGCACAAGACCTTTTGACGCAAGGCAGGGGATTGAACTGCTGATAAATGCTCCAAAAGATTATTCCTTTCCATCGGGGCACACACTTTCATCATTTGCAGGAGCAGGTGTAGTTTTTTGGTTTAACAAAAAGTATGCAATACCGTGCTTTGTGTTGGCATTTTTGATTGCGTTTTCAAGGCTTTATCTATATGTACATTACCCAACGGACGTTTTGGGCGGCGTGGTAATCGGCTTGATTTTAAGCTACGCTGCTTACCGCATTACACAATATATTTTTGCAAGATTTTTTGAGAATAAAGAGGCTTGATTAAATGTTTGTTATTAATATTGCAAGGCTAAATATCGGCATAGATGAAAAACACAGCCATGTTAAAGCTGTATGCAAAGATTATATAGTAGATAGTGACGATATTGATTTTTGCGTTAGCGTAACAGAAGAAGAAATTGTAGCAGAGCAGGCATTAACTGAAAGAAAATTTTCAAAAGGATATTGCGAGAGCATTTGCATTTACAGAAAAATTTGCCTTAAAATGCCCCTTTACGATGCTTTTTTGCTGCACGCCGCTGTTATTGACGTTGATGGAAAAAGCTACGCATTTTCAGCAAAAAGCGGAACGGGAAAATCTACACACATTATGCTGTGGCAAAAGCTTTTTGGTGAGCGATGCAAAATTGTTAACGGCGATAAGCCTATCATCCGCCGAATTGACGGCAAATTTTACGCTTGCGGCACGGCATGGTGCGGCAAGGAAAACCTTGGTGAAAACATGATTTCGCCCATTGCGGCATTTTGCTTTATTGAAAGAAACGAGAAAAACTTTGTTGAAAGTTTGAGTGCCGATGAGATTTTATCACGCATTTTTCATCAGCTGATTATACCGACAGACAAGCTTACACAGGATAAATTTTTTGTACTGCTTGATGATTTTTTAAGCAGTACGCCTGCATATCTTGTGCATTGCAATATGGATTTGCAAGCAGCACAGGTGGCATCCGCTGCCGTGTTTAGCCTTTGAGCAATTTCCCACCCAATTATAGTTGAATGAAATATAAAAATAAATAAGCCCTCGCCAACGGCGAGGACTATTTTCGTTTTGTTGGTACGATGTGTTTTTCAAAAACAAAACATTCAAAAGAGTTTTTTGATATGTTTTGTGCAACCCAAACGTGAGGATGGGGTTGAAGGAAAGGGGGTTGGTAAGG
>JAZQJI010000038.1:0-63734 GCA_045541475.1 Oscillospiraceae bacterium
TCTGCTGTTATGCTCAAGGTTTGCATAGAAAGAATAAACGAAATAAAGAAGGGTGAAGAAGATGATCTTAGTAAATACTGATTATATTAACGGAAAAGAATTAGAAATGTTGGGCCTTGTAAAAGGCAGCACAATCCAATCTAAACATATTGGAAAGGATATCTCCCAAAGTTTCAAAACCTTAGTCGGCGGTGAACTTAAATCTTACAACGAAATGATGAACGAGGCACGTGCTCTTGCTACCAAGAGAATGGTTGCTGAAGCCGAAGAACTTGGTGCGGATGCGGTGGTTAATATTCGCTACGCATCTTCTGCTATTATGCAAGGTGCAGCCGTGGTAATTGTCTACGGAACGGCAGTTAAATTTGTTTAATCAAAGGAAGTGTCGCAGAAATGCGGCACTTTTACTATTTATATCGAAAAACGCTGGACTTGTGGAAAGTGTTGTGGTATGTATTTGTGTTGTAAAAAAGGAGGTGCAACGCACATGACAACACTTGAAGATCTGTATTACGACAACATAAGTCCGCACGAAAGGTATATCAAGCGAGAAACGAGAGTGGATAAACTCGTTAAGCTGATATGAAAAAATGAGGAAGAACTCAATACAGGACTCACAGAGAAACAAAAGGAAATCTTTGAGAAGTTTAAGGACTGCGCAAGCGAACTCTCCTGCATCACCGAGCGTAAAGCGTTCAGTTCGGGGGTTATCCTCGCAACGCGCATAATGGTAGAAGTGATGCAAGGCTCGAAAAGCTTGTACCTTCCTGTATTATATGCTTCGGCAAGCCTTTTGATGATATGGACGGCAATATTGTTGCCGTGGACTATCTTTCTTCAAGAAAAGTGGTGCGCTGATATGGGTGGTAGAGGAACTTTTGCTGCTGTAAAAAACGTTAGTTATCTTTATGAAATAGATAAACATTTTGATTTTGCACCAGACGGTATAATTGATGGAATAAAGATTATTAAGGGCATTGATTTTGGTGATAATAATCCAAAACACGATTTGCCTGCTTCCTCGCATTTAAGCAACTCTTATATAAATACAATCCTGATGGTACATTCAATACGTTGCGATTATATGATAAGAATCACGCCTTGCGACTTGAAATAGCTTATCACACTGATAATCAACTCGGCAAAGGAAAAGTACTGCATTATCATATTTATGATGATAGGTTCAGTAAGACAAAGGGTGAGTACACTCGTTCAGCGGGTCATATTATCAACCCAAAATCGAAACTGTACAAGAAATATAAGCATTTATTCAGAGGGGTGGGAATATGATGTACAAAGAAGAAAACAGTATTTTTTTGAAAAGTTATATGACGGAGAAGAAATTATATTCACTGTACTAAATAAAAAATATTATGTTCAGGGTTACTTTAAAGATAGTCGTTATCATTTCGAACTTCAGCAATGGTTGCCGGAATCGAAAATAATTTGGAAAACCTCCAATAACCGTATGTATGATTGTGTAGAAGAATTCCTCGATAGTCAGTTATTTGATGGAAAAACTTTTTGGGACATCGAAAATGAAATCGAATGGGTTGATGAATAATTTGTCAGAATAGTGATAAATGGCAACAGGCGTATGCAGTTTTTGCATACGCCTGTTGTTCATTTTAAATTAGCCGCCGTTTAGTCAATAACCATTAGTGTTTCGGAATACTTCTATATGGTCATCGCCCTAAGGGGTGTCCTGTTTTTTATTTATTACAGTACGAAACTTGAAGCTGAGAAACCGAAGGCTTCTCCAAAGCCTGCGAAAGCAAACCTGCGGATAAAACAAAGTAATACGCAGGCTGGTTCAACAGTCCTTCTCCCACAACCATCTATATATGACGAAAAAGATCACATACGCAAAAAAGTCCGATTATTCGGACTTTTTTGCGTATGTGGACACTAAAATTTTATTCGCAAAACCGTGGATCACCTAAGGCCTTTTTCGAGTGTTTTTGGGACTTGAACGGGCGTTTTTTCATTTTCAAGAGATGTGAGAGCAGATTTGGAAAGAAATTTCCGATATCTGCTCTTTTATATAGAAAAAACTTTCACAAAGTTTGAAACGATTTATTATTCGTTATGCCGAATTGATTGAGATCATATATCTCGATTGATTCGGCTTTTTGTTTTGCCCTATGCTATAACAAAACTAATCAATATCAATTTGTTGGCAGTATTTATATCATCTGTTTGTTAAGCAGTGCGTTTTCTTTCAGTTTGCGTCTGATAATTACTGCATATGCACCTGCGTTGAGTAAAAGTGCCGCAATCCATGCCGCTGCTCCTGCATAGGCTGTTGCTTCAAAACCAAATGGCTCTATAAATATAACTATAACCACAATTCGCATAATCATCTCAAGGATTCCTGAACACATTGGTATAAACGGGAAGCCCATGCCCTGTACTCCGCTTCTGAATACGAAAAGGAAATCCACTACAAACATCAGCGCACCGCTTATGGGCAGAAATCTTACGGCAATTGCAATTCTTTCGCTTTCGTTCAGCATAAATCCTGCTATTGTTTCAGGTGCAAATACCATTACAGAGCCGAACACAAGATATGTTATAAGGGCTATGGTAAGGCATACCTTGAGACCTTCGTTGATTCTGCTGTACTTCTTTGCGCCGTAATTCTGGCTCGCAAAGGACGACATGGTGAATCCTGCGGTGCAGGCCGGATCCATAAAGAGATTAAGATATCTCATGCATATTGAATATGCCGATGTATAAGCAAGTCCAAGTCCATTTACAAAATACTGCACCACCATGCTGCCTATCGCTGTAATGGAGTTCATAAGCGCCATCGCTGTGCCGTTTTTCAGAAGATTCATGTACATCTTGACATCTCTTGCAAAGTCAGCCATTGTAAGTCTGATTATCTCTATTTTCCGAAGCTTCATATAGCAAATTCCCGCCGATACCATCTGCGCTATCAGTGTCGCTGCAGCCGGTCCTTCAACTCCTGTACCCATTGCAAATATGGTGACGCTGTTGAGCGCTACATTTATGATAGATGATGCTATTATTGCGAGAAGTGGGGTTTTGCTGTCTCCCAGCGCTCGGAGTATTGAGGCGCACATATTATATGCTATTGTTGTTGCAAGTCCCCCGAAGATGACATATCCGTACAGCAGACTGTCATTCAGAATTCTGCTATCTGTTTTTAGAATCACCAGAATATCCTTAAGAAATATAACACTGAGTGCAGTAAGCAGCACCGTGATTCCTACTGCTAACTTGATTGATGATGCGATTGCTTTTCGCAGTCCGCTATAATCCTTTGCACCGTAATTCTGTGCTATGGAAACAGAAAATCCGTTTGTCAGTCCTGTGGAAAATCCGATAATCATAAATGTCAGAGATGCCATATTTCCAACTGCGGCTGTCGCATCATCTCCGAGTCCTTTGGCGATAATGGCTGTATCTGCCATTGTGTATACCTGCTGAAGCAGATTGGTAAATAACATGGGAAAGTAAAACGCCAGTATCAGCTTGCTTACTTTTCCCTTTGTAAGATCATAGGTCTGTGCCATTGAATACAACACCTCCGTTTTGGATTATTATACTTTAACAACAACGGTTTTTATATCAAATCTATTGCTTTTTTGATAAAAATAAGATATGATATATATGACATTTTATATAAGGGGGAGACGATTACTTGAATACGAACCGTGACCTGAATTACCTTTTATATGTGCATAAGCTGAACGGCTTTAAACGCACCGATTTCAGTAGTGAATTAAAAACCTATATGCTCATTCAGTCGGGCGATGTGGAGAAAGTAAAAGCTGTCTACGATGTTGACCGTGAGGAATTTTTATCCGGAGCAGCACAGCTTTCCGATGACCCTGTCAGAAATTTGATGTATCATCTTGTGGGCTGTGCAGCCATGACCTGTCGTATCTGTGTTGAGGGAGGTATGTCCCATGATATTGCATATACGCTCAGTGACATCTATATCCGCAAGGCTGACAAGTGCACCTGCTGTGAGGATCTGATTGATCTGTTTGTGACGATGGAAATAGACTATGCCCAACGTATGCGGGAAATCAGAAAGAACAACGCCATTTCCATTCACACAAGACGGTGCATCAATTATATATACGAAAATCTACACGGCGACCTCACCATCAGAAGGCTCGCACAGATTCTGAATCTGAATCCGTCTTACTTATCCAAGTTGTTTTTCAAGGAAACCGGTATGACCATAAAGGATTTTGTCAATGAGGCTAAAGTCGCTACCGCTGAAAATATGCTGAAACATACTGATTTCTCCTTGCTTGATATCTCCCTTACGCTTGGCTTCTCATCCCAAAGCGCATTCGGTAGTGTGTTTAAAGCACGCACGGGTATTACTCCCAAAAAGTATAGGGATAAATACTATATGAAGGATGTATCTTCCATTGCACATCTGTGAGTTGATGAATAGGAGTCAACTTCTCAGCAGTTTAATTGGGCTGTTGAGAGTTGACTCCTATTTTTTATTGCAAAATAGCGGGTTTTATAAAATAGACCGATTGGACACTTTTATGCAAAAATCTCGAAATCGGGCAGCAAAATCAAAAAGGAAGTCCTTTAGTAAACCTCGTAGAGTCGTCTCTTTTCAATGTCATCTATTTTGTATAAGACTGACATATCAGCACCCTAATTTTGATACAAAGTTAGGGTGCATTTATTTTTGTCAAAACAACGCATTTTCGGGAAATTCTGCAAATCCAAAACGATAGGTCGGATTTTTTCAGTTATTCCAGAGCAGACAAACGAGAAAAATTCAATTCTTAATCGATAGCCCCTTGCTATCGTTTATTTATTGGATTTTCGGAGAAAAAAGGGTGCATTTGTTCATGCTGTGTTCATCTGCAGATAATTGTTATTGCTCAAACTTCTCAACTTTTCTATTGCAATTCTGGCAAATATGTAGTATAATGCAAGAAAAACGGATAAGGAAGAACCCATATGAAATCGAAACTCCTGTTCATCAACATCAATGCACAGGGCGTGTGTCAATCATTGCGATAGGGTACAAATAAATTATTTGTTTGACTTAGGAGGGTGAAGCTATGAAAAAACAACTGTTGAGCATTCTGCTTGTACTGGTCATGGTAATCGGAATCATACCAATCCATGCATTTGCGGAGGATACTGCTTCGGACAATTCGCAGTCAGAAGAGTACGGCGCATTCACTGACGGTGAACAGGTGATCAGTGACATGATCGAACAGAACGGCATATACGCGCATCCTCGTATCATTATGTCGGAGGAGAGATTTGCAAAGCTGAGGGAGAGCATCGGGGCGGATTCCGTGACGGCGATTCTTCTCGAAAAGCTTCGAGGGGAAGCGGAGCGGCATATGAACGAACCCGTATGCCAATATGAGATCCCCGATGGCATCCGACTTCTCGAAACCTCCAAACGTATTCAACGCCGTGTTGCCGCACTTGCGATGGCATATAATATTTTCGGGGACGAAAAATATGCGCAGCGATGCTATGCAGAGCTGGAAGCTGCGTGCAACTTCCAGGACTGGAACCCGAGCCATTTTCTGGATACCGCTGAAATGAGTACCGCCTTTGCGCTCGGTTATGACTGGCTTTATCATTGGATGAATGACGAGCAGAGAACATTCCTCAGACAAAACATGATCGAAAAGGGACTCACGCAGGTCATGGAGGACTATGAGGACAAGCCGCGCACCCGTACTTACCGCTGGTATCAGGATTATCCCGGCGATAACTGGAAGCTTGTCTGCAACGGCAGTATGAGCCTGGCGGCACTTGCCATCGGCGATGAAGCAGATGCAAGGGACATTGCTTCCGAGGTGCTGACCTATGCCTACAAGGAATCCTACGCCTTCGTCCGCCGTGCCTACAGTGCAAAGGACGGAACCTACAGTGAGGGACTGGGCTACTGGGATTATGCGACCTATTATCTTGGTTTGTATTCCTCCGCGCTGACAAGTGCCGCAGGAACGGACTATGGTCTTGCGGACCATGAGGGGCTTCGCAAATCCGTGGATTTTGTCCGCTATATGAGTTCCAATACACCAAAATCCTTCAGCTTCGGTGACGACAGAGAAAGTCGTGATACGGGCTGGGCAGTGCTTCTGTGGCTTGCAGAATATTATCAGTCTTATGATATCGCATCCACCCGTCTTAAAAAAATCGAAAACGACAGCTTCAACTATCTCGACCTTCTGTGGATTGATGAAGAAAAAACACCGGATTCCGCCAGCGACTCTCCCACGGACTGGGGAGAGGTCGGTGCATCGAATGCCAGCTTCCGCAATACCTGGGAGGAAAGCGGCATCGTGACGGCACTTCATGCCGGGGTGAATAATTATAAGTATCACGGTCACTACGATTTAGGTACGTTCTATCTCGAATCAAACGGCGCACGATTCTTTACGGATCTGGGGAATGAGAATTATGAGCTGGAAAACCGCCTGTATTCCTACAGAATCAGGGCGGAAGGTCACAATACACTCGTCATCAATCCCTCGCAGGAACTCGATCAGCAGGAAGGAGCAGAATGCCTGATTACGCAGTTCGGCATCGGAAACGAAGCGTATGCCGTGACAGATCTGACCGCCGCATACGAGCCAAGCGGTGCAGAAAGCGTGGTTCGTGGTCTGAAAATGATCAAGGACAGGGAATGCGTGATCATTCAGGATGAAATCTCTCTGGGTGCCCCCGGTGAGATCTACTGGTTTGCGCACACAAAGGGAGAGATTGCAGTTGCTGATGACGGCAAAAGTGCTGTTGTGACCGTTGGTTCGGAGAAAATGTGGGTGGGACTTATTAGTGATGGCGGTACATTTACGGTGATGAACGCAGAACTTCTACCGACATCCCTTCCAGTGCCGAATCAGACGGACAACAGCGAGTACAGAAAGCTTGCTGTACACCTGACAAATACCAAGGATACGACAATTTCCGTAGCCTGCATTCCGTTGAAAGCGGGAGAAGCAAAGCCCTCATGGATTCCATCTGTGAAAGCGATCTCCGAATGGACAGCCCAGACAATAGAAGGTGATGTCAACGCTGATGGAGCATTCAATGTTGCCGACGCGGTGGCACTCCAGAAGTGGCTGATTGCTGTGCCGGATACTAAGCTTGCAGATTGGAAAGCCGCTGATTTCTGCAGCGATAACAGACTGGATGCAATTGACCTATGTATGATGAAACGAGAATTACTGAAAAAATAAAAAAACATCCCACAAGGCAAGCAGACCAAACCAGTCCGTAAGCCCTGTGGGGTGTTGTTGTATATTTATTCTACTGTTACTTCCATCCCATTCCGGAACCGGAACACCATCTCACCATCAAGCCCAACTGTCATATTCTCAACCATGATCCGCCACAGCTTTTCATCAAACTGTGTGAGGAGTAAATCAGTATTTTCCAGTTCACGTGCCATCCCATCAAGCAATTCCTTCCGTGACAGCCGACGTGCGATTTTCGCCTGCACCATGTCAAATCCCTCTGGGTCAACGATGGGCGCATGGCTGTGTTCTACGAATTACTGCGGTACTTCACCCTCATTGACCTTTGTCTTTTTTGTGAGGAAATCCACGGTAAACTTCTTTTGCAGCAATGCCGAACCCTTGTATTTTTCATTGGTGAGGATACTTTCAATTGTACGGCTATACCATTTTTCTGTCCTCCCGGTGCAGGAATTTCCTGTGCCATAAGCATCTGTGCGATCTTGTTTGTGGTAAGCCCTTCCATAAAACTGCGGTAAATCAAACGGACAATTTCCGCTTCCTCTGGTACAATTTCTGGAAGCCGTCCTCACCCTTACGATAGCCGAGAAACCGACTGTAGGGGAGTGGAACCTTACCGTCAGCCATTCTCTTACGCTGTCCCCATGTGACATTTTCAGAGATGGAATGGCTTTCTTCCTGCGCGAGTGAGGACATAATCGTAATGAGAAGCTCACCTTTGGAATCTAAAGTGTAAATATTCTCCTTTTCAAAATATACCTCAACGCCTTTTTCTTCCTGTAAAGGGATAAACAGAAACGGTAGATTTCGGGGGAGTAAAGCGGTCACCACGGCTTTTAATCCCTGATGAGTGTAAGGACTGCATCATGGAAGAAACAGAATTTCAGCAGGATTTGATCATAATGCTCACTGTGGTCCCCTTCGACCGCTTCGGGGTAATCCGTGATTATCTCTACGAAAGAGATGAGAACGATGAATACTTCTTTGGAATTCCCAAGGGCAACAAACTCGAAGTTTATCTGCTGACTTCAGTAGAGGATCTGTATGAATATCTTGCTGAGGAAAGCGAGGGATTTTGTTTGATTGCAAAAAAGACACCCAGACCAACTGAGGTCGGGGGTTCAGAAGTCGTTACCGTTGAGCAAAAAAAACAAGCTTTCCAAGCAATGGAATGCTTGAAAAACCTCGTAGAATCGTGGCTTTCGGCGGTAATCAATTTCGTTACGTATTGACAAGTTAAACCTCCGATGTGAAAGCATCGGAAGTTTTTTTGATCATCCGTAAATATGCCATTTCTATTGACAAACCATTCATAAAATCGTATAATAAAAACAAGAAGATCTTTATATTTTTTACATTTTATTCGGATTGGAGGAATTATCATGAAACACAAACTGCTTTCACTCTTCACCGCAGGCATGATGCTCACTTCCGCATCCGCACTTTTGCCTGTACAGGCAGAAGATGGCATCTCGATGGATTCCGCCATCGGCACACTCCCCGACTGGACGCCAATGAATTTCGTTGATGCCCTGCAATTTTACAATACCTACGGCAAATCCCATGTAGAGGATAATTTCATTTGCCTTGTAAAACCTATTCGTCTAGATGAAAAAGACATCTACAAAACTTCGATTTCCGGCAGTATGGCACAGGTCAATACACCTGCCTGCACATCTCCTGCGTTTTTTACACTTGAAATACCAAAGCAGCCCGATCCGAATGATGCGGAAGCTCTTGCGGAATATGAAGAATACTGCGATATATTGGGCATTCCTACGGATGATTACAGTTTTTTTGAAACCTATGCGGAAAGTGAAGTGCAGTATGGCTTTGAAGTTCAGTTTTTCCGTGTGTTGGAAGGTTATGACCTGACAGTAGAATGGATAGAAGATCTCGGTGAAGATTATAAGAAAAAGGTCATTGAAACATTCACTTTTGAAAATCCGAGCGGCTACATTGAACAGACTGATATTTACAGCTGGCTGCCTGACTGCCCTGCTGAGTATAATTGGCTTAAAAGCTACAGTCTTGATTCTACGCTTGCTTCCAGTCGTGCCTGCGTATTTTACAACTATATCGCATACTGTGCAGATGTGAACGCAAGCACGGGAGCTTCTCTGGAAATGGCGCAGACCGGTGATGGTGCAATTGAATTTGTGATGGAATCCGACTGCAACGGTTTTGATCTGCGTTCAAAAGTAGAGCCCGTTGACGGACAGGGTTCTTCCTCTGTTATGGTATATGAGCCGATTGCGGATGGATTGGTCGATGTGGAATGGTCGGTCGGCAGGCACTGGTCAGATGAAGCGTCTTTTGATATCACAAACGGAAGCTATCACATAAAGAATAATTGTACCGAAATTGTTGACCTCTCAAACGGCAGTACCATTATCACATTCGTAGATTCGTATACGGGCGAACTGATTAACATTCCCGAAGATGCTTCATTTTTGAAAAATACAATACAGAATAGCTCTGAAGAACCTTGTCTCAGTGAGCTGTTTGCTGTTTCCTCGAATCCGTGCATTATTGATTCGCTGACCGCCTATGATCCCAATTGCAGCTATTCGTTTGACATCAGAACTGAGGACGGCTACTATGATTTTCATGGATTTGAAGTCACATCTGAAACATCTAACCGTGTTGAAGTGACATGCAAGTTGAGTTACAAAACGAATCCCGATCCTGTTTTTCCGGACGGTGCAACAAGAATCACGCTGTATGACAAGGATACGGGTGAGCTGATTCCGAATGAAGTCGTCAAGTATCATAACTTTACGTTTGGTACGAATATCGGCATTAAAAATGACAGTGTGCCCGGCGGCTGGATGTATACAGGCCCGTTTTATACTGTCGATTCCAATCCTATGCTTCTTGAAAATGATCAGTTAGCACATTTTTACAAATATGCTGATTTATTTGAATTCTGCTGCGAAGATCAGCCTGAGGTGATCTATTACAGCAACGATTCTATGGATCTGATATTCAGAATCAAGATTGAGGTTTCAGGAAATATAAACGGTGACGGTGAATTCAGCGTTGCTGATGCAGTTACATTACAGAAATGGCTGCTTGGCACAACCGATGTTGAGATTTACGATTGGGAAGAAGCTGATTTCGATCTCAATAATACGTTGGATGCCCTTGATTTTGTCATCATGAAGCGGATGCTATTGCAGGGGGAATGAACGAAAAAGATGGTCGGATTTTGTACTGAAATCCATGTCATCTATTTTGTTCAAGACAGACAACTGAATAGGAGTCAACTTTTGGACAGTTTAATTGGACTGTTGAGAGTTGACTCCTATTTTTTATCGCCAAATAGCGGGTTTTATAAAATAGACCGATTGGACACTTTTATGCAAAAATCTCGAAATCGGAAAGGCTTTCTTGTTAGTTATACTAAAACTATATTTAATACAAACTGTAACGGTAAAGCCGTCAGAACGTTCATATTCAAAGGATTGCAGGTGCGCTGAGCGTTGGATCAAACCCGTCAGTATTATCATGACGACGATAGCGGATAAAAACAAAATCATTCGGCAGCTTGCAAGGAGAGTATCCTGTAAGTTCTTTAAAAACCCTGTTAAAATGGCGAATAGTGCCGAAACCGGAAGCGTGGGCAATCTCCGAAACGGTAAGTCTGCCCTCTTTAAGCATAACAACAGCCTCAGAAACGCGAATAATATTCAGGTAGGAAGAAAATGTCATGCCGGTCATGATAGAAAAATAGCGCGAAAAATATGGTTTGCTGTAACACATAAATTCAGCTGCATCATCAAAAGTAATATCGGCAAAACGTTGGTCAATCAAACTGAGCAGTGCCTTGTATTTTTCACCGGTAGATGCCATACTTCTTTCGGTCATAGGACAGTTTCTGAAAAGCAGCGAAAGCGTTTCAAGAATTGTACAATCACACACAACGGAGCCAAAACGCTTATTACCTATGATTTCGCTGTGAAGTCTGTTGAAAACATCATCAAGGGGAAGGTCGGTTTCAATCAATGGGCAAACCGGCACAAGGCCGCCAAAAGTGTCATCAATAAGTTCTTGCTCGATTTTGATAACAGAAACAACACTTTCGGTAATTGTATTGATATTATGAATCATACCGCTTGCAACAAATAAACAATGTCCTTTTTCAAGAGTATATTGTTCACTTCCCACAGAGATTTTAGCGATGCCGTAATCACAGAATACAAGTTCGTGCTCAATGTGCCAATGGGAAAGATTTCTGAGATTTTGATACTTATGAACAGATATATGAACGGCATCATCCAGTGTAAGTTTTTCAAATTTTGCCAGCATGGGTATCACCTCAACAAAATTATACAACAAAAGATAATAAATGTCTATAACTGAATAATAAAAATCTTGCAAAAAAGGCGATATATATTGTACAATTCAGATACAAACTGAAATTCGGAGGCTTAATATTATGAAAAAACTATATTTTATCACAGGCAGTCAGGATCTTTACGGTTCGGAAACTCTTGCACAGGCCGAAAGTGATGGCAGAGAAATCGCTCAGTATCTTAACGATAAACTCAGCAAAGTTGTAAATATTGAGGCAACTTCAATCGTACGAAGTGCAGATGAAGCTGAGGCAGTATGTATAAAAGCATCTGCCGATAAGGAATGTGTAGGAATAATCTTGTGGATGCATACTTTTTCTCCCGCAAAGATGTGGATCCGTGCACTTCAAGCCAACAAAAAACCTGTACTTCATCTGCATACACAGTATAATGAAAAGCTTCCCTACAACAGCATAGATATGGATTTTATGAATCTTAACCAGTCTGCACACGGCGACAGGGAGTTCGGCTTTATTTGCACAAGAATGGGCATAAAGCGCGAGGTTGTGGCAGGCTATTACAAGCAGGACAGCGTTGTTGAAAAAATCAAGTCTTTTGCGCACGCGGCTATTGCTGTAGATTTTGGCAAAGGTATGCGTGTTGCAATGTTCGGAAACAATATGCGAGATGTTGCAGTAACAGACGGAGACAGAGTTGAGGCTGAGATTAAATTCGGCTGGAATGTCAACTACTATGGTATAGGCGATCTCTGCGAAATTGCAGATACAGTAACAAGCAACGAAATTCAGGCGAAAATGAATGAATACAGTGAAAAGTATACTTTAGCCACTGAAAATATTTCTGCCGTGGAAGAACAGGCACGCTACGAGGTTGCTCTTGAAAAATTCATTGACGCCGAGAAAATTTCTGCTATAACAGACACTTTTCAGGATCTTCACGGTCTTAATCAGCTTCCGGGACTTTCTGTGCAAAATCTAATGGCTAAGGGTATGGGATTTGGTCCTGAGGGCGATTTCAAAACCTCAGCGCTTATGGCAGTGCTCTGCAAAATGGCAGCGGGCAAAAGCGGCGCAACAGGTTTTCTTGAAGATTATACATACGATTTAACTGAGGGCGAGCAGATAGAGCTTGCATCACATATGCTTGAAGTATCTCCTGTATTTGCCTCAACAAAGCCCGAAATTCAGGTTCACCCCTTGGGAATAGGCGGAAAGTCTGATCCGGCAAGACTTGTTTTTGACGGAATAGAAGGCGATGGAATTGCAGTATCACTAATTGATATGGGCAATCGTTTCCGTCTTGTATGTGCTGAAATATCACTTGTAAAACAGCCCGAAGCAATGCCAAAGCTTCCCGTAGCAAGAGTTATGTGGAAACTAAAACCCGATTTTGAAACAGGAGCGGCAGCATGGATTTATGCGGGCGGAGCACATCACGCAGTAGTATCAACAGCTCTTACGGCAGATGATATCCGTCTTTTTGCAAAAATGACCGATACCGAGCTTGTTATAATTGATGACAGAACAACACTTGCAGAGCTTGAAACACACCTTGAAATGCTTGACTGCATCGCTACTGTAAAGAGGTAAGAATATGGACGCAAAGATAAAAATCAAACAAGGAAGAACCTTTCTTGGAATAGAGCTTGGCTCGACGCGAATCAAGGCTTGTCTTGTTGACAGTGAAACATTTGCGCCTTTGGCAACAGGCACTCACAGTTGGGAAAACCGTTTTGAAAACGGCTACTGGACCTATTCTCTTGAGGATATCCACAGCGGAATAAGAAACTGCTATGCAGACCTTGCACGTAATGTCAGAAAGCAGTACGGCGAAACTATTGTACATATCGGGGCAATAGGCGTTTCGGCTATGATGCATGGATATATGGCATTTGACAAGGAAGGCAGACTTCTCGTACCTTTCCGCACCTGGAGAAATACGACAACTCAGCAAGCATCTGAGGAACTTACAAAGCTTCTTGGATTTAACATTCCTCAGCGATGGAGCATTTCACATTTATATCAGGCTGTGCTTAATGGTGAAGAGCATCTTTCCGGTCTTTCGCATATAAATACCCTTGCAGGATACATTCATACACAACTGACGGGAAGATTTGAAGTCGGATTAGGCGAGGCTTCAGGAATTTTTCCTGTTGAAAATGGACAGTATAACACTCTTTTCATAGCAAAAACAGAAAAACTTCTCAGTTCAAAGGGACTGGAAACTTCGCTTAGCAAGTTGCTTCCTATCCCCCGCAATGCAGGATTTAAGGGTGCCACGCTTACAGAGGAGGGAGCACTTTTTCTTGATCCCACGGGCAATTTAAAAGCGGGTGTGCCCGTTTGTCCTCCCGAGGGAGACGCCGGCACGGGAATGGTAGCCACAAACAGCATACGTCCAAAAACGGGCAATATTTCGGCAGGAACATCGGTATTTTCCATGCTTGTTCTTGAAAATCCCATGAAGAATTACTATCCCGAAATAGATATTGTAACCACCCCCGACGGAGCATACGTTGCGATGGTACACTGCAACAATTGCTGTGGTGAGCTTGATGCCTGGGTGAATCTGTTTGCTGAATTTGCATCTCTTATGCAATCAGATGCTGATAAGTCAAAGCTGTATGAGCTTCTCTATACAAACGCAATGTCAGATAGTTATAAAGAAAGCGGAGCAGTATGCTACAACTTTATTTCTGCCGAGCCGGTAGTCAGTGCAGAAGCAGGCCACCCCATGTATTTGCGAAAGGGAAACAGAAAACTGACGCTGGGAGGATTTTTTCGCTCACAGCTTTATGCTTCCATAGCCTCGCTTAAAATGGGAATGGACATACTTTTTGACAGAGAAAAAATCACAGCTACGGGCTTTACAGCTCACGGTGGTCTTTTCAAAATAAAGGATGTTGCACAGCAAATAGTTGCCGATGCGCTGAAAACGAAAATTACCGCAATGAAAACAGCAAGCGAAGGCGGAGCCTGGGGTATGGCACTTCTTGCAGGTTTTTTAGAATATTCTGACAAGCTTACACTTTCGGAATACCTCAGCGAAAAAGTGTTTACTCATATCGAGTCTGCTGTATGCCTTCCCGATGAAAGAGGCACGGCTGATTTTGAAGCGTTTATGGCAGATTTCAGAAAAGGATTATCCGCACAGAAAGCAATTTCTGATCTATAAGGAGTTTTATATGCTTGAACAGTTAAAACAAAAAGTTCTCAAGGCAAATCTAATGCTTCCAAAGTACAACCTTGTAACTTTTACCTGGGGAAACGTATCCGCAGTTGACAGAAAAAGCGGACTTATGGTTATAAAGCCTTCGGGAGTGGAATATGATGCGCTTACAGCAGATGATATGGTGGTAGTAGACCTTGAAACCGGAGCCGTAAAAGAGGGCAGATACAACCCATCAAGCGATACGCCCACACATCGTTATCTTTATCTGAAATTCCCTGAAATCAGAGGAATTGTCCATACACACAGTCGCTGGGCAACTTCTTTTGCTCAGGCGGGTGTACCGATTATTCCTATGGGAACAACCCACGGCGACTATTTTTATGGTGATATCCCTTGTACAAGAGCGATGACACCTGAAGAAATCAAAGGCGAATACGAATGGCAAACAGGAGCTGTAATAGCAGAGTCTTTTAAAAAACTCAATCCAATGGAAATTCCCGCTGTACTTGTAAGAAATCATGGGCCGTTTGCTTGGGGAAGTTCTGCTGAAAACGCAGTACACAATGCCGTAGTATTGGAAGAAATCGCCTTTATGAATTATCACGCATCGGCGATTAATCCTAAAGCAGATGCTATGCCGCAAGAACTTCTTGACAGACATTATCTGAGAAAGCACGGCAAAGATGCCTATTACGGACAGATAAATCGCTGATTTGCATATCAAGCGTGGTATAAAGTCTTAATGCTGATTATATTGTTTATTGTTCTTTGATAAGTTCTGATTATGACAGTGAAATAACAGTTATGTTCTTTCTGCTTATTATGCTGCTTACCTTGCAAAGTATCAGCGATGATTTAAACCTTTCTGATACACTTTTACATCTTGCGCTATCATCTGCAATGGCAGCTCTTTCCGATAATCCTTTCTGTTTCCTTCTTCTTTGCCAGGTAAAAATGAAAAAACATAGCTCTTTGAATATTTTCGGGTATCACTTTGTGGTGCCCGATTTTTGTTTTATTTAAAAAATGCGAAAACACAAACAAAACTTTAACATTTAAGTGTTATACTGTATAATAAAATCAAATAACAATCAGGAGGCAGCGCTATGTTTAAGATATTGATTGTAGAAGATGATAAGGAGCTTAACAAAACGGTTTGCTCGTTTTTAAATCACAGCGGCTACGAAGCTGTGGGATGTTAAGCAAAAGCATCGGCATGATTATTGGAATAGCTATCGGCATTTCGGGCATTGTGTTCGTCTGCCTGGCGTATCCTGTATATAATCGCGTTATAAAGAAAGAACGTGAAAGAATAGCACCTGAAATATTAAGGCTTACCGATGAACTGATGAAATAACAAAACCTATCCGATAGGATATATTGACTAAAACGAAACAAAGCCAACGTTAAAATGTAAGTATCGACGTATGGTATCATCAATAAGCTCGGCGGCGGTAATTTGGTTTTTCTCAAAGCGATAAATAGTGCGTGCACCTTTGAATTACAAAATTTTCAACACATCAAGCAAACAGATATAACAACAAAAAGTTCAGCATTATTTACAGATGCTGAACTTTTTGCAATATCAAAACATTGGTTAATTATTCAAAAAACGGTCAATCATTATGTTGTACTGTTCGCACTTTTAAAAACATCGGCAACTTCGGTGATTGTCATAAATGCGTGCGGATCTATATCGTGAACAATACTGCGCATACGAGAAATCTGAAAACGGTTGACTACAAAATAAATAACGGTTTTATCGTTATTTGAATACCCACCCTTAGCTTGTATTTTTGTTGTACCGCTCCCAAAAGATTCCATAAGTGCTGCGCTGACTTCATCTGATTTTTCTGTAATAATCATAATACCCTTTGAACGATCAATACCTTCAACAACAAAGTCAACAGTTTTAAGGGCGGCTGCGTACGTCACAATTGAATACAGTGGTAGAATCCAACTGTTAAGGACAAAGCCCGATATCACATAAAGCACAATGTTATAAAGCATTACAAATGTACCAACAGTCATATTAAGCTTTTTGGCAAAAATAACTGCCATTACTTCAACGCCATCAATGGCGCCGCCATAACGAATGGTAAGGCCGCTGCCCGTACCCGATATCAAACCGCCGAAAAGTGCACACAGCAGCAAATCATCGCCTGCAAGGGGTGAAACCATACTGACATCAATCGGCAGTACATCAGTAATAAGCCATGCGCCTAAGGAATATATAACAACCGCGTACAGTGAATAAACGGTAAAGGTTATCCCCTGTTTTTTTAAGCCATACAAAAACAGCGGAATATTAAGTATGAGCAAGAATATAGAAAGTGTTAAATATTCCGGTGTCATCTGCGCCAACAACATAGATGTACCTGAGATTCCGCTATCATACAGTTTGACGGGCGAAAGAAAAACTGTTACGCCAAAGGCGTTAATTATGCCTGCAACGGTTAGCATTATAAAATTCTGCCAGCTTAGCTGAGTAATAAGCTTTGTAAAACGCTGTTTCATAGTGCTCCTTTCGTGTTAAATATGTAATTTTGATTTTATTTATCTGTTTCACCGCACAATTTACAAAGCGCTTGATAAAACTGCGGACAATTTTTCTGTATATTCATCGGTCTGCCAGTTTGCGACAAAAAACAATGCGAACTTTCGGCAACGCAAACAACCTCATCATGCAATGTCATTGTATATGAAAGTGTGAGCTTTGCTCTTGTAAGCTTTAAAACCTTTACGCAAATTTCAATTTCATCTGCAAAGGTTGTTGACTTTTTATAATCGCAAGATATGCTTACAACGGGTGATACAATCCCCTGCTCTTCCATTTTTTCATAGCTATATCCAATGGAGCGTAAAAAGCAAACTCTTGCTTCTTCCATAAAGCGTATGTAGTTTGAATGATGAGTAACACCCATTTTATCAGTTTCATAATACTGAACAGTGTGCTTGTATGTTTTCATTTTTACCTCTCTACATAATTAAAGTACTTTGTTTTCATTAACGATAAGGCTAAATTTTACATTAAGCATTTCAGCAGCCTGCCTGCTCATCATCATTCGCCCTAAAAATATATCAAAATATTCATACATGGTGCAAATACTTTCATCAACACCTAAATAAAGTGTTATTATATCATCATCAACAGTAAGGTGATTGCTTGTTACAGCATAGTTTACCCTGTTATGTATATCAAGGCCCGAAGAAGGAAAAACCTTAACGCGATTGCGTCGCACATCGGTCTTATCCGCAATAATAAGGGCGGCTGATATTGCGTCAATTGCGCCCCCGGTTGATTCATCATGGTGCGAAATAGCAGATATTACGGTAAGTCTGTCATGCACGGACATATCAGTATTCTTTAAAAAATCGTTTGCAAGCAAAGCGCCATATTCAGCATGGTGTGTACGATTAACAGCGTTGCCTATGTCGTGCATAAATCCTGCAATTTTTGCAAGCTCAACATCATGTTCGCTGTAATTAAGCTGTTTTAATATAAATGCTGCTCTTTCGGCAACAAGCTTAGTATGCGCTTCGGAATGGTCGGTATACTTTAATGTTTTAAGGTTTGCATTTGCTTTTTTTACAAAAGCGAGTATCTCTTCATTGGTTGTTATATCATTATAATTCATATTAAATTATTCTCCGGCGGATAAATTGGTTTTTATTCAGTATAGCATAAAATCGGCAAACTTGCAACACAAAGCACAACGATGCATCTCTTTTAAAATCTGAGCATTATTGCAATATGTTAAAATTTTAATAAAACTATCGTTATTTCTTGCTTTTTTTTCTTTAATATGTTAATATACAAATATATATATATTTTTTTAATACATGGTGATATTCTATGAAACTTAGTGAACTTTTTGACAAAAATAAACTTTCCTTATCGTTTGAGGTGTTTCCGCCGAAAAATGATACAGCGTTTGAATCTGTAAAAACTGCAACTGAAGAAATTGCAAAGCTGCACCCATCGTTTATGAGCGTTACTTACGGTGCAGGCGGGGGCACAAGCCGCTATACATTGGATATTGCAAAAAATATAAAAGAGCATTACAACGTGCCTACATTGGCGCATTTAACCTGTGTATCATCGACAAGAGAGACCGTAACGGCAAGAATTGAGGATATGAAAGCCGCAGGTATTGAAAACGTAATGGCTTTGAGAGGCGATCTGACTCCCGAGCTTGAAAACAGCGACCGCAGCAAGTGGGCTTACAAACACGCCATTGACCTTATTCATGATATTAAAGAAAGCGGTGCGGATTTTTGCATAGGTGCGGCGTGCTATCCTGAAATCCACCCCGAAAGTGCAAATCAGAAAGAAGATATAAAATATCTGAAAGAAAAGGTTGATGCGGGATGCAGTTTTTTAACAACACAAATGTTTTTTGATAATAATCTGCTTTATAATTTTTTGTATAAAATCCGAGAGGCAGGAATTACTGTACCGATTATTCCCGGTGTTATGCCGATTACAAATGCCAACCAGGTTGAAAGGGCAATAAAGCTCTCAGGTTCATTCATGCCACAGCGTTTTAAAAGCCTTGTGGACAAATTCGGTTCTTCGCCTGAAGCAATGAAGCAGGCGGGAATTGCTTATGCAACTGACCAGATTATTGATTTGTTTGCAAACGGCATTTGCAACGTTCATGTTTACTCAATGAATAAGCCTGATGTTGCTGAAAAAATACAGAGTAATTTATCGGATATACTTAAATAATCATGACAAATACCGTTTTTACAAAAACATATAACGCACCACAGGTTAACATTAAAGAAATAATGCGGTATGCGCAGATATTAAAAAACACACCCGAAACCGATAATCTTATAAACGAATGTTTAAACGAAGCACTAAACTGCCTTGCATTTAAGGTGTGTTATGCGCATTTTTCTATTGATATTTGTGATGATTATATTGATTTGGGTTTTGCTAAAACAAATTCAATCGGCTTGAAAAAAAATCTGCAAGGCTGTGAAAGTATTGTTCTTTTTGCGGCGACTGTCGGTATTGGTATCGACCGCTTAATAGCAAAATACAGCAGGGTTTCACCATCAAAAGCGCTGATGTTTCAAGCGATAGGCACCGAACGTATTGAAAGTCTTTGCGATGCTTTTAACGCTGATATAACCGCTGAATACAGAGCTTTAGGAATGGATACTGCTCCCCGCTTCAGCCCCGGATACAGTGATTTGCCGCTTGAACTTCAAAGCAATGTATTTAACGTGCTTGATTGCCCAAGAAGAATTGGCATAAGCCTTAACGAAAGACTTTTGATGTCGCCGTCAAAATCAGTTACGGCGATTATCGGCATAAGAAATAAGTTATGCAACGACAAAAACAGCAACGGCTGTAAGTGCTGCAATGCAACCGATTGCAATTTTAGGAGAAGCTAATGAATATAAGAGAATATTTGAAAAACAACAATTTATATCTTGACGGCGGACTTGGTACACTGCTTCAGGCAAAGGGATTAAAGCCCGGCGAATTACCTGAAAGATGGAACATATCACATCCTGAAATACTGATAAATATTCATAAGGATTATTTTGATGCAGGCAGTAATGTTGTTAATGCTAATACATTCGGCGCAAACATATTAAAATTTTCGGAAGACGAGCTTGAAAGCATCATAAAATCTGCAATTGAAAACGTAAAAAAAGCTATTGAACAAAGCAATGGCACGCAAAAAAAATGGGTAGCGCTTGATTTAGGTCCCACGGGCAAAATGCTTGCGCCCTACGGTGATTTTGATTTTGAAGATGCGGTATCGGTTTTTGCACAAACTGTAAAGCTTGGTGCAAAATACGGCGCTGACCTTATCATGATAGAAACCATGAACGATTCTTACGAAACAAAAGCCGCATTGCTTGCCGCAAAAGAAAACTGCGATTTACCTGTTTTTGTTTCAAACGCTTACGGTGATGACGGCAAATTGATGACGGGAGCCTCCCCTGCGGCAATGGTTGCCATGCTTGAAGGCATGGGTGCTGATGCTATCGGCGTTAACTGTTCTTTAGGTCCTAAGGATTTGGTAGGCGTTGTGGAAGAATATCTAAAATATGCGTCAATTCCTGTTATTTTAAAGCCAAATGCCGGATTGCCAAAATCTGTAAACGGAAAAACCGTTTATGATGTTTTGCCCGATGATTTTGCAATCGAAGTAACATCGCTTATGGAAAAGGGTGTTAGAATTGCCGGTGGATGCTGTGGCACAACACCTGAATATATTGCTGAGCTTGTTGATAAAAGCAAGGATGTAAAACCTTGTGAAATCAAAAAGAAAAATATAAGTTTTGTTTCATCATATACCCACGCTGTAATTTTTGATGAAAAGCCGATACTTATTGGCGAGCGTATAAACCCCACGGGTAAAAAGCGCTTTAAGGAAGCTTTGAAAGCAAACGATATTGACTACATTCTAAAAGAAGGTATTGCTCAGCAGGAAAAGGGTGTACACATACTTGATGTAAATGTCGGTTTGCCCGAAATAGATGAATGTGCAATGCTTAAAACTGCCGTATGCGAATTGCAGGCTATTATCAATTTACCCTTGCAGATAGATACTTCTGACACAAAGGCAATGGAGATAGCTTTGCGCAGATACAACGGCAAGGCGATGATAAACTCTGTAAATGGCAAGGAAGAAAGCATGGAAGCTGTTTTTCCTTTGGCTAAAAAATACGGTGGTCTTGTTGTTGCGTTAACACTTGACGAAAACGGTATACCAGAAAGTGCCGCCAAACGAGTGGAAATTGCTAAAAAAATTCTTGACAAGGCAAAAGAATACGGCATTGACAAAAACGATATAATCTTTGACCCATTGGCGCTTACTATAAGTGCCGACAACAATGCCGCAAAGCAAACGCTTGAAGCAGTAAGATTAATCAAGAAAGAGCTTGGCTGCCATACATCGTTGGGCGTTTCAAACGTTTCTTTCGGATTGCCTGAACGAGATATAATTAACGGCACGTTTTTTGCTTTGGCTTTGAATAATGGCTTATCCGCAGCAATTATGAATCCCTATTCACCCGACATGATGAAGTCTTACTTTGCGTTTTGTGCACTTAAAGGCATTGATGATAATTGCTCCGATTATATTGATTTTGCGCAAAATCTGCCAAAATTGACAACGGTTGCAGTTCTTGAAAAATCTAACGCAACTTCTGAAAACGGCGAGTATAAATCGGAACTGCAAAGAGCAATTGTAAAGGGATTGAAAGAGCAAGCGGCAAATTTAACTGCTGATATGCTGAAAAATACAGAGCCGTTGCAGATTGTGCAAGAAGAAATTATCCCTGCACTAAACATTGTAGGTGTTGGCTTTGAAAACAAAACGGTTTATCTGCCACAGCTTTTGATGAGTGCTGAAGCCGCTAAATTTGCCTTTGAACAAATAAAAGCAAATATGCCCAGCGAAAAAGCATCTGATAAATGCAAATTTATAATTGCAACCGTAAAGGGCGATATACATGATATCGGCAAAAACATTGTAAAGCTGCTGCTTGAAAACTACGGCTTTGACGTTACCGATTTAGGCCGTGACGTTGCACCCGAAATTATTGTGCAAAAAGCTATTGAGCTTAATGCACGCATTGTAGGTTTAAGCGCATTGATGACAACTACTGTACCTGCCATGGAAGAAACCATAGCATTACTGCACGAAAAAGCACCGCAATGCAAGGTTATTGTAGGGGGCGCAGTGCTTAATCAAGAATATGCAGACGCCATTGGAGCGGACAAATACGCAAAAGATGCAATGGAAGCTGTACGCTATGCCGAGGAAATCAACAATAATATATAACATAGCAAACAGGCTGAGAAGTTAACATACTTCTCAGCCTGTTGTTTTATTATTTATGATATTTTAGGAAATTTTACAGTTGCAATAAATCTGTCGCAGTCAATTGCAACGGCAAAGCTTCCACCGCACGCCTGTGTAAATGATGATACGATTGAAAGTCCTAAACCGTTGCTTTCTTCATCCGTACGAGATTTGTCGCCCCTGACAAATCTTTCGGATATTTCGTTAGCATCAAATGTCATTTCATAATTTGCGGTGTTATGTATTTCAACAACAAAGTTTTTTTCATCGCAATACTGCGAAATATAAATTCTTGAGCCTGAAAGTGAATACTTCAACGCATTATCAAGCAAATTCTGGAATACTCTGTACAGCTTTTTACCATTGGAAATTATCTTGCAAGCATTATCGGTATAGCTCTCACGAATGGGAGTATCACAGTTTTCAAAATTATCCTGCATATCTGCAAGCACCTGTCGCAGCAGCATTACACCGTCGATTTCTTCAAGCTCAATATCCTGCATTGCGCTTGCCTTGGCAATATCAAACAAGTCGTATACAGTATGCGATAAACACTCGGCCTTGCGTGAAATTATGCCGACATAATCTTGCGCTTCCTGCGGCATATCCTCAATTTTTGAAAGCAAATCAATATATCCGATGATTGATGTAAGCGGTGTTTTCAAATCGTGCGAAACATTTGTAACAAGTTCAACCTTGGTGCGCTCCGCCTTGGTTTTTATCTCAATAGTTTTTGCTACGGCTTTTCCCAATTCGTTAAGCTTTTGGTGGCTTTGGGCAAGAATCATGCCATCTTCACACGCAAATTCTGAATAATCACCATCACAAATTTTATCAATGCGGCTATTAAGCTCTTCCAAAGCTTTTTCATAACATTCAGCCTTTTCAAGTAATTCGTGTTTGTCTGTTTCAAGTTCATTAATTATTGCCACTATTCTGTTAAGATTTTTATGGCTTTGTACGCAAAATGAGTTTTCATCACATTCATCAATTGCCATTTCGCCGTCTGCTATTAAGTCAATACGCTTTGCAATATCGCGTATTTCAAGATTTTGCAGCAAAACCACAACGGAATATACAAGCGCAAAGCCTATGTATATAATGGGAACGAGAAGCCATAACTCCATTGCAGAATCCATCAGCATAAAAAAGAATATCAACATTATTATTGTTATTGTCCAAAATAACATATATCTCTTGAACAAAAATTTTGCTATCCCCTCGCCTTTCAGCTCGTTCCATTTATGCTTGCGTTTTGTAAGTCCAATCTTTTTTCTAAACATATTTTGCACCCTCTCTTTATCTTTTATTTCAGGTTTTCCATTTTGTAGCCCATTCCCCACACAACTTTTAAATATTTCGGTTCTTTAGGGTTAATTTCAATCTTTTCTCTGATATGCCTTATATGTACCATTACGGTATTTTCAACAGCGTATGAATCCTCTCGCCAGCATTTTGTGTAAATCTCTTCAGCAGAAAATATATGCCCCGGGTTGCGCATAAGCAGTTCTATTATTCTATATTCGGTAGCAGTAAGCGCAATCGGCTCGTTATCGACATAAAGCTGTTTTGCCTGTGTATCAAGACAAAGCCCGCCGATTTTAAGCGCATTGTCAGCAATTCTCGTAGGGGCGCTGCCCAAGTATAAATACCTGCGCAGACTTGAACGCACCCTTGCGGTTAATTCCGTTGGGCTGTAAGGCTTTGTGATGTAATCGTCCGCTCCTAAATTCAAACCGAGTATTTTGTCGCTTTCTTCAGTTTTGGCAGAAAGTATAAGAATGGGGATATTCTTACTTTCTCTCACCTTCATCATGGTGGAAATGCCATCAAGCCGAGGCATCATAACGTCAATAACGATAAGTCTTATATCATCGTTTTCGCTCAAAACCTCAAGTGCTTCAATTCCGTTGTATGCTTTATGTATGAAATAACCTTCGCCTTCCAGCAATTTGGATATTGCAAATACAATATCCTTATCATCATCACACACAAGTATTTCAATTTTTTCCTGCATTTTGCACCGCCTTTCTTTTGTTCAAGTAAATTGTAAAACACAATTCTTATTTTTAAAGCGAGATATTTCTTAAGATTTTCTTAAGATTATCAATATGCATCATGATAATTATAATCTGTTTTACGCTTAATGTAAAGGGGTGATTAAATGATATATCTGCAATTCTACGAATCATAGGGTGACAAACAGACACGATTTATGATATAATTAAGCTATAAGGAAGTGATATCCATGGATGCAAAAATAACAGGTGAATTTATTCTTAACCTTAGAAAAAAAAATAAGCTTACACAAAAACAGCTTGCGGAAAAAATAAATGTAACGGACAAAGCAATTTCACGTTGGGAAACAGGAAAAGGATTTCCAGATGTTTCATCGTTGCTTAACATAAGCGAATTGTTTTCCGTTTCGGTAAACGAACTACTGATTGGCAGAAGATTAGAGCAAACCGAGATTGAAACCACAGCCGAAAAGAATATTGTTGAAATAATCGAAAAGTCGGACTGCGAAAAGAGCAAGCTCAGAGTTAAGACAACTGTTTTGTATGTAATATCGGCAATATGTGTACTACTGTGTTTAATTATAACATCGGACTTGCCCGAAATCATATCGCACAGGGTTCAAGGCGGGTATACCATTGTTTCGCTAAATTCTGATACCGTTGGCATTTCAGATTTCGACATATCCGTAACGCATAACGGCAAGGCTGTTGATGTTAAAGAATCGAATTTTGGCATTTATTACAAAAGCGAATATGGTGATTATCGCGGTGTAGCAGAAATTGTTAGCGATAATGCTAAACTCAACGGCTTATCCTTTGAATTTGGGTTTAACAACACAAACAACTGGCACAAGGTGACAATTAATCTTTTTATTGATGTAAAGGACGACAAAGTAATTATAAAGCAGGTAATTACATATCTTTCTGACAACGACTTGGTCATTTCGGAGCAAACGCAGACTGAAAGCCCGCTTGATGATTTATCAGACTTATCTGTTTTTAAATACGGCGTATAAGGAACAAACCGCAATTAATGCAATTGCGGTTTTTGCTTTTTTGCTCTAAATATTTTTTCTTTACAAAAAAGATGTTTCGTGTTATAATAATTTTGTATACAATCACATCGAGAAAGGTGTGTGCATAATGGAAATATTGGAGCTATTATTTGATGCTATATTCGGCATAATTGAAGCCGTATTCGATTTGTTTTGGCTGCGCAAAGAACAGCAGACCTATGTTCACAGTGAATACGAGGACGGCGTTAAGATAAGAAAAAGCGTGATAGTATCCCTTATCATATTATTCTCAGCCGCTTTTATGTTTTTAGTGTTTACATTTGAATCGTTATGGTATATCGGACTATCTGCATGTGCGCTTGTCGCTTTCGTTTTCTATTATGTTATAATGCATTTTATTAAATATCACGATGATGAATTTGAGGTTAATCTGCCGTTTGGCAAAAGCTACAAATACAAATATACGGATATAACCAAATTATCGCTAAAAAATAACAGACTAAATTTTACACTTAATGACGGCAATGAATTTGAGTTTTCTTACATATTCAGCAATATAGATATTTTTTATAATCTGGCTATGCAATATCAAAAATAAATTTATTGGGGGTATTTTTTATGATTTACAAGGATTTTCAGGACATTAAGCTTTCTATGCTCGGCATGGGCTGTATGCGCTTTCCTACCATTAACGGCGAGGACAGCAAAATCGACGAGCAGGCAACACAAGAAATGTTTGATTACGCCATTGAAAACGGCGTGAATTACTTTGACACGGCATGGGGCTATCACAGCGGAATGTCGGAGATTATTACGGGTAAGCTTTTGAAAAAATACGACAGAAGCAGTTACTATCTTGCTTCAAAATTTCCCGGATATGACCTTGGCAACATGGACAAGGTTGAAGAGATTTTTGAAAAACAGCTTGAAAAATGTAGCGTTGATTATTTCGATTTCTACCTTTTCCACAATGTGTGCGAGATGAATATTGATGCATACCTTGACGATGAAAAGTACGGAATTTACAGCTATCTGTTAAAGCAAAAAGAACTTGGCAGAATTAAGCATCTCGGTTTTTCTACGCACGGCAGTCTTGAAGTTATGAAGCGTTTTCTTGATGCATACGGCAAGGATATTGAATTTTGCCAGATTCAGCTTAATTATCTTGATTGGACGCTGCAAAGTGCAAAAGAAAAGGTTGAACTTTTAAAGGAATACAATGTTCCCGTATGGGTTATGGAACCCGTTAGAGGCGGCAGACTTGCCAATATCGAAGAAAAATATGCTGAAATGATGAACAACGCGCGCCCCGATGAAAAGGCTGTTGCATGGTCTTTTAGGTTTTTGCAGACCATACCTGAAGTTACAATGGTACTTTCAGGCATGTCGAATATGGAGCAGATTAAAGAAAACATTGCAACTTTTAGTGAAAACAAACCTCTTAATGATAACGAAATGAAGCTTATACTGGATATTGCAGACGATATGCTTGGCAAAAAAACACTTGCTTGTACGGCTTGCCGTTACTGCACCACATACTGTCCGCAGGAGCTTGATATACCGTGGCTTATTGAGCTTTACAACGAGCAAGCTTTCTCAGGTGAAGGATTTATCGTTCCCATGGCTATCAGCTCACAACCCGATGAGAAAAAGCCAAGTGCTTGCATAGGTTGTCAGGCTTGCGAAGGCGTATGCCCCCAGCAGATAAAGATTTCCGAAATGATGGCGGATTTTGCTTCAAAAATCGGATAAGCATATATGAAAAGTAATAACAAAACCACTGTAAAGCTTGTGTTATCTGCACTATTTCTGGCAATCGGCATGGTTTTGCCGATGCTAACCGGTCAGATAGCGCAAATTGGAAGTATGCTTTTACCAATGCACATACCTGTTTTGCTGTGTGGATTTATATGCGGATATAAATACGGCGCGGCAGTTGGATTTATTCTGCCGTTGATACGCACAATGCTGTTTGGCGTACCTAATTTATACCCCGAAGCAATTGCAATTGCTTTTGAGCTTGCCTCATACGGTTTTTTATCGGGATTTTTATTTGGCAGAGCAAAATGGCAATGCATAAAAATGCTTTACCGCTGTTTAATTGCAGCTATGCTTGGCGGAAGAATTATCAGAGGAATAGTTCAGGCACTGCTTTTGGGATTTAAGGGCAACCAGCTTATTGTCAGCAGTTTTATTTCAGGTGTTGTTATTCATTCTATCCCCGGTATAATATTGCAGCTGATATTAGTGCCTTCCATTATGCTTGCACTGCACAAAACACATCTTGTACCGTTTAAAAGTTGCAGGCAACACAACAAACAGCAACAAGTTGAAACGTAACAAATAATATATAAACGGAAGCTTTTATGGATAATCTAAAAAGAGCAAAACAAATTATTTCAAATGGTGAATACACTTGTGTTCTTGTTGATAACGAAAAAACATACACCAGCACGCAAAGAGGCGTAAAGCCTCTTTTGACATGGCTTGATGATAAAACAAACCTTGAAGGTTTTAGCTGTGCTGACAAGGTTGTGGGCAAAGCAGCCGCTTTTTTGTACGTACTTTTAAAAGTAAAATGCGTATATGCGCTTGTTATAAGTAAGCCTGCGATTGATGTTTTGAAAAAACACGGAATTTATACAGAATATGAAACACTTGTGCCAAGCATACGCAACCGTACAAATACAGGATTTTGCCCAATGGAGCAGTGCGTTATTAATATAGACTCACCTTTTGAAGCTTGCAAAGCCATTAGGAATACTTTGGAAAAATTACAAAACAACAACTGATTTAATCAAGGAGAAAATATATGGATAATTTTAAATTTTACAGCCCGACAGAATTTGTTTTTGGCAAAGACACCGAAAACCAATGCGGAGAGCTTATCAAAAAATACGGCGGAACAAAGGTTTTGGTGCATTATGGTTCAAATTCTGCAAAAAAATCAGGTCTGCTTGAAAGAGTAACAAAATCGCTTGAAAACAGCGGTATTGAATATGTAACATTAGGCGGAGTAAAGCCCAACCCAAGAGATACGCTTGTTTACGAAGGCATTGAAATTTGCAGAAAAGAAAATGTGGACTTCATTCTTTCCGTTGGCGGCGGCTCGTGCATTGACAGCTCAAAGGCGATTGCGTGCGGTACGCTCTACGAAGGCGATTTTTGGGATTTTTACACCAAAAAGGAAACAATTCAAAAGGCTCTGCCTGTGGGAACAGTGCTTACAATAGCTGCGGCAGGCAGCGAAGGATCGGGCGGTTCTGTCATCACTAAAGAAGACGGTATGCTAAAGCGTGATGCAGGCTCTGATTTATTAAGGCCTAAATTCTCTGTGTTAAATCCTGCTCTTACACAAACTTTGCCTGCATATCAGACAGCCTGCGGCGCAACCGACATTATGGCTCACGTTTTTGAAAGATATTTCACCAATACTAAAGAAGTTGAAATTACCGACAGACTTTGCGAGGCTGTTTTGCTGACCATGATAAAAGAAACTCCCCGTGTGATTAAAGACCCCGACAATTACGAAGCAAGAGCAAACATAATGTGGGCAGGCACGGTTGCACATAACGATATTGTGGGAGTGGGCAGAAGTCAGGACTGGAACAGTCACGGTATTGAGCACGAGCTTTCAGGACTTTACGATTGCGCACACGGCGCAGGTCTGGCGGTTGTTATGCCCGCATGGATGGAGCACGTTTACAAGCACGATGTTATGCGCTTTGCACAAATGGCAACAAGGGTTTTTGGGTGCGAGATGAATTTTGAAAACCCTGAAGATACTGCTTTGCAGGGCATTTACTGCTTTAGAAGATTTTTACACGAAATCGGTATGCCGATTAATTTTGAGCAGCTTGGCGCTAAAGCTGAGGATATACCTGTGCTGATAGAAAAATTCGGTATTGGTGATGGTCAGACATGGGGATTTGTAAGACTTAACGCTAAAGATATCGAGCAGATTTTAAACAATGCGGTTAATGCAAAGCTTTAATTTGCAAAGCAAACATAATTTAACCATAAGCCAAGTATAAAATAACGCTTATCTTCGCTAATTAATACAAAACAAAAATTTAAGTCCGCACTTTAATTTTTTAAGTGCGGACTTTTGATTTGCTTATTATTTATACAAATATGCGTATATTATCTCGCCCGTATCCTGCGATACGATAACAGCACCTCCTTGTTCAAACAAAGAATATTTACTTACCAACCACATACGTTTTTTTGCATCATATTCAACTTCATAATTACCGATAAACTTTTTTCCCACCATAGCGTCGATTATGGGCGAGCAAACCCTTTTAGCTGTAATTGCATCAGGTATAAATCCATTTGTGCAACTATATCCTTCATCAAAATGCTTAGTGATATCAACCTCAACAGAATAGTCACCCTCTCTATATCCATTTGGAATGAAATAATATCCGATAAACAGCAAAGCGCACAAAACTATAATGCCAAGCTCAACCATGCTGACAATAAACCAAGCCTTTTTCTTCACAGAATAACACCTCCATAACATTAATCAATCAACTCGCCAATCAAATTACAAAAGTTAGAATTATATTTTTCCTTGTCATTTAAAACCATATTGCAATATTTTATCTTCAAATAGGTATTTCCGGATTTTTCGCAACACTTGATAAGCAGAAAAATTATTTCTTCCTGACTGATATCGCGACTGTTCAACGGATTTTCAACTATATCGTTTTGGCTGTTTTGATTTTCAATATTGATTATAGATTTTAATAGCGATATTGCTTTATCGTACCTGCGTAACGCATACATCAGCAAAGCTTTGTTATAAACCTTTTCTACATGGCTGTTCATAGTAAATAACCTCAAATCCATAAATTAATTTGATTGTAACACTCACAATTAAGTTTGTCAAGATAATACACAACAAAAAGCAACCCAAGCTAAAAAGCTCAGGTTGCCCATGATAAGTTATAAATAATTATCTGATACCGTAATTTTCAAGAATATAATCCATATCCTTATCGCCTCTGCCGGAAAGGTTGATAAGCACGGAGCCTTTGCCCATCTGCTTTGCAAGCTTGATGCCGTATGCAACAGCGTGTGAGCTTTCAATTGCAGGGATAATACCTTCCATTCGGGACAGTGTGAAGAAAGCATCAATAGTTTCTTCATCGTTTACAACATCGTATTTAACTCTGCCAAGGTCGTGCAAAAATGCGTGCTCAGGACCTGACGAAGGATAATCCAAACCGCTTGCAACGGAGTATACGGGAGCAGGCTCGCCGTTTTCGTCCTTAAGCATAATGCTGTTAAAGCCGTGCATAATGCCTTCAGTACCGTACTTAAGGCTTGCAGCGTGGTCGCCAAGCTTTTCGCCCCTGCCTAAAGGTTCAATACCGTAGATATCAACGGGGTCATTAAGGAAACCTGAGAACATACCCATTGCGTTAGAGCCGCCGCCAACGCACGCAACAACAGCGTTGGGAAGCTCGCCGGTCATTTCTATAAACTGTTCTCTTGCTTCAATGCCGACAATGCTCTGAAAATCACGCACCATCAAGGGAAAAGGATGCGGGCCGAGAACTGAGCCTATGCAGTAAATGCTGTCTTTATATTCTTTTGAATAAGCTTCAAACGCTGCGTCAACTGCTTCCTTAAGGGTTGCAAGACCGTGAGTTACTTCCACAACATTTGCGCCCAAAATTTTCATTCTTGCTACGTTGGGTGCCTGCTTTTTGATATCAACAGAGCCCATGTAAATATCACATTCCAAGCCAAAATATGCAGCAGCAGTTGCAAGAGCTACACCGTGCTGACCTGCACCGGTTTCGGCAATAACTTTTTTCTTGCCCATATACTTTGCAAGCAAAGCTTCACCCATGCAGTGATTAAGCTTGTGTGCGCCGGAATGGTTTAAATCCTCACGCTTAACGTAAAGCTGAACATTTCCGATGCTGTTTGACAAACGTTCAAGATGAGAAATGGGAGTAGGTCTGCCCTGAAATTCCTTGCGTATTCTGCGCAAATCACTGATAAATTTTCTTGATTTGCATATTGTAAAATATGCATCGGTAATTTCCTGCATTGCTTTTTTAAGATTATCTTCAATATAGCATCCGCCGTATTTGCCAAAATAACCATTATCATCGGGGTAGTTTCTAAAATAAGTATCAAAATCAATTCCGTTATAAATCATAACAATTTCCTCCAAAAAATTTATTTATAAATCAGTTTGTTTATTTTTTTAATTTACAAGCAACGCCATCGTTTTGTCAAAAGCATAAAGCCGCCTTCTCCCCTTTTTGTCAATCATTTATCAGGGATACATTTAAAACAAGACGCCCCTGACAGAAATAATCTATCTCTGTCAAGGACGAATAAATCATTATCCGTGGTGCCACCTTGATTCACAGCGCAAATAAAGCTGTGCACTTAGCAGGATACAAACATATCCCCGATAACTAACGCATATCATCTCGTCGCAGAATACTCTGTATCCATAAAAAATACATTTGACTGCGCCCTCAGCGGTCCATTTGCCAGGCAGTTTTTGACCCGATTTCCAGCTCCACGGGCTCTCTGTACAAGCTTAACTGACTTTATCTCCGCTTCAACGGTTTAAGGAATATTTTTTATCAGTATATCACCAAAATCGAATTTTGTCAATAGCTTTTGAATTTTTTTGCGTACAAAAATTATGATTTTTCAGCAAGAGCCAACGCATTTTGAAAATGCTCGCAGAAATTCTCAGCACCAACAGCATCATAAAAGCCTGATTTTTTCATAGCCTTCAAAGGCTGAGGATTTACATGAGAAAGTATAAGCGTTACGTTCATTTCCTTGCATTTATTCAGCAGCATTTCAAGAGAATTCATCGCAGTGCTGTCAATTGCATTTACACTGCGCATACGCAGAATAAGGTAGTTTGTATGTTTTTTAAGCTTAATATCAAGAATTTTATCGGCAACACCAAAGAACATCGGTCCTGTCACTTCACATACACGAATATCATCAGAAACGGTTTTGTAATCAGGACTGTCGATATCATTATCTCTATCGGCATGTGTTAATTCATAAACATCACTTTCATCACTCATACGTTTCATAAACAACAAAGCTGCAAGCACCATGCCGACCTCAATAGCTATTACAAGGTCAAACACAACGGTTAATGCGAATGTAACTACCATTACTGCGATATCACTTTTAGGCGCTGATTTTATGATATGAACAAACTTGCGCCATTCACTCATATTATATGCAACCATAAACAAAATTGCAGCAATTGTGGGCATTGGTATTAAACCTGCCATGGGCATTAAAAACAGCAAAACCATAAGCAGAACAACAGCGTGCACCATGCCAGCAATTGGAGTTTTACCGCCATTTTTTGCATTTGCGGCTGTTCTTGCAATAGCGCCCGTTGCGGGAATACCGCCAAAGCATACGGAAGCGATATTGCCAACGCCCTGCGCTACAAGTTCGGCATTGGGGTTGTGTTTTGAGTTTACCATACTATCTGCAACAACACATGAAAGCAAAGACTCAATTGCGGCAAGAATTGCTATTGTAAAAGCATCGGACATAACGGCTGATACCTTTTTAAAGCTAAAATCAAGATTTATAAGAGCAAATTCAGGAAAGCCTGAAGGAATTGTATACAGTTCGCCAATTGTATATACGCCATCATCAAGACCGGGTATAAATTTTACCATTAATGCACCAACTACAACGGCAATTAACGAAGGCGGTACTTTTTTCTCAAACTTAGGATATATAATCAATATAGCAAGGCAAACCAAACCCACAATCAAAGCTTTGGGGCTAAAGCTTGATATATGTTCGATATTTGCTTCAATTTTTTCAAAGGTTTCAATAGGTTTTACTCCTTGCGCGTATGTAATGCCCAAAAAGTCCTTTATCTGTCCGATTAAAATTGTAACGGCAATACCTGCAGTAAACCCAATAGTAATCGTGCAGGGAATAAACTTTATAAGCGAGCCTAATTTCAAAACGCCCATAAGCACAAGAATAATTCCCGCAAGTATTGTTGCAATCACAAGACCATCCATGCCCTGTGTTGCAACAATACCTGCAACAACGGTTGCAAAAGCTGCGGTAGGTCCTGCAATTTGTACGCGGCTGCCGCCCAAAAGTGATACCATAAATCCTGCAAAAATAGCTGTGTAAACACCGCAGGCAGGTTCAACGCCGGAAGCAAGCGCTAAAGCTATCGAAAGAGGCAGTGCAATAATGGCAACGATAATACCTGCAATAATATCCTTAACAAGTTGCGCCTTCGTATAGGTTTTCATTGCCGAAAACAGCTTCGGCTTAAGATAAAAATCCTTCAATTTATTTTCCTCCAAAAAATTCATCACTAAAACCTTATAAATATTACCACTTTTGCTATTTTTCGTCAATTGGTGTTATAAATATATATTTTTTATCAAAACAAAGATTTTTGTGCGTATTTTAAGGATATACGAAAAATATCAATATTTATTGTATTAAAAGGCAAAAAAACTCCTGCAATCAATCAAGATTACAGGAGTTATAGTTTGTGTTGAGCTATAATTATTCAGCAGCTTCTTCTGTTTCTTCAGCAGCTTCTTCTGTTTCTTCAACAGCTTCCTCTGCAACTTCTTCAACATCTTCAGCGTTCTCTTCAAGAAGAGCACGGATAGAAAGCGAAACGCGCTTCTTTTCGATGTCGATTTCAACAATCTTAGCCTGAACAGTCTGTCCAACTTCAAGAGCTTCAGCAACGTTGCCAACTCTCTTATCAGAAACCTGAGAAATGTGGATAAGGCCGTCAATACCTTCGATAATATTTGCAAATGCGCCAAAGGGTGTGATGGAAACAACAGTTGCATCAACTACATCACCTTCTGCATACTTGCTCTCAAAGATAACCCAGGGGTTGTCCTCAGCCTTCTTGTAGCCAAGAGAAATTCTGTTCTTTTCAGCGTCAAGATCCTTGATGTAAACTTCAAGAACATCGCCAACCTTAACAACTTCTTCAGGGTGACGAATTCTTCCCCATGAAAGCTCAGAAATATGAACCATACCGTCTGTGCCGCCAAGATTTACAAATGCGCCGTAGCTTGTAATGGACTTAACTTCGCCCTTGTATGTCTTGCCAACCTCAGCTGTTTCCCAGAAAGCAGCCTTTTCAGCGTTTCTCTTTTCCTTTTCAGCAGCCTTGATAGAACCAACAGCTCTGTTTCTCTGTTCGTTAATTTCGATAACCTTAAGTTCAACCTTCTTCTTGAGAAGTGTTTCAAGGCTTGTTTCGCGTGAAAGGCCTGTCTGTGAAGCGGGAACGAATACTCTAACGCCCTGGCAGGAAACAACACATCCGCCCTTAACAACGTTCTGAACGATACCTTCGATAACTTCGCCATCTTCATAAGATTTTGCAATCTTTTCCATACCGAGAGCAGCGTCAACTCTCTTCTTGGAAAGTGTTGCGATACCTTCTGCATCGTTAATCTTGATAACGATGAGGTCGATTTCATCGCCAACCTTAACTACATCGCAGGGCTTGAGTGTGGAATCATCTGTCAATTCATCAAAAGGAACATAGCCTGTGTGCTTTGTGCCTACATCGACAATAACTTCGTTTGAGTTAAGTGCCGCAACAATACCCTTTACCCTTTCACCTGTATGTATTTTTTTGAAGGACTGCTCCAAAGCCTCTTCAAAATTAATGTCTTCATCAAAACCATTTTTGAGTTCAGTCATTTTTGTTTGTACCTCCTTAATTATGTAAGCCGGTGTTGAAGCTCCGGCTGTAATACCAATTTTTCGGTATTTTTCAAGGTTAAGTGCATCGAGAGCATCGGCATTTTCAATGTGGAATGTATCGCAGTTGGGACTGCAAACATTACAAAGCTTAACCGTGTTTGAACTGTGCATTCCGCCAACAACAATCATAGCATCGCTTTGCTTTGAAAGTTCACAAGCCTGGGCCTGTCTGTCAGCTGTTGCACTGCATATCGTACAAAAAATCTTTGCATCACTGCAAGTTTTTTCGATAAATGTCGTACACCTATCCCATATTATATTATTATAAGTCGTTTGTGCGACAATTGCAAGTCTTTTTTCTGAAATTTTATTATTTTTAGTAAAAAGGCACATTAGTTCGTCATAATCAGCAAAAACTTGGGCATTTTGACCACAATAGCTGAGTATGCCCTGCACCTCGGGATGATTTTTATCGCCTGCTATCAGAATATATCTACCTTCTGCAGCCATCTTATCAACTATTCTATGTATCTTGGAAACAAATGGGCAGGTAGCATCAACATAATCACAGCCTAATCTCTTTATCTGTTCATAAACATTTTTTTGCACCCCATGAGAACGGATAATAACTCTTTCGCCCTTATTCAGCTCGGACAAATCGTCAATAATCCGGATACCCTTTGATTTCAAATCCGCAACAACATCGCTGTTGTGTATAATAGGGCCTAAAGTGGCAACCTTGCCGCCTTTTGCAAGTTCATCATAACAGATTTTTACTGCCCTATCCACACCAAAGCAGAACCCTGCGGTTGATGCAACAGTAATCTCTCTCATCACGCCTTACTCTCCGTTTCGATTTTATCAAAATCGGGCATGCCATCTTTATAAAGCAATTCTTCAATAGAGCCCATGATTTTCGTTTTCAAAACTCTGATTTCTTTAAGCGAGGATGTTGAAGTAATCTGCAAATCCTGTGCCTTTATAACCTCGCCGTAACGGATAATAATCTTTGTTCTGAACTTGAGCTTTTCGCCGTAAACAATCGCCATAGGCACAACATCTGCACCGGTTTGAGAAGCTATAAGCGCAACGCCTGTTTTGCCCCTGCCGAGTTTGCCGTTTTTAGAGCGGGTACCTTCAGGATAAATTGCAAGATTTCGTCCCGATTTTAAAACGTCAACGCAGGTATCAACAATGGTCAAATCGCCCTTGCCGCGCTCAACGGGAAAAGCACCGAAAAATCTGATTAATTTTTCGAAAGCGCCACCCTTAAAAAGCTCAACCTTTGCCATGTAGGAAAAAGGCTTTTTAACCTTTAGTGCCATTAAAATAGGGTCTGCGTAGCTGCGGTGATTGCAGGCAAAGATTACTCCTCCACCTTGCGGAATATTTTCAACGCCTTCAAACTTAATGTTAAATGCAATTTTAAATAAAAATGTAACGATATAACGAAGAATTGTATACATAACTGTTTCCTTTAATTAATTTTGTTATATTGACTTGATAAGTTCTGCAACCTTTTGTACGGACTCATCAAAATTCAAGTCGCTTGTATCAAGCAAAACCGCATCATCAGCCTGCTTTAAAGGAGCTGTTGCACGATGGCTGTCATTATAATCACGCTGTTTGATTTCTGCCAAAAGCGATTCAAATGAAGGACAATTAGGTTTATGTTCAAGCTCCAGATATCTGCGTTTTGCCCTGATTTCTGCTGATGCTGTCATAAATATTTTTAAATCAGCATTGGGCAGCACAACCGTACCTATATCCCTGCCATCCATAATAACGTTATTTTCTGATGCAATTTTTTGCTGCAAGTCAAACAAAAACTCACGCACCTTCGGTATCGCCGATACATTAGAAGCACCCATGGATACTTCGTTTTGACGGATTGCCTCGGAAACATCTTCGTCGTTAAGATAAACACGCTGAGCACCATCAACAAAGCGCAGCTCTACCTTAATCTGCGGCAAAAGAGCGCATACAGCTTCGCAATCATCGGTCTTTACGTTGTTTCTGATTGTGTAAAGCGCAACCGCACGGTAAAGTGCACCGGTATCAACGTAAATAAAACCAAGCTGTTTAGCGCAAGCTTTGGCAATTGAGCTTTTACCTGCACCGGCAGGTCCGTCTATTGCAATATTAATTGTTTTCATAGCTTTCTCCATTCATTATTGTATTTTCTATTATATCACACGCGGCTGAATATGCTGTCGAAAAAGCAATTTGCAGATTAAATCCGCCCGTATAAGCGTCAACATCAAGAACTTCACCTGTAAAGTATAGCCCCTTTACAAGTTTAGATTCCATTGTTTTCGGGGATATTCCACGCACATCAACACCGCCGCTTGTAATAATTGCCTCTTCAATGGGGCGCAAACCGCTGACGTTAAATTCAAGCGATTTTATCAGCTCGCACAGCTTTTGGCGCTGTTGCTTTGTAATTGAATTTACCTTGCAGTCCCTTGCAATCATACTGCGCTTGATTATTACGGGTATCATTTTTCGCGGCAACAGCGCAGAGAGTGAGTTTTCAAAATTCTTATTGATATTGTTGGAAAAATCACGCAAGAGTCTGTTATCAAGCTGTTTTTCATCCAAAGCAGGTTTAAGGTCTATAATGATTTTATAATCACTGATGTTTTTATAATCAATATGCGAGCTTGCAGAAAGAACCAATGGTCCCGACATACCGAAATGCGTAAACAGCATTTCGCCCATATCGCTGTAAATTATTTTGTTTTTTGATTTTAAAACAAGCGAAAGTTTGACGTTTTTTAAGGTCAGCCCCATCATATCAGAACAATCTTTTTCAAAAATCACAATGGGAACAAGCGAGGGTTTTGGCGGTATTATTTTGTGACCAACATCTTCTGCCATAGCATAACCATCACCGGTTGAGCCCGTTAAGGGATAGCTTTTTCCGCCTGTTGCAACAAGAACATTTTTAGCATAATATGAGCTTTCGCCACATTTTACGCCACATACCGCGCCATCGTTGATGATTAAACTGTCAACTCTTGATGAAAACTGTACATCAACACCGTATTTACGCAACGACAAGTCAAGTGCCTTTACAACGTCGCTTGCCTTATCGCTTAAAGGAAAAACCCTCTTTCCCCTCTCGGTTTTAAGTGCAACGCCTGCATTTTCAAAAAATTCCATAACGTCCGCAGGTGTAAGCCTTGAAAAAGCACCGTATAAAAACCTTGGGTTTGTCGCAACAGCGGCAATCAACTCTTCATGCGTGCAATTATTGGTGATATTGCATCTACCCTTGCCCGTTATCAAAAGTTTTTTACCAATACGCTCGTTTTTCTCCAAAATCAATGTTTTAACACCGTTTTTGGCGGCTGTTATCGCTGCAAACAATCCCGAAGCACCTGCGCCGACAACAATCAAATCATATTTTCTATTTTTATTTATCATTCTGAAAACAACCCATCTGAAAGGTTTTTTGCCTTTTGTTTCAAAGCGTTTGTAAGACCTTCATCAACCTCATAAAGTCCACGCTGTGATATTGCAACAGCGTCGCCTTCCTGAACATTTTCGGCAAAAAGGCGTATATCTACGTTGATAATACTGCCATTTTCCTCACAAACGGCATATTCGCCTTCAAATCTGTTAACTAAAATCATTAATTATGACCCCTTATTCTGTTATACTATTTACTGTATTTTCAGTAATAATCGTCAAGCTTGTGCCATCAGAACCAATGACAACCGTACCGTGAAAATCCGTGCGGTAAATTCTATCGGTATGTACCTCAATTCGTTCAATAACATCATCGCCGGGATGTCCGTAGTCATTATCAGTGCCAACACCGATAACCGCAACTTCAGGTGAAACTGCCTCTAAAAATTCCTTACACGATGAATACGGCGAGCCATGATGACCAACCTTTAAAACATCACTATCAAGATATGCACCACTTTCAAGCAAAACTTGCTCGGCGACCTTTTCAGCATCACCTGTAAACAAAAAGCTGTTTTCGCCGTGTAAAATCCTGCATATTACAGAGGCATTGTTAAGCTCATCGTCAAACTCAACAGGACCTAAAATCTGCATTACAGTTCCGCCATCAAGTGTATATTCATCTCCGCATTTAGCAGATGTTATGCTTAAATCCTTATCCTTTATCGCCTGCAAAAAATCAATATAGCAGGTGGAAGCGGGTATAAGCTTGCTCGGCAGATTTGGTGCAATTACCGTTCCTATTTCAAAACTTTCGATAACTATCGACAAAGAACCGATATGGTCAGAATGTGGATGTGTAGCTATTAAATAATCAATGCGTTCAATATCATGCGAATCAAGATAGGCGCATACATCAGCAGCGTTTGATTTTTCGCCACCATCTATCAAAACGACGTCATCGCCGCTGATAATAAGCTGACAATCACCCTGCCCTACATCAATATAATGAACGGCAAGCTCACAATCAACATCAATCGGCTTTTCCTTTAGGCCTAAAAATTCATAAACGGTATCGTATGCGTCAAACCCAAGAAGTTCTAAAATTGCAAAAATCACACCGATAAGTGCAACAATTATACCGACTATTTTGTTTTTCGATAGCTTTTTTGCTGCCTGTTCGACGATTTCTTTTGCTTGTTCTTCCATTGGTTATTTGCTCCGTTGGCATTGGTATCGTTCATTGGCTTGATAAGGCATTTTGGATTGTTGCCGATTAAATCGCGGCGGTTGGCAATTTTTAGTGCTTTTGCTACAAGGCTGTAATTCTTAGGATTGAAATATTGCAGCAAAGCTCTCTGCATGGCCTTATCCTCTGCTGTTTTCGGTACGTATATCTTTTCCATTGTATATGGGTTAAGTTCGGTATAATACATACAGGTAGAAATTGTGCCGGGCGTGGGGTAAAAATCCTGCACCTGCTCGGGTCTTATGCGGTTTTCTTTCAAAAACAGTGCAAGCTCAATTGCGTCTTTCAATGTGCAGCCCGGGTGCGAAGACATCAGATACGGCACAAGATATTGCTCCTTACCGCACTGTTTGGTATATTTATAAAACTTTTCAGAAAATTTCTTATATGTTTCGATATGCGGCTTGCCCATCATATCAAGCGTATTGGCACTGCAATGCTCGGGCGCAACCTTTAGCTGTCCGCTGACATGATGCTCTACAAGTTCTTTAAAGAAAGTATCATCCTTATCACACAAAAGATAATCAAACCTGATGCCCGAGCGTATAAACACACGCTTTACACCCTTGATATTGCGTAATTTTCGCAAAAGCGAAACAAAATCACTTTGGTCAGCATCAAGTGCCTTGCAGGGTGTGGGTGCTAAGCATTTTTTGCCCATGCAAAGCCCGTTTTTATCCTGCGCCTTGCAAGAATTATGTCGAAAATTTGCGGTAGGTCCGCCGACATCATGAATATACCCCTTGAAATTGGGCATTTTTGTAAGCTTAATTGCCTCGGCAATAACCGAATCATGACTGCGCACGCTGATTTTTCTGCCTTGATGCAATGCAATTGAGCAAAAATTGCAATTACCAAAACAGCCGCGATTGTGGGTGATAGAAAACTCAACCTCTTCAATTCCGGGTACACCGCCAAGTTTTTCGTAATCAATATGATACGCCCTTGCATACGGCAAAGCATAAACTTTATCCATTTCCTCAGTAGTAAGGCTTATTGCGGGCGGATTTTGCACAAGCATTTTATCGCCATGCCTTTGCAGCAGTGTTTTGCCGTATTTTTCATCCTGCCAGTCATACTGAAGTTTGCAAGCCTTTGCATAATGCGGTTTTGAAGTGCTTACCTGCTCAAAGCTTGGACATTCCTTTGCGCCTATGGGTGTTTCCTTAGTATCAACAAGATAACAGGTGCCCCTTATATCACGCAAATCCTTGATATTTTCACCCTTGGAAAGTCTCAAGACTATCTCACTGACAGAGCGCTCACCCATACCGTACATCAGTAAATCCGCCTTAGAATCAACAAGAATTGAAGGCAGAACCTTATCGGCCCAATAATCATAATGAGCAAAGCGGCGAAGCGATGCTTCAAGTCCGCCCACGGCAATTGCAACATCTCCGTAAATACGTCGCAAAGCGTTGCAATAAACAACAAGCGCTCTGTCGGGACGCTTGCCCGTTTTGCCACCTGCGCTATATGCGTCATCGCTGCGGCGTTTTTTGGCTGCCGTATAGTGTGCTACCATTGAATCGATATTGCCCGACGTTACCAAAAACGCATATTTAGGTCTGCCGTAAATCGTATAATCCTTATCACTTTGCGGTTGAGCAATAATACCGACAGTAAAGCCCAAAGATTCAACCACACGGGATATAATGGCAATACCAAAGCTGGGGTGATCGACATACGAATCACCCGTAATGCAGATAAAATCAAACTGTTCAATTTTTCTGTCAATCATATCCTGCTTTGTAAGCGGTAAAAAAGCTTTTCTGTCAAGCATAAAAAATTCCTTATTCCTGATTTCTTAGTTTTCTTTCCTGCAATTGCTGATGTGTCATCAAAACTCTTCTCGGTTTTGCGCCTTCATACGGGCCTACAACGCCGATTTCTTCAAGCTCATCCATAATTCTTGATGCGCGGGCATAACCGAGCTTCAATTTCTTTTGCAGGCTTGTTGTGGAAGCCTGTCCAAGTTCAACAACAACTTCAATTGCTCTTTCAAGCACAGCGTTATCATCACTGTAATCAAGGTCATCAGAAGAAGAACCGCTCTTTTCTGAGCCCTTTTCAGCAGGTATCATGCTCTCAATTTCAGCCGAAATGCTTTCATCATAAACCGCCTTGCCATCTCTGGTAAGAAATTCAACAACAGCCTTTACTTCCTCGGGCGAGCAGAAACAGCCCTGCACACGCTTAGGCTTTTTCATACCGATGGGGAAATAAAGCATATCGCCATTACCGAGCATGGACTCGGCACCTGCCATATCAAGAACAGTTACGCTATCAATTTTAGCAAAGGTTTTAAGTGCAATACGGCTTGGGATATTTGCCTTTACCAAACCTGTAACAACATCAACGGTAGGACGCTGTGTTGCAATAATAAGGTGCATACCTGCGGCTCTTGCCATCTGTGCAATACGGCAGACAGCCTTTTCAACATCATTTTTAGCTGCCATCATCAAATCGGCAAACTCATCAATAGCAATAACAACTTGTGCCATGTGTTCCATTTCGGGATTTTCATCGGCAATTTTGTTGTAGCTTGCAATATCGCTTACGCCTGCTTCATTAAATTGCTGATAGCGCGAAAGCATCATCTGTACCGCCCAGTTGAGCGCACCTGCCGCTTTGTTAGGATCTGTAATAACGGGCATGAGAAGATGCGGAATACCGTTGAACATGGGAAATTCAACGAGTTTGGGATCAATAAGAATCAGTTTTACATCCTCGGGGGTTGCGTTGTAAAGTATGCTCATAATCATTGAGCGGGTGCAGACTGATTTACCCGAACCCGTTGTGCCCGCAACAATTAAGTGGGGCATTTTGGCAATATCGCCGACAATTATATTACCGTCGATATCCTTACCAATGGCAATTGCAAGCTTTGTTTGCTTACGCATCTGCCCGAACTCATACGATTCAATCATTCCTCTGAATGAAACCGTATCCTTAACTCTGTTAGGCACCTCAACACCGATTGCGTCCTTGCCGGGAATGGGTGCTTCGATACGCACGCCTTCGGCCTTGAGCTTCATCATGATATCATCGGTAAGAGATGTGATTTTTGATATTTTAACACCCATTGCAGGCTGCAATTCATATCTTGTAACAGAAGGGCCTCTGTGAATATCCACAACCTTTGCTTCAACCTTAAATTCAGCAAGAGTTTTTACAAGCAATTCACTATTCTGCTGCATTTCAGAGCGTGCGTGAATATCGTTTTTTGAATTATCATACGCTTTTAAAAGATTGATTGACGGCAAAGTGTGAAGACGCTGTTTTATTTCATCATCCTTTTTCTCTTCAATTTTCTGTGCATTTTTTTCTATCAACGCGTCAAGCTCGCTGTTGTTTTTGTTATTATCCGCATTAGCCTGAACAGTTTGTGTTATAGGCTTAGCAGAAGAATTTGCACCGACCATAGCCTCACTCATACTCTTGGCGATGTTGGTTCCGGACATATCGGATAAATCAGGGAAAAGCTTTTTCAAACCCGGTACGCTTTCTTCAACTGCTTGATTTTCTGCAACAGCTTTTTCTGCATTGTTTTGATTAGCGTTATTGTTATCGGATATCGGAATATCAAACTCAAATTTTTCTTGTTTTAAAGTCTTTTTGCTACCCATGTTAATTTCATCAATGGGAGAAATCATCGGGATATGTGGTGTGGTAACAGGTTTGGAATTAACGTCGATATCAATATCGCTGTCTTTTTTCTTCTTATCCGATTCTTTTAAGTTCTGTGCTGATTTTCTTGCCGCTTCAGCAGATTTTGCTCTTTCCTCAGCTTCAATGCGCTTTTTCTCTTTCAACTCATGAGAATCGTTGTGAGAATCAACAACGGCATTTGCCGCGCTTTTAAACGGTTTTGCGATAAGCGAGAAAAGCTCGGGCAAGCTTAAATCAAGAATATACATAGTAAGAATAAAAATAAGCAAAAGCACAACTATTGATGCACCTGTCTGACCGAGTTTAAGCATTGGGGCTGCAAGTATGCCGCCGATAACACCGCCGCTTTTAAGCTTTTGCCCTTCAAGATAAAGGTATTTTATACCTTGCCTTAAACCGCTTTTGCCTTCAGGTAAAACCATGCCGCACGAAATTATCTGATAAGCGGCTGTAATCAGCAAGAGCATAATCACGGAAATAATGCTGCGCGATGCAACTTTATTCTGCTCGGTTTGTTTTGCCTTTAAAACGGCTATGTATATCAATATAACAGGCACAAGAAATGAGCCTACACCGAATATTCCTCTGAAAATATTATGCAAAGCCTTCCAGCCTGCATTGCCTGCAAGAAAAGCCAAAAACAGCGTGAATATCCCCAACGCAAACAGAATAACCGACCACATCTGGTTAAGTCTGCGCTGTTCTCTTTCCTCAATCTCTCGGCGCTGTTTTGCACTTACACGCTTTGTGGTGCTTTGAGTTGATTTTTTCTTTTCGTCTTCCTTAAAGCCCATTTAGACTTCCCTCTCTTTATTTCAAAAATGCAAAAATCCAATGTTGATATTACTTTGATATCAGTTCATAAATCTGCTGTCCGCTTACAAGCTCAATTATTCCGCAGATAACTGTAAGCACGCCGATAATAAGTGTATATATTGAAAAAACCTTAAAATTATCAGATTTTATCAGCATTTTAACCATTTTAATTGCAAGCAAACCAACAACTGCGGCGGCAACAAAGCCGATTATTGTGGGCAGAATTTTAATATCAATCTCGCCGTTTAATGCATCGGAAAGTTCGGAAACACAGCCGCCCAAGATTGCGGGTATACCGAGTACAAATGAATAACGCACAGCTGTTTCGCGGTCAAATCCACGGAAAAGGCCGCCCGAAATGGTAGAACCCGAACGTGATATGCCGGGGAAAAGCGCAATACATTGGAACAAGCCGACTGTAAGTGCATCTTTTGTTGTAATATCACCTATTGTTTTGTTGGTGTCTTTCTTTTTATCGGAAAGATAAAGAATACCCGATGTATACAAAAAGCAAATACCGAGAATAATGAGATTTTCCACCTCGAAAATGCCTGTAAGTTTATTTAATATATAAAACGGAATAAGTACAAGGCACGAAATAAACAGCATAACAAGCATACGACGCTCGGGATTCATTTCTTTAAAGCTGAATTTACCTGTAAAAATTGCTTTTAATGTTGAAAAAAGTTCCTTGAAAAGTGCCCATACAGTATCTTTAAAAGCGATTATTACTGCAAGAAGTGTACCCAAATGCAACACAACAAGCATAAAAGTTCCTTCTTCTGCCGATTGATTTGTAAGATGCTGATAAAGCTTTAAATGTCCCGAACTTGAAACAGGAAGAAATTCTGTTAATCCCTGAATAATCGCCTGTACTATTGCGTCAAAAATATCTTTCATTGCCATCTCTCCAATATGTAAAAATCAGCGTAAATATTTATACGCACACCTATTATATATATTATCACATTTACGGCTTAAAGTCAAGGAAAAACGAAGCCTTCAATATTGTATTATTATCAAAATCAGCAATTATTCTGTCGAAGGTAAAAAAAGCTTTTCTTTTTAAAATATATGTGATATAATAAACTTGTAAGCACTACACGCACAATTTACACAGGAGCGATAATTATATGAAATTTAAAAGGATTTTGACTATATCCATAGCAATTTTAACATTGTTAACTGCATTTTCAAGCTGCACCGATAAGAAAAAAGAAAGCTCGGATACGCAGACAAACAGTAATATCTCGCAGAGCAGCGAAGTTTCAACAGACAGCACAAGCAACGAAAACACATCGGATAAAAGCGAGTCAAGCTCTGACAATGCTGAAAGCGATAATTCTTTGAACAGCAACGACGAAACAGACAATGAGATAAGCCAAGATGAAACCTCAGATGTTAAGAATGATAACAATTCGGACAGCGATGTTTCCGTTCCTGAAAACGATACTGACATTTCAAACAACGACAACAATAATGATAGCAATAACTCGGATAACACATCACAAAACGAAAACAGCGACAACGATAACAGCCAAAGTACAGACAGCAACACAAGCGAAAATGAAGAAAACAGCGGAAATTCTGACGAAACAATAATCATTCCCGATAACAGCGGAAACGATATAACAACATCTGCAAGTCAATCGGATAATTCTACTTCAACCACAACAACATCAAAAAATGATAGTTCGACTTCAAAACCAAATGACAGCGGCGGAATTGAACTGCCGTTTGTTCCGTACCAATAATAACTATTAATAACGCAAAACAAAATGCTTTAGCGAAGTGCAAATCTTCACTAAAGCATTTTTTATATATGTAATTAAAACACACCGGTGATGAATATTTCAAGCCCGATTGCAATCAAAATCACGCCGCCCAAGATAGACGCTTTTCCCGATATTGAATTGCCAAACTTTTTACCTATAAACACGCCTGCAAGACATATTGGAAAAGTAACTGCTGCGATAACCAAAGCGCAAATCAACGCCTCGATTGTACCGTAATCAGCAATGGTAAACCCTACCGAAAGAGCATCTATTGAAGTTGCAATGCCCTGCAAAAGCAATGCAGATAAGGTTAATAGCGGAGTTTCATCAGAATCATCATCTTTTTTTACGCCTTCCATAAACATCTTAATGCCTATATATGAAAGCAGTATCAACGCGATAAAAGGAATAAATTTTTCAAACGATTTGAACACAGAAACAAAGGTGTGCACGCAAACCCAGCCTATCATGGGCATTGCCGCCTGAAAGAAAGCAAATACACCCGAAACAAGACATGCCTTTGATTTTTTTATTGCAGGATTATTCAAACCATTTGCAAGAGAAACCGAAAACGCATCCATTGAAAGCCCGATGCCGAGTAATATGCTGTTAAGAAAAAATACGCCGCTTAACTCCATAATCGTTGCCCCCAAAAAACAAATCTGTCGTAATGCGTAATTATACCACAGCGACAAAAGATTGTCAAGAAATTGATGGTACATTAATTGTCACATAAAAGCGAAAAAAATCATAATATAAATCAAGCCGCAATATACACGCGGCAAGTATCACGAACAGAAAGGAGTATCGATTTTGGATTTTAATACTATCGACAAATATACGGCAGATCCGTTTGAAAGAGCAGAGCTGCGGCTTAATCCTACGATGTGTGAAAAACTCAAATACCGCATGGGCGGTAAATCCCCTTCAGCATACAGCATGAGAAATGCAAACGCAAACTCAGGCATAATCAAAATACAAGCCCCGCTTGCAATGGCGTATGTTCCCATGCAGGAATGGGAAGAACCTTACGACGCTGCAAGAGCGCTTTCGTGCGCAACGGCATTTCCGTCGCTGAACTTACCCTTTACGGCTTATGGAGGTAATTGCGGTGAATGACAGAGAAAGACTAATGCTGCAAATTCAGCGTTGTGATTTTATGCTTAACGAGCTTCGGCTTTATCTTGATACGCACGGCAACTGCCCCAATGCGTTAAAGCTTTACAAAAAGCACTTGATGATGAAAGAAGCGGCAATGGCTGAATACGCCGAGAAATACGGCCCAATAACACCGGACATGGTGAATACTGATCAAGGATGGACATGGACGGAAAGTCCGTGGCCATGGGAAAGCAAGGTGTAATTTATGTGGATTTACGAGAAAAAACTGCAATATCCTGTAAACATCAAGCGCGCCGACCCTAACGCCGCAAAAATCATAATAACACAGCTTGGCGGTCCCGATGGTGAGCTTGGCGCATCTATGCGTTATCTTAACCAGCGTTACTCAATGACGCAGGATAAGGTTAAAGCCACACTTACGGACATTGGTACTGAAGAACTTGCACACATGGAGATGGTTTCGGCGCTGGTGCATCAGCTGACCAAAAACATGACTATCGACCAGATAAAAGCAGCAGGGTTTGCCCCCTACTTTGTGGACCACACAGCAGGTGTATATCCCGTTTCTGCGGCGGGTGTGCCATACAGTGTTATGACTTTTCAGTCTAAAGGCGACCCTGTTACAGACCTTACCGAAGATTTGGCAGCAGAGCAGAAAGCGCGCACAACCTACGATAACATTCTGCGGCTTGTTGACGACCCCGACGTGCGTGATGTAATAAAATTCTTGCGGCAGAGAGAAATCGTGCATTTCCAAAGATTTGGCGAAGCATTGGAAATTGTAAGAGATGACCTTAACGCTAAGAATTTTTACGCATTTAACCCGAGTTTTGACAAAAGCTGTGCAATGCAACGCAGAAGATAAGCAATAAAAGCAAACAACCCGAGATTCAAATTCTCGGGTTGATTTTATGTAATGTAAAGTTAAGGAGAAAAAATCAATAGAACTCAAACACAGCCGTACCTGCAAGCTCGGAAAATTCATCACTCATACCATTTTCCCACGATTGAGGCAAATATATTGTTTCAAGATTGTCGCATCCAACGAACAAGGTATTATGTAGTGATTTAATATTATTTGGTATCTTTATAGTTTTTAGCGAATCATTATACATAAACGCATACGCATCGATTGTTTCAAGCCCATCATTTAATGTAATCGTGCTTAGAGAAGTGCAGTAAGCAAACGCGCTGTTGCCAATTTGCTTGACACTTTGTGGAATTTCAACAGCACCCAAAGATGAACATTCATAAAACGCTCCATCTTTAATATCAGTAACTTTATAGGGTATTACAACCGATTCAAGCGAATCACATTGATTAAATATTCCCTTTTCAATTATCGTAATTTCTCTAGGCAAATCAACACTTATCAATCCGTAGCATTGGTTGAAGGCATATTCACCCAATTCAGTGACACCATCAGGAATTACAACTTCAATAAGGTTACTGCAACAAGAAAATGCATAATCATGAATTGTTGTCAAACCGTCAGGCAAAATCATTGTTTCCAACATCGTACACATACCAAATGCATTAACGCCGATAGTCTTAACACCATCCGGAATAAACACACCTGTCAAGGATGAACAATTCAAAAACATTCCATAACTCAATTCTTCAACACCTTCTGGTATTTCAACAAACGGCAATGAACTGCATCCGCTGAAGGCATACGCATCTATGAATGTAACAGTATCCGGAATTACAATATCGCTCACCAATGTGCAATTTGCAAAAGCTTGTGCCCCGATTGCCGTGACAGGACAACCTTGAATTTTTGAAGGGATACTGACAACAACAGCGCTTTCGTCACATTTTGTAATTGTAACCTCACCATCTATTATCTCATACTCAAGATAATCAGGCACTTCATCTTCAGTTTCTGATGACAGCTTGTCTGATTTATCATGGTCAGAAACAGCGGACACATCAGTATCCTCAAAGTTCTGGCTGTTACCGTCACAACTTACGGTAACAACAGACATAACTAGCGAGGCGGCAACACAGAGTATTCTTTTAAGTGCTGATTTCATACAAAAACTTCTTTCATAAATTAATTTTATTTAAGCTATTATATCACAAAGAATTATAATAAGTCAATTGCAAAGCATAAAACCGCTCCCGATTCAATATAACGGGAGCGGTTTTGTAATATCATTAAATCATGCAGAAAATTACAGATTATAGTAACGGTCAAATTCTGCGGGGTGAGGAATTGCAGCAAGTGCACGGCATTCTTCACGCTTGGTTTTGATAAAGTTCTTGATAAGCTCTTCCGGGAATACACCGCCTGCCATGAGGTAGTCATGGTCTGCTTCAAGAGCATCAAGAGCAGCATCAAGAGATGTGGGAAGGTGTGAGAGCTTTGCCTTTTCTTCATCGCTGAGGTGGAAAAGGTTCATATCATAGGGGCCCCAGCCGTTTGCGTGCGGGTCGATTTGATTTTTAATACCGTCAAGACCAGCCATGAGAATAGCGGCATAGCAGAAATAAGGGTTGCAGGTAGCATCGGGGTTGCGCAATTCAAATCTTCTGCGGTCGGGTGTTTTTGCGTAAGCGGGAATACGGATTACTGCACTGCGGTTTGATGTTGCGTAACCAACTGTTACGGGTGCTTCAAAACCGGGCACCAATCTCTTGAAAGAGTTTGTGCTGGGGTTTGTTATTGCACAAAGCGAATTGATATGCTTTAAAAGACCACCCATGAAGTAATGCGCTTCTTTGCTGAGGTGAGCGTAGCCGTTATCATCAGAGAAAACAGGCTGACCATCTTTAAGCAAAAGCATGTGAACGTGCATACCGTTGCCTGCTTCACCCATAACGGGCTTGGGCATAAAGGTTGCGGATTTGCCGTATTTTTTAGCTGTATTGTGGATTATGTATTTAATCATCATTGTGGCGTCAGCCATTTTTGACATTACGCCAAGTTTGGGCTCGATTTCAAACTGACCTGCCGCTCCAACTTCGGGGTGATGATAGTTTATGCCAATTCCTGCTTCTTCCATAAGCAAGCACATTTCGCTGCGCGCTTCGTATGAAACATCAAACGGCTTTGCTACGTGGTAGTTCTTCTGTTTGGGTACTACGCATCCGCTGCCTTCAACAGCGCTGTTCCAGTGTGATTGAACTGCATCTACCGAATAGCCTACGGAATCAGGTGAAACGCTCCAGCCGACATTATCAAACAGATAAAACTCAAACTCGGGAAGAATGAGCATTGTATCAGCAACGCCGCAGTCCTTCATATACTGTTCAGCCGCAAGAACAATATTTCTCGGATACTGTGCAAGCGGGCGGTTTTCGGGATAATCAATAATCATTGCGTTACCCGTCATTGAAAGAGTGGGAATTTCGCAGAAAGGATCAATTGTTGCACTGTCGGGATCGGGAATGAAAACCATATCGCTCTTTTCAACAACAGCATAGCCGTAGTTGGAAGCATCAAAACCGATGCCGTTTTTCATTACGTCTTCACTGAAATCATCTGCGGGGATTGTAACATGGCGGTACTGTCCGTTGATATCCACCATTTTAAAATCCACCATTTTAATGCCCTTCTCACGAATGAGTTCCATTATCTTCTGTACTTTTTCGTTCACTTTAAATTACTCCTTTATTCAGTTTTTTTAATTCAAACAAATTTTGCGATAACATTATACCATACATTAACAAAAAAAGCAATATTCGTATTATTTTTTACTGTAAAAAGCTGTTTGCACAAACGTGGGTACAAACAGCTTTTGATTATCAGATATCTTTTTTCCAAAGCCCGTGCAGATTGCAATACGCATAAGCCGACACAACTTCGTCATCTTCGCAAACAGTAAAGCAAGCCTTGGGTGCTTGGCCTGCGGCAAGATATTTCCTGAAAACTCCGTTTTTTGTCACAAGCTCAATCCATTCAATGTAATGCTCGGCAATCATGGGGTGTTCAACTTCGCCCACTACAACTGTAATTTTATTGCCATCGATGCTGCATACGGGAATATGCTTTTCTTTAGCGGCATCAACAGTGTTTGCCACCAAAACGTCCATTTTTTGTCCGCAGCACATTACGGGAACGCCCTTATCCTTAACCATTTCAATAATATTTCCGCAGTGCGCGCAAATATAAAACTTTCTTTCCATAACAAACTTTCCTCCTTGCTATAATAAGCATATTATATGTTATTTTGCCGTTAATATAATCAGCTACAAATATTATTGCATATTTACAGAAAAATTTCAAGTTAATTCTGTAAAATAACTGCAAATTCACGAAACTTTACAGATAACTTGACAGATGTAAAAAATAAGAGTATAATATAGCAAATCTTGGAAGAATAATCATTTTTATGAAGAGAAGTATATTTATGAAAACAAACGAAAATATCATCAAACAAATTGAAAAATTGAAAAAAGAAAAAAACGCAGTTATTCTTGCGCACTATTACACTTCCGATGAAGTACAAGCAATTGCAGATTATGTTGGCGATTCGTACTATCTTGCAAAGGTTGCAAAAAGTATGGACTATGACACAGTTGTTTTTTGCGGTGTTTTGTTTATGGGCGAAAGCGCAAAAATACTTAACCCCGACAAAACCGTCTTGATGCCGGATATGACAGCCGATTGCGCAATGGCGCACATGGCAAGTGCAGAAAAAATAAAAGAGTTGAAAGCACAGTATGATGACCTTGCAGTTGTATGTTACATAAATTCTACCGCTGAGCTTAAATGTTTAAGTGATGTGTGCGTAACATCATCAAACGCAATTAATATAGTAAAAAACCTTCCCAACAAAAATATCTTTTTTATTCCCGATAAAAACCTTGGCAGCTTTGTTGCCAAGCAAGTACCTGAAAAGAATATAATCCTCAACGATGGCTGCTGTCCTATTCATGCGGCTATCAACAAAGCAAAGGTAGAAGAGTTAAAATCACAGCATCCCGATGCACTTGTGCTCACCCACCCCGAATGTGAGCAGGAAATCCTTGATATTTCTGATTATATCGGCAGTACGGCAGATATTCTAAGCTTTGCGAAAAACAGCGATTGCGGCGAGTTTATCATCTGCACCGAGGACGGCGTTTCTTATCCGCTTGAAACTCAGAACCCTGAAAAGAAATTCTACTACGTAACAAAAGGCTGTAATTGTCTTGATATGAAAAAAATTACGCTTGAAAAAATCCTTTATGTTTTGCAAACAGGCGCAAACGAAGTTTTTGTTGATGAAAAAACTTGCATTTTAGCCAAACAGCCACTTGACAGAATGCTTGACATGGCGGCTGCTGCTTTAAAAAACTGAACATATCTGAATCCATTAAAAAACATTTACACATAAAATATAGGACATAAAATATGAAAACTGATATTATCATTGTAGGCAGCGGTGTAAGCGGACTTTACTGTGCTTTAAATCTGCCAAGCGACAAGCAAATTGTTATTATTACAAAGAACAGAGCTGATAAAAGTGATTCCTATCTTGCGCAAGGCGGTATCTGCGTTTTGAAGGACAATTCTGATTATGATTCATTCTTTGAAGATACAATGCGTGCAGGGCATTATGAAAACAACAAAAATTCGGTCGATATCATGATACGCTCTTCACAGGACGTTATTGGCGATTTGGTTGACTTTGGTGTGGAATTTGAAAAACGCAACGGCGAATTTGTTTACACTAAGGAAGGTGCACATTCAAGCCCGAGGATACTTTATCACGAGGACGAAACGGGTAAAGAGATTACTTCCCGTCTGCTGAAAGCCGTAAGACAGCTTAAAAACGTGAAGATAATTGAATTTTGCACAATGGTTGATATTGTTGAAGGTGCAAACGGTTGCGCAGGCGTTGTTGTGCAGGACAGAGAAGGCAATTTTTCCTGCATTTATGCCGATTATACCGTTCTTGCAACGGGCGGCATAGGCGGACTTTTTGCTCACTCCACAAACTATTCGCACTTAACTGGCGATTCGCTTGCAATTGCTATTAAGCACGATATTGCCTTGAAAAATATTGATTACATACAAATTCACCCCACAACGCTTTATTCAACAGATAATAAGCGTGAATTTCTGATATCGGAATCCGTAAGGGGCGAAGGAGCTATTCTGCACAACTCAAAAGGTGAACGCTTTGTTGATGAGCTTTTGCCTCGTGATGTTGTTGCAAATGCTATTTATGCAGAAATGAAAAAGGAAAATATGCCGCACGTGTGGCTTTCCATGCTGCCCATTGATGAGGAAGAGATCAAATCGCACTTTCCCAATATATACAGCCACTGCCTTGAAGAAGGCTATGACGTGACTAAAGAAAGCATACCCGTCGTTCCTTCTCAGCATTATTTCATGGGCGGTATTGACGTTAACGAACACAGCAAAACTTCCATGGAAAGACTTTATGCCGTAGGCGAAACCTCGTGCAACGGTGTGCACGGCAAAAACCGTCTTGCAAGCAATTCTCTGTTGGAAAGTCTTGTTTTCGCAAAGCGTGCCGCACACGATATTGCCGCAAATTACAGCGATATTGATGAAAGTACTATAACAACACCCGATTTTTCGCAATATGATAATTATAAGGAAAGCTACAAGGCTATCATTTTAGAAGCAATTGAAAAGGAGAAAAAACGCCATGAATAATATTACAATGAGCCTTTGCGCCGATGATTTGATTTTAAGCGCACTTAAAGAAGATATCACAAGCGAGGATATATCAACAAATTCGGTAATGCCGCAATACCAAAAAGGACAGGTCGAGCTTATCTGCAAGCAAGACGGCATTATAGCAGGTCTTGACGTATTCAAGCGTGTTTTCGAGCTTCTTGACAAGGATACTATCTGCGAATTTTGCGTTAAAGACGGCGATGAAGTAAAGAATATGCAGAAGTTGGGCGTTATAACCGGTGATATCCGTGTGCTTCTCTCGGGCGAGAGAACTGCGCTTAATTATCTGCAGAGAATGAGCGGCATTGCAACATACACACGTTCCATTGCAAAACTTTTGGAGAATACAGATACAAAGCTTCTTGATACAAGAAAAACAACACCTAATATGCGTATTTTTGAAAAGTATGCAGTAAAGGTGGGCGGCGGATATAATCACCGCTACAATTTAAGCGACGGCGTTTTACTTAAAGATAATCACATAGGTGCAGCAGGCAGTGTTGCAAAGGCTGTTAAAATGGCTAAGGAATATGCTCCATTTGTGCGTAAGATTGAAATTGAAGTTGAAAATCTTGATATGTTTAAGGAAGCGCTTGAAGCAGGCGCAGATATCATTATGCTGGACAACATGAGCGTTGAGGATATGAAAACAGCAGTTGCGCTTGCAAAGGGCAAAGCAGAAACCGAGTGCAGCGGCAATGTAACAAAAGAAAATATTGCAAGGCTTGTAGATATCGGTGTTGACTATATTTCAAGCGGTGCGCTTACACATTCCGCACCAATTCTCGATTTATCACTAAAAAATCTGCACGCAATATAAAAAAGGTGAATATATTATGAAAGCAGACGAAAGAAGAAAGGAAATCATCGACATACTGCTTATGTCGCAAAAGGCTGTTTCGGGCAAGGAACTCTCCGAAAAGCTTGGTGCTTCAAGGCAGATTATTGTTAATGATATTGCCATTTTGCGTGCGCAGAATTACGATATAATTTCGACGCATCAGGGTTATATCATCAACAGCGAGGACAAATGCGAGCGTGTATTTAAGCTGCGTCACACAAGTGCGCAAACCGAAGACGAACTGCGCACTATTGTCGATTTAGGCGGTACGGTTGTTGATGTTTTTGTGTGGCACAAGGTTTACGGCAGGATTGAAGCAAAGCTGAATATTTTTTCGCACCGCAGCATACAACAGTTTATGGACGGCATTAAATCAGGCAAATCGACTGAGCTGATGAATATCACATCGGGATATCACTACCACACGGTAAAAGCCGAAAGTGAAGATGCACTTGATAAAATTCAGAAAGTCCTCTCTGAAAAAGGCTATATAGTGCCTGAAATTAATTGAATTTTTTTCAAAATTCCTCTTGACAAACAATAATTTTTGTGATATCATACTTTTCGAGAAAAGCTGTGACGAAGAAGGCGGACTACAAGAAAGCTGACAGAGAGCTTGCCGATTTGCTGAAAGGCAGCGCTTTTGAGTATCCATTATGCCCATCACTTCTGAGCTGAAAACCCGAAAAGCCAAAAGCTGAGTAGACGTTTTCCGTTTTACCGCGTTAAGGTGTGGGATTTGTTAGAATCCTTTAGAGCGGCATTGAAAATATTATCAATGCAATTTGAGTGGTACCGCGGGTGTTTAATCTCGTCTCAAGCAGAAAATGCTTGGGGCGTTTTTTTATTTTATACACGCCATTGCTTTTCTAAAATTCTATAAATAATATATAAAGGAGTTTTATTATGGAACAGAAAATCAAAGAAATCGCACAACGTATCAAAGGTCTGCGTGAAATTCTCGAAATTTCCGTTGAGGAAATGGCAGAGTGCACAGGTGTGACCGTAGAAGAATACATGCTTTACGAAAGCGGTGCTGCAGATTACAGCTTTACTTTTATATTCAAGTGTGCACAGCGTTTTAATGTTGATGTAACCGATATTCTCAAGGGTTCAAGCCCAACGCTTAATACTTACAGCATTGTAAGAAAGGGTGAAGGTCTGCCGATTGCAAGACGCAAGGGCTTTTCTTATCAGAACCTTGCTCCCCTTTTTAAAGACAGAATTGCAGAGCCTTTCTTTGTAACTGCCCCTTTTAATGCAGATGATGAGAACAAGCCCATTATGCTCAGCCATCACGAAGGGCAGGAAATCAACATTGTTGTAAAAGGATCTTTGAAGCTTGTAGTTGACGGACATACAGAAATCCTCAACGAAGGTGATACCGCCTACTATTCAAGCACTTGTCCGCACGGCATGGTTGCTGCAAACGGTGCAGACTGCGAATTTATTTCAATTGTATTGAGCGATAGCAGTGCCGAAAATGAATACACCGAATCAAATGAATACTTTGAAGCAGCAACAAGACCTGCAGATACTGACGGCTGTGTTTCCGATAAATTTGTAACTATCACAAAGGATCAAAACGGAATCGTTAACGGTATTGAGTTTAAAAACGAAGAAAACTTCAACTTTGCATTTGACATTGTTGATGCTTTGGCTGAAAAATGCCCTAACAAAACCGCTATGATTCATCTTGACAAGGTTAAGAATGAACACATCTTCACATTTGAAGACATTGCAAAGAATGTAAATAAAACAGCAAATTATTTTGAATCGCTTGGAATCAGACGAGGCGATACTGTAATGCTTGTACTTAAAAGACATTATCAGTTCTGGTTCTCAATTCTTGCGCTCCACAAAATCGGCGCAATTGTAATTCCGGCAACAAACCTTTTGCAGAAGCACGATTTTGAATACAGATTCAAGTCTGCAAGTATAAAGGCTATCATCTGTACAGCCGATGGTGATACTGCTCACCAGGCAGAAATGGCAGCAGAAAGCTGTGATGAGCTTGAAGTTATGGTTATTGCAAACGGCAAGCGTGAAAACTGGCATTGTTTTGATGAGGAATATCTCAATTTCTCGGATGTTTATGATAGAAAAGCTGATTCTCCCTGCGGCAGTGACAAAATGCTGATGTTCTTTACATCGGGCACAACAGGCAACCCTAAAATTGCAACACACAACTACAAATATGTTCTTGGACACTATTTAACAGCTAACCAGTGGCACAACATCAATCCCGATGGTGTTCACCTTACTATTTCCGATACAGGCTGGGGCAAGGCTCTTTGGGGCAAGCTTTACGGTCAGTGGATGTGCGAAGGCGCAGTATTTGTATATGACTTTGACAAGTTCAGCGCTGAGGATATCCTTCCCCTCTTTAAACAGTACAATATCACAACCTTCTGTGCACCGCCCACAATGTATCGCTTCTTCATCAAGGAAGACCTTTCAAAATATGACCTTTCTTCTCTTGAATATGCCACAATTGCAGGCGAGGCTTTGAACCCTGAGGTATTCCAGCAGTTCTACAATCACACAGGCATCAAACTGATGGAAGGCTTTGGTCAGACGGAAACAACTTTGGCAATTGCAAACTTTGTAGGCATGGAACCTAAGCCCGGCTCGATGGGTAAGCCCTCTCCCCTTTATGATGTTGACGTTATTCTTCCTGATGGAACAAGTGCTGCTGTTGGTGAAACAGGTGAAATTGTAATCCGTACAGATAAAAAAGTACCATGCGGACTTTTCTGCGGATACTACCGTGATGAAGAAAAAACAAGAGAAACATGGCACGACGGCGTATTCCACACAGGTGATACGGCTTGGCGTGATGAGGATGGTTATTTCTGGTATGTGGGAAGAGTTGATGACCTTATCAAATCTTCGGGCTACCGCATTGGACCGTTTGAAATCGAAAGCATCATCATGGAGCTTCCTTATGTTCTTGAATGTGCCGTAACAGGTGCGCCCGATCCCATTCGCGGTCAGGTTGTTAAAGCTAACATTGTTCTTGTAAGTGGCAAGGAGCCGAGCGAGGAACTCAAAAAGGAAATACAAACTTATGTAAAGGCGCATACTGCACCTTATAAATATCCCAGAATTGTTGAATTCTTCGATTCTCTTCCCAAGACTGTCGGCAGCGGAAAAATCAAACGTGCCGATATCAGAAAAGCTGATAACTAAAATCAAAAATCCCCCTCTGACAACTCAATCTCTGTCAGAGGGGGTAAATTTTTGTTCAACACATTATTTAAGCTTTTTTATATATTTTTACAACCTCGCCGATATAAGCACGGTGAATTGCATCGGCTGCATAAAACTTAGATTTAACTTCATCATTCATGCAGTTTGCATCAAAATCCTGAGAATACATTTTTTTACAGACTATAACAAGCTCAGCTTGTTCAAAAGCAACGCTATCATCAAACTTTGCGGGAATAAGCCCTGTTTCCTTTGCTTTATCATAATCTCTGCCGGAATACTTACCGCAAAAGCCTAATGCCGAGCGATAGCTTTCATCAAAAAATGATACCGTAAAATAATCTGAATTTTCCATAAAATCAAATGTATGACGGGAATGTCGCACATAAGCTGTAACAGCACTTTTGCCCCATATTGTACCCATTGCTCCCCATGATGCTGTCATGGTGTTGTAACTTTCAATGTTACCTGCCGTGAGCAAAAACCATTGCTTATCAAGCTTTGTAAAGGGATTTACCAAAAAATCATCCTTTTCCAATTCAACAAACTGCATAAAATTTATCCTGCCTTTATTTATATTATTTTACAGACATTGTAGCTTTGTACTGCAAGCGCAGTTTATCGGTAATCAGCGCGATAAACTCGCTATTAGTAGGTTTGCCCTTGCCCGTATTTACCGTGTAGCCAAAATAAGAGTTCAAAGTATCTATATTTCCCCTGTCCCATGCAATTTCAATTGCGTGACGTATCGCTCTTTCAACCCTTGAAGATGTTGTGTTGTATTTTTCGGCAACCGTTGGATAAAGAGCTTTTGTTATGCTTTCTAACAGTTCTCTGTCTTCAAGCGAAGCAAGAATTGCCGTGCGCAGATAGTGATAACCCTTTATGTGTGCGGGCACGCCAAGCTGATGAATAACATCGGTAACAACAATTTCCATCGATTGCGATGAATTATCATCCATTAATCTAACTTTTTCAACCAAAGCCTTAACTCTGTCCGAAAGTATATCAAAATCAATTGGCTTTAGCATAAAATAAGCCGCGCCTGCCTGAAGAACTTCTTTATGAAGAAGCCCGTTATCGTATGCTGAAATAACTATAAACTCCGGCTGTTTAATTCTTAATGCACATACCTTTTTGATAACGTCAATTGCATCCATATTCGGCAAAACGGCATCAAGTATAACAACATCGGGATGTTCTTTATTAATCTCTTCAAATATTTTCAAGCCGTCTTTTGGGCGAGTTATTGCAAACAATCCGTTTTGCCTCAGCCTGCTTGCACACGCTATACCAAACTCAACCGTATCCTCGCCAATCATTACTTTTGCTTTTTCTGTGACCATTTTTTGTGTCCCCCTTGATTATGTGTAACTTTGTTGTGATGTTATAATAACATGCGTTTCTACATTTTGCAAGGGGTTTTTGAATAAATTTTGTATTTTTGTCGGTAATATTCGACATTATTCGACATTTCACGACGTCAAACATAAATATACGTCAAGATATAATAAAAGGTTATCAGTTTCAATAAAATTTTCAGTTTTCTTTCTCAATTCTCTCCAAACGGCGTTTTTCTTTATTCTCAGCTCTTTTCACAGTTGCGTCATAGCTGAAATATTGAGCAACACAAAGCAGTACCTGAAACAGCACGGCTATGCCTGTCGGATAATGTCGAGATTTGTAAATGTCAGAAAGCATCTGAAATTCATTATCAGAAAGTGCAAGAGCATCAACCACAGCGCACATCCCATTAACAATAACAAACACAGCTATCATTCCTGCCACGCCGAGAATGACGGAAGGTATGTTGACTTTTTTTAGAGCCAGAATAGCCGCAAGTATAACAACACCGGTTGCAACAAGCAAGGGTATTCCGTATTTGTTAAGTTCGCTTTCCATTTGTATGGTCATGCCGATACCGGCAGTAATATTCATAAACACACTGTAAATACAAGTTAGAATAATCATAACAATGCGCAAAAACCCTCTCAGCACTTTTCCTCGCATTGCCTGCTTATCAGTAATTATGCGCTTAACGGGTTTACTCTTACTTCCCGAAAGAAAGCTTTGCAATGCATCTTCGTCAACAGCAGCTGCCGCTGAAATATCAACATCATTAAAAGTTTGCTTTTTATTGTTTGCAGCTTTTCTTTTGTATTTATTCTTTTTACTCATTTCGTTGTCCTTATATCATGTATTAACAAAATTCTGTTGTTTTGCAACATACCGTATTATACCACAGCAGTTATAAAAAATCAATAGTACACAAATTGCTTGATACATTAAACTTATATGTATCAAAATCTGCTTTTTATATTGCTGTTTCAGCTTAAATTCACATATATGTTGACACGCAATAATTATAACAATATAATAAATTATGATATATGGTGTAATCGTTTTATAACTACCGAAATATTTTTTCACCGGTATTTAACAAAACACAAAAGGGGTATATAAAATGGGATTTAAAAGGTTTATTTCGGCACTTACCGCAGCCTGTGTAATTGCAGCAACAAGCATTAGTGCAATGCCGATAAAGGCGGCAAATTACAATCGTGTTGCCGTGCATGACCCTTCAATCATCAAGCTTGATGACGGCAGCTACTACATTATCGGTTCGCATTTAGCGGCTGCGCGTTCAACAAATCTGGGAGATTGGACGTACACGGCAAATTCAAACGCAGGCACTAAGTATACTACGTTTTTTAACAATATCTACACAGATCTTGCTGTGCCCTGCTCATGGTCGCAACCTTCAAATGCAAATTATGATCTATCAGGTAATCTATGGGCGCCCGATATAGTTTATAATGATATATTAGGCAAATACTGTATGTACCTGAGCGTAAACGGCGACAATTGGAAATCTTCCATTGTAATGTGCACTGCCGATGATATAGACGGACCGTATACATATCAGGGTACAGTAGTGTATTCGGGCTTTAATCACTCAACAGAAAACAATTACACCAAAACAGATGTTGTGCAGGTTTTAGGCAGCAATCCCGACATAAGCCGTTATCTTGGCAACAATGGGGAATGGAATGCAAACTATGGTACAAATGCTATTGACCCAGGCGTTTTTTATGACGAAGATGGCAATTTGTGGATGGTTTACGGCTCGTGGTTCGGGGGATTGTATATGCTTGAGCTTGACGAAAACACCGGTTTGCGTGATTACAGCGTAACCTACACAACACAAACAAATGTTTCCGATGCATACATGGGCACTAAGGTCGGCGGCGGCTATTGGGTTTCGGGAGAAGCACCGTATATTGAATACATGAAAGCGCCCGACAGCAACAAGGGATATTACTATTTGTTTGTTTCATACGGTTGCTTTAATAACGACGGTGGATATAATATGCGAATATTCCGCAGCGAAAACCCTGACGGACCTTACGTAGATCAAAACGGCAACAGTTCCATATATACGGCGGCAACCGATAATATCGGCGGTACGGTCGGGCAAAGACTTATGAGCAACTATCAATGGGATTGCAACGACAGGCCCAACAAGGCACAAGGCCATAATTCTGTTTTAATGGATGATGACGGAAAACTGTTTGTAATATATCACAACAAATTTAATGATGCTTACGGTTTCCATGAGGTGAGAGTTCACCAACTTATAATGAATGAAGATGGCTGGCCGGTAGCCACGGCTTACGAATATACAGGCGAAACTTTGTCTGATGTGGGGCACACCATGAACGCCGTTGTCGGCGATTATGAATTTATCTTCCACAAGCTTAACCAAACAATTGTTGCAGATCAAACTACAAGCGGAAACAACGCTGAGGTTGCGTATTCGCAAAATATTACTCTCAATGCCGACGGAACCGTAACCGGCGATATTACCGGCACATGGACGATGGACAACGGCTCTGCCAACATGACGCTTGTATATGGCGGAGTAACCTACAAGGGCAGTTTTATTGTTCAGGCAGATGAATCTTCGGCAATGACACAAAAAATGACCTTTACCGCAACTGGCAACAATACTTGTGTATGGGGCAGCAAGGTTAACGCATACGATGCTTCGGTTGATAACGTGGACCTTACAAACACTAACAGCAAGCTTGTATACAATTTTAATTCAGCGGCAGGCACGGGAGAAACGGTTTATCTTTGTGATACCGATCTGTTAAGTGGCGTATCATATAACATTACTAACAAATTCAGCGGCATGGCGCTTGACCTTGCAGGCGGCGCAACTGATGACGGAACAAATATTCAGCAATGGGGGCTTTCAGGCGGCAGCCATCAGGAATGGAGAATTGTTGCTCAAAGCGACGGCTACTGCAAAATAGTTTCTCTTGCTGATGAAAGCAAATGCATTGCAGTTGCAGGCACAGACGCCGCAAACGGACTTAACGTTGAGCTTGCCACGTTCAACGCTGCGGATAATCAGCTTTGGAAAATTGTGCAGAACGGAACATACTACGGTATTGTTTCAAAATGTTCAAACGATGCTGCCGGACTTGACGTATACGATTGGTCAACCGAAAGCGGCGGAAACATAAATCAATGGGAATATTGGGGCGGAGATTGTCAGCTTTGGGATATCTCCCCTGTTTACCCAATGGTTAACGATGGCGATTATACAATAAAAAATATCAACAGCGGATTATTTATATCTGAAAACGACGGCAATGCTATACAAAGTGATATTAAAACATGGACTTTTACAAAACAAAGCGACAACACTTATACAATACAATCCGCAGATGGAAAAGCTTTGACTGTTGAAAACGCTTTAACAACAGATGGCGCAAATATTTATCTTGATGAATATAAAGGCGACATCTCGCAAAAATTTATAATTCATGTCAACAAGGACGGCTCATACACATTGCTTACAGCTGTTTCAAACGGTGTACGCTGTGCCGATGTTTACGGTATAAGCCTTGAGAACGGCGCTAATATCTGCCAGTGGGAGTATTGGGGCGGTGACGGACAAAAATTTGTGCTTGAACCCTATGCAAAATCGGAAACTGAAATTTTGTATGGCGACGCAAACTGCGATGGCAAAGTAAACGCCATGGATGCCACACTTGTTGCACGATATTCAATTTCAGCTGCTGCACTTTCCGAACAAGGTATTATCAATTCTGATGTAAATCTTGATGGAAAAATCAACGCTCTCGATGCGACACTGATTGCAAGATATGCAGTAGGTTCAATAAAAAATCTGCCGTATACATCATAAAACAATTAACGCTTGCTGTTTTAAAAAAATTACAGCAAGCGTTTTTATTGGTATAATCACACCACAAATTTTCCTCTATTGCTTGACATATTGCAATAATTATGGTATTATAATTTGGTTGATGAGATACTAAATTAAATATGCGGGTGTGGCGGAACTGGCAGCTTTGCGGCTGAGCGCTGCCTGTGGCAGATACAGCGAAGTGAGCAAAGGCGCAGCGGTCGAAATTATGTGAGCGACTGCGAGCAAATAATTTCGGGCACCGCAAGAGTCCCGCAGAGATAACTGTGCATTTATCCCCTGCAAGCTCTGGCAGGTTAATTTCAAGAGCAAAAATTTAATATGCGGGTGTGGCGGAACTGGCAGCTTTGCGGCTGAGCGCTGCCTGTGGCAGATACAGCGAAGTGAGCAAAGGCGCAGCGGTCGAAATTATGTGAGCGACTGCGAG